>CANFUT010000013.1 GCA_947450325.1 Flavobacteriia bacterium
ATCTGCAATCTGCAATCAACGATTTTAGGTGTCTATTGCATCATGGTCCACCTCTTCCCATTCCGAACAGAGAAGTTAAGCCTGATTGCGCTGATGGTACTGCTCTTTTGAGGGTGGGAGAGTAAGTCGACGCCACTTTTATAAATCCCGTACATTCAATTGTACGGGATTTTTTTTTACCCATTATTTTTTGAAAATCAAAACGACTTCGCTTCTATGTGCAAACGAAACTTGTTTATGCTATCTTTGAAGCATGATAATTATTGCAACTCATAACGTTTTAAGTATTTCTGAAAGACAACGACTTTCTGATTATTTGATTGGCAAATTTGAAGAAATTCCAACCAGAAAAGGAATCAAAAAAGCCATTTTGAATAATCAGGTTTTAGTAAATGATAAACTTGGAGTTACTGCTCAATGGGTAAATTTAGGAGACAATATTCAGTTGATTGAAAAAAAATCAGCGCCACCACAAGATTTTGACATTGTTCTTGAAGTCCCATTTGAAGATGATTTTCTTGCAGTAGTTGTTAAACCAGCGGGAATTCCTGTTAGCGGTAATCTTTTTAAAACTCTATACAATGCTTTAGGAGAAAATTTGAAACAATCTTCGCAGCAAGATAAACTCAGATGGCCATTACCAATTCATCGCTTAGATACTGCAACTTCTGGTTTAGTGATTATAGCTAAAACTCATTCCGTGCGTGTTGAATTGGGTAGAATGTTGGAAAATAAAACAATTCAAAAAAGATATCGGGCAATTCTCCAAGGAACATTGACAGGAAACGGAGTAATTGAAACTCCCATCGGAGAAAAAACTGCGGTTTCAAGATTTGAAGTTGTTGAAAATATCACAACCTTGAAGGATACATCTTTAACGCTTGTTGACTTTTATCCTATCACCGGTCGTACGCATCAATTAAGAATTCACGCGAGTTCTATTGGACATCCAATTGTTGGAGATAAATTGTATAAAGAAGATACTGCAATGAAAACCGACAAAGGACTTTTTCTTTGTGCAGTCGAAGTTCAATTTATGCATCCAATAACCCACGAACTTTTAAAAGTTGAAATTAATCAACCGGCTAAATTTGATAGTTATTTGGAACGAGAAAAACGTCGAGTGAAAAAGTATAGTTGAACTATAGGAATAATTTCTTGTCTAACTTCAACCATTCCAAAGTAGCATTCGCAAACAAATCTTCTTGCACTTGCTGAGACAAATCACTTTCTTCAATAAATTTACCAATTTCCAAATCTCCCAAAGGGAAGGGATAGTCTGTTCCAAAACAAATCTTTGAGCTCCCTTGCATCTTTAAAATATATTTTAGTAAATCTATATCATGGGTAATACTATCGACCCAAAATTTACCAACGTAATCTCTAGGATTAATAGGATTGTCTATCGCAACTAAATCAGGTCTACAATTAAATCCATGTTCTACACGTCCTAAGGTGGTTAAAAATGAACCTCCAGCATGCGAAAAACAAACACGAAGATTCGGCAACCTTTCCAATATTCCTCCAAAAATCATTGAACAAGCTGCTCTTGAAGTTTCTGCTGGCATTCCAACCAACCAAGGCAACCAATATTTTCTCATACTGTCTTCACCCATCATTTGCCAAGGATGAACCATCACTGACATTCCTAATCGCTCACAAGCTTCAAAAATGGGGAAAAATTCTGGCTCACTTAAGTTTTTATCATTGATGTTACTTCCGATTTGAATTCCAACCAATCCGATAGATTTACATCTTTCTAATTCTTGAATAGCTAACTCAGTATCTTGCATCGGAATCGTACCTAAACCAATGTAGTTTTTTGGATATTTGGCAACTAAATCCGCAATGTGATCATTTAAAAATTTGGAAATCTCTAAACCATCTTTTGCTTTTGCCCAATAAGAAAATAGCACTGGAATAGTACAAACAACTTGAGTTTGAGTGGCAAAATTTTCATATTCCTCGATGCGAAAGTTTTCATCCCAACAATTTTCTAGGATGCGTCTGAAAAACTTTCCTCCTTGCATCATGTCTGCTGATTTATCTTCATTGTGATTCAAAAAGATAAAGTCACCATATCCAAACTTTTTTGTCCAATCTGGTAAGTGTTTTGGGATGATGTGGGAGTGCATATCGATTTTAAGCATAGCAATTAGTTTTTGCGCGAAGATAAGCATTTGTTAGTTTATTCCCTGCATTTAATTCGTCTTTCAGATTGATTCTACTTCGCTACTTTTCGTATCTTTGCAACCTAAAATTCAATTCAAATGGCGCAGAAACCATCGATTCCTAAAGGAACCAGAGATTTTTTACCAAAAGAAGTAGCTCGAAGATCTTATATTTTTGATACAATTAGAAATGTGTTCAAAAAATATGGTTTTTCACCCATTGAAACCCCTTCGTTTGAATTATCACAAACGCTTTTGGGGAAATATGGAGAAGAAGGAGATCGTTTGATTTTTAGAATCCTAAATTCAGGAGAAAAACTAAAGAAAGCGGATCTGGATGCCTTGACAAACGAAAACTTACCTCGATTTGCCAATTCTTTGTCTGAAAAAGCGTTGCGTTACGACTTAACAGTTCCTTTCGCACGTTTTGTTGTGCAACATCAGAATGAAATTTCATTTCCTTTCAAAAGATATCAAATTCAACCAGTTTGGAGAGCAGATCGTCCGCAACACGGTAGATACCAAGAATTTTATCAATGCGATGCTGATGTTGTTGGAAGTAAATCTTTGCTTTATGAAGTTGATTTCGTACAAATTTTCGACGAAGTTTTGACCTCATTTCAAATTCCAAGCTTTACCATCTTAATCAATAATCGTAAAATATTGTCTGGAATCGCAGAGGTTTCTGGTCAACAAGATAAATTGATCGATATCACAGTTGCTATCGATAAATTGGACAAAATCGGTCAGGAAGGTGTTGAAAAAGAATTGCTTGAAAAGGGAATTTCTGAATCAGCGATTGAAATCATTCGTCCACTGTTCAATTTAACGGGAAACAATGAGGAAAACCTGGTTCAAATGTCTCAGTTTTTAGCGTCTAGCGAAATAGGCTTAAAAGGAATTGAAGAATTGAAATTCGTACTTGACCAAACAATTGAATTAGGATTAGAAAAAGCCGAATTGAAATTTGATGTCACCTTAGCAAGAGGTTTGAATTATTACACAGGTGCCATTTTTGAAGTCAAAGTAAACGACATCAAAATGGGTAGTATTTGTGGCGGTGGAAGATACGACGACTTGACAGGTTTATTTGGCATGTCAGATGTTTCCGGTGTTGGAATTTCTTTCGGTGCTGATCGCATTTATGATGTGCTAACCGAATTAGAATTGTTTCCAACTGATACAGACAAAGGATTGAAATTGTTGTTTGTGAACTTTGGAGAAAAGGAACAATTGCACTGTATGAAATTGGTCAAAGAAATTCGTCAAAATGGAATCGATTGTGAGTTGTATCCGACAGCCGCGAAAATGCAAAAGCAAATGAAATATGCGAACGATATTAGAGTTCAGTATGTGGCATTAGTTGGTGAAAATGAAATGAATGAAAACTTGATTCAATTGAAAAACATGGAGTCAGGTGAACAAGAAGAAATGAGTTTAGAAGAGGTGATTTTTCACCTTGGTCAAAAATAGTTGCGAGTTGATTCAAATTATCAATAGCAAATAAAAAGCATTACACTATGAGTACATTTACGATTACAAGCGAGTGGATTTCATTGGAAACACTTGAACACATTTTAGACAATAACTTGAAATTAGAGTTGTCTGAAAATTCAAAAAAACAAATATTGAATTGCCGTCAATATTTAGATGACGTCATGAAAAATGAAGATAGAATTATCTATGGAATCAATACTGGTTTTGGATCGTTGTGTGACACTGTTATTCCGAAGTCGGATTTAGAACAATTGCAAACCAATCTCGTCCTTTCACATGCATGTGGTGCTGGAGAAGAAGTACCTTTACATTTGGTAAAACGCATGTTGTTATTGAAAGTGTTGGGACTTTCACACGGTCATTCTGGTGTACAACTAGAAACTGTTGAGCGACTGATATTCTTTTTTAACAACGAAATTCTTCCAGTTGTATATCAACAAGGAAGTTTGGGCGCATCTGGTGATTTGGCTCCATTGGCACATCTGTCTTTGCCTTTGATTGGTGAAGGAGAAGTTTACTTTGAAGGCGCAAAAATCGCTGGAAAAGACTTAGCACAAAAATTCAATATCAAACCAATCGTTCTGCAGTCAAAAGAAGGTTTGGCGTTGTTGAATGGAACACAGTTCATGAGTAGTTATGGTTCATACGCTGTTGCTGCTTCACGTAAATTATGGAAACAATTCAACCAAGTTGCTGCGATTTCTTTGGAAGGATATGATGGCAGAATTGAACCTTTTAGTGTTTCTGTAAACGAAATTCGCAAGCAAAAAGGTCAAATCAAAACTGCTGAAATTATACGTGGTTTATTGGCAGGAAGTGAAATTGTCGCGCAATCAAAAGCGCATGTGCAAGATCCTTATTCTTTCCGTTGCATTCCGCAAGTGCACGGTGCAAGTTATGATGCGATCGAATATTCTGCAGGAATCATTGAAAATGAAATCAATGCAGTAACTGATAATCCAACGGTTTTTCCAGACGAGGACTTGGTTGTTTCAGCGGGTAATTTTCACGGTCAACCTTTGGCAATTACCATGGATTTCTTGGCAATCGCCATGGCTGAAATGGGTTCTATTTCTGAACGGAGAGTGTATAAATTGATTTCAGGAACAAGAGGTTTACCAGCATTTTTAGTCGCTAAACCTGGATTAAATTCTGGTTTCATGATTCCGCAATATACTGCAGCTTCTATTGTGAGTCAAAACAAGCAATTGTGTATGCCTGCAAGCGTCGATACGATTGATTCATCGAATGGTCAAGAAGATCACGTGAGTATGGGTTCAAATGCAGGAACAAAATTATACCGAGTGCTTGAAAATTGTTTCACGATTCAAGGAATTGAATTAATGAATGCATGTCAAGCGATAGAATTTAGAAAACCATTGAAAACCAGCAATCAATTGCAAGAAATAATCACTGAATATCGAAAAATTGTTCCTTACTTTGAGCAAGATTGTTACCTTCATCCACATATCAGTGCAAGTAAATCGTTTGTAAAAAGCAAAACATGGAAATAGAAAACCAAAATGAACCAATGAAAAGACCAACTTTTTTAGTTGTTTTATCTGTATTTAGCTTAATATCTATTTCTTCGGGACTGTTAAGTAGTATTTTGGGATTGATTTCTGGTCCATTACAAGATTATCAAATCGACGAGATAATTGCTCAAAATATATCGGGGGTTACCCAATTGCAAGAAATGGGAGAAGTATATTGGTCGGAAATTACGATGAAAATTTTGAATCTAATTAAATACACAAACGCCAATTTCTACATGGATAGATTGATTAATTTTGGTGCTTATGCAATCGGTTTAAACGGTGTAATTTTCATGTGGAAAGGAAGAAAATTAGGTTTTCATTTGTATATAGTCTACAATTTAATCGCTTTAATTAGCATATACGCAAGTGCTCCAGCAAGTGAAATTCCAAGTTTCTATTTCATCCTATTTGGAATTATTTCTTCGCTCTTCATTTTCATGTACAGCAGGAATTTGAAATTTATGAAGTGAAACATTAAGCTTTATTTTCTTCAAATAGTTGATCAATTTTTTGGGCAAGTTCAATATCTAATTCTGTGACAGCAGATTGATCATGAGTCTCTAAACAAATCAGTAATTGATTGTAATTGTTGGTCCATTTTGGATGGTGATTCATTTCTTCACAAACAAGTGCAACCTTAGTCATAAATTCAAACGCAGTTTTGAAGTTCTTGAATTGAAATTTTTTTTCAATCGAATTGCCAATATACTTCCATCCTGATACTTTTTCAGCGATTTCCTGTTGACTTACTAATCTTGCTTCCATCTTTTTATTTTAAAGGTAGTTTTTAATGATTTAGCTTTTACTTGAATACAAAAAAGAACTTCTTTTTTACAATTTTTTAGCGAAAGTTGTTACTTTTAGTTTTTGTTGTATTTAACCTACAAAAGATCGAAATTGTTTAGTAAAAAGAAAAATAAAAGTGTCTATTCTGAAAGTGAATTGATTCAACTTTCAAAAAGCAATCATCAACATTTTGGTGCGCTTTACGAAAAGTATTTTGATACCATTTTTCGGTTTGTTTTCAAACGTTTAAGCGGAGATGAAGCTGTTGCTGGTGATTTGACCCAGCAAACTTTTATGAAAGCGATGGTCAATATTCAAAAGTATGAAGACCGCGGTTTTCCATTCAGTTCTTGGCTTTTTCGCATTGCACAGAATGAAGTCAATTTGTTTTTCAGAAGTCAAAAAACACAAAAGTCTGTCGAAATAAATGAAAATCAGCTCAAAACGGTGATGGATGAAGTGGATTCGTCGTCGAACATGAGCATGGAGGATCAAGAAAAATTGATTCAATGCATTAACAACTTAGATTCTGATCAAACAGATTTAATTGAATTGCGTTTTTTTCAAGAAATGAGTTTCAAAGAAATTGCTGATATTTATGATATTACTGAAGCCAACGCAAAAATGCGCATTTATCGTTTGTTGGAAAAGATTCAAAAAAATTGGAAATAAAAAATGAGAAAGTTTAAAATCAATACGAACAAATCAAATCTTGAACCGACACAGGAACAAATCTTGCGTTACAAGAACTTCAATGAGCTGTCTCAAAATCACAAAAAACTATCTAAAAGACCTAAAAAGCCTTTATATAAAGATCCGAAAATGTTTCTGTTTATCGTACTTTTAGGATTGATTGCCCTTTTGTTGTTTGCTTAAAATTTTTTCCAATTTTCGTTTTCATCGATTCTTAAGAGATTTTTTTATATCTTCATATTCTAAAAAGTTGTCGTGAAGATTTTTTACCTGTTTTCTTTGTTGTTTTTGACTGCATTCTCTGCGGTTGCTCAAGATATACATTGGTCGCAGTTTAATGACAATCCCATTTTTCAAAATCCTGCCAACAGCGGTCGTTTCAAGGGCGATTATCGAATTCACGGAAATTATCGAGATCAATGGAGAAGCGTAACCGTTCCGTTCAGCACATTCTCTTTTTCGGGAGACACGAAATTTTCTGCTTTGCCAAAATTGGGACTTGGCGCACTCTTTTTCCATGATCAAGCTGGTGACGGAAAGTTTAAAACCGTTGAATTGCAAATTTCTCCTTCCTATCAATTCAATTTGACGAGCGATTCTGTGCATATACTGCGTGCTGGGGTGCAACTAGGAATGAATCACCGTCAAGTAAACATGGATAAATTTTCGTTCGATGCTCAGTTTGATGGAACAATTTACAACAACAGTTTGCCTACAAATGAAAGCTATGTAAACCAAAAAAACACCAATTTTTCACTTGGAACAGGATTGGTTTATGAATGGTATAAATCTGATAGAAAACGCATCAGTGGTGGTTTGGCTCTCTTTAATGTCAATAAACCAAATCAAGGATTTTACGGTTTGAAAGTGCAAAGAGACATGCGTTTCAATCTTTTTGCGAAAGGCCAATTCGAATTGAATTATGATTGGGATTTATTGCCCACTTTTCAGCTAAATTTTCAAGGAAAATACAAAGAATTAATACTCGGTTCAAGTGTGAGATACATATTGATTGACCGAATGGGAGAATATCGAGCAGTTTATTTTGGTGCTTTTTACCGCAACAAAGATGCAGGATATCTGAGCGCCGGAATAGACTATCAAAATTGGTATGCAGGATTAAGTTACGATGTGAATTTTTCAAAATTAATGCCTGCAAGCAATGTCAGAGGTGGAATTGAGCTGAGTGTTCGATACATTATTACCCGTTTCAAACCGAAAAAAGTTTTACATCGCGTATGTCCAGATTATATTTAATATGCACTTTCATTTTCATTTCGCTTTTTTCATTTGGACAAAATGATTTGTCAAATTATTTGAAATTTGCTGAAGCGCAATATAAAAAGGGCGACTACGTGTATGCTTTAGAATATTATCAAAAAGCATTGGCGCTAGATTCTCAAACCGTAAATATTTTATGGAACTATGCAGAAACGTTGAGGGCTTACAAAGATTATAGAAAAGCTGAATTTTACTACGAAAAGGTCTATAACAAAGAAGAAGCTTCACTTTTTCCTTCAAGTTTGTTGCAATTAGGTTTGATGCAAAAACAAAATGGAAAGTACGATGTAGCAATCGAAACTTTCAAGAAAGCAAAAAAGAAATACGCGAAAGACAAAAAAGACTATTTGTATTTGAAGTCGAAAAGAGAACTGGAATCTTGTCTTTGGGCAAAAACGGCCATCAAAGATTCAACGGAATACATAATCAATCAATTACCAAAAACGGTTAATTCTCCAAACTCTGAATTTGGACACAATATTTACAATGGTAAACTTGTATTTTCTTCTCTGAGAGGCGATTCGATTCACAGCAACGAAGAAGTGTATTCAACAGAATACAAGACAAGACTTTATGCCTCTAAATATGAAAATCAGAATTATACGAAAAATGAAATTATCAAAGATTTAGTTGTCGAAAAATTCAATACAGGAAATGGTGCTTTTTCCCTTGACGGAAATCGATTTTATTTCAGTTTATGCAAAGATGAGGGATATAATTACAAGTGTAAAATCATGGTTGCCAACTACAAAAATGGCAAATGGTCTTCTATGGATACTTTAGGCGACATCATCAATCAACCAGGGTCAAACACGAGTATGCCTTCAATAGGGAAAATTGATGGTGAAGAGGTTTTGTTTTTCTCATCAGATCGCAGTGGAGGCGAAGGTGGAATGGATATTTATTACAGTTTTATCAAAAATGGAAATCAATTTGGTAAAGTTAAAGTTTACAAAGTAGGAAACTCACCTGATAATGAATTGAGTCCGTTTTATGATGAGAAATCTAAAAACCTCTATTTTTCGTCTTCTTGGCATGATGGTTTTGGTGGCTATGACGTATTTTCTGCTAAATTGGAAAATGGAAAATTTGCGCAACCTGTGAATGTCGGATTGCCCACAAACAGTCCTGCAAATGACACCTATTTCTTTATTCACGGCGACACCAATTATGTTTCAAGTAACCGTTTAGGGGTTTATTACAGTAAAAATCCTACTTGTTGTAGCGATATTTTTTCACTTACTAGACCGGTCAAAATATTTCCACCAACTCCAAAGGAAACTTTGGCCGAATTGAATAAAAGACTTCCAGTAACCTTGTATTTTCACAACGATTGGCCAGATCCAAAGACATTAGCCACAACCACGAAGATTAATTATATAGATAATTACCATGACTATATTGCATTAATTCCAACCTATAAAAAGGAATATTCAACTGGTTTATCAGGAAATAGGGCTGAAGATGCCAAAGAGGATATTGAGAGTTTTTTTACTGAATATGTAGATCAAGGCGTCAAAGATTTGGAATTATTTCGTGATTTGATGTTGGAAGAATTACAAAAAGGAACTTCTTTAGAATTGACAATCAAGGGTTTTGCGAGTCCACTAGCGAAAACTGAATACAACGTAAATCTGACAAAACGAAGAATTGCATCGCTGGTTAATTATTTATCAGAGTATAACAACGGAATTTTTAAACCGTATTTGAATGGAACTGCAGCCAATGGGGCAAAAATTTCAATAAAAGAAGTTCCTTTTGGAGAATATACCGCAGATAAAATTGTAAGTGATAATCCAAATGATCAGAAAAATTCAGTTTACTCAAGAGCTGCGTCATTGGAGAGAAAAATCGAAATCCAAAGTATTAGTATTTTATCTCAAGATTCTGTCAGTGTTTTGAAAGCTGATTTGCAAATACAAGACTTGGGTAAAATCAATGCACAAGCTATTCAAATTCGACTTTTCAAGGTTAAAAATACAAGTGATAAAGTTGTTCAATTCTTGTCTAGTGATATTCCATGTAGTTGCAACAAAGTAGAGATTTCTAAAAATACTCTACAACCTGGAGAAACTGCAGATGTGAAAGTTTCTTTTGACCCTAAAGGTTACTCAGGGAAAGTGGTGAAATCAATCTATTTAAACACCAAAGAATCTATTCAAAAAACTAGACTGGTGTTGACTGCTGAAGTTTATTAAACTAAATTGACCCCTTTATGAAACAATATTTTTTCGTCTTTTTTATAATTTTTTCAAGTGGTGTTTTTGCACAGAATGCTGAATGCGAGAAAATTTACGAAGCAGAAAATCTAACGAAAGAAGCAGTCTTTTCAGGTACTAAATCTCAATTTATGAAATTAATGATGGACAGTGTTTTAAGTGATTTAAAGTTAACCGCATCCGATGTTCTGCCAACCAGCTTAAAGGCAAAAGTAACGATTGACTCTAAAGGCCATATTATTGACAGTTTCATATTAACTGAGGAATTTGAACAAAAAGATAAAGAACTAATCAAAAAGAATTTGTTGAAATTGGATAATTGGGTGCCTGCAGAAATTGAAGGACAAGCAGTTTGTTCGTATTATTACATCGTAATTAGTTGTATATTTTGGAATTAGTTTTTTTGAGAAATATTTCAATTATTACTATAAATGCATTTTTCTGTTAAATTTTTCTTAAGCCTTAAGAATAAATAAATATCTTTGTTTAAAACAAAAAAAACTCAAGTTATTAATTTCGTGTCTATGAAAAAATTAATACTCTCATTTATTGCCATTATCAATTTTGTATTTATTGGTAATTCAACTGTTTGTCCAAGTGCTGAAATCATACCTGCAGCACCGACATTGCCTTATACACAGTCATTGATTTGTGGATCGACTAACGACATTACATCTTCAAATTCGGCAGCTGGAACTGGTGGACTCTATTTAGGTGGCCAAGAATCAGTTTACACATGGACACCGACTTCAAGTTATTCAGGTGTTACAATCGCATATACTGGTCAAACTTGGTCAGGGATTTTTCTTTATTCAGGATGCCCTACTTCTGGAGGAGGATTGGTTGGCTTTGTAACCTCAAGTGCTAGTTCAAAAACGCTAACTGTTACTGGAAATATTAATTCTGGAACTACATACTACATCGTTTTTGATACTTGGCCAACTCCAAATAGTCCTTGTGCAGGTTCTTTTACGTTAAACGGTACTGAATTGCCTTATTGTTCTGGCATTCCTTCACCAGGAAATACCCTTTCTACAGTAACTTCAGCTTGTCCGACAGTTCCTTTTACTTTGTCGTTGCAAAATTCTCCAGCTTTAAGTGGTTATGCTTTCCAATGGCAAATTTCAACTGACGGTTCTTCTTATACTGATATCGCTGGAGCAACAGGTTCAACTTATTTGGCAAATCAATCTGCTAGTAATTTTTATCAATGTATTGTGACTTGTATTTCCGATGGAACGCCAGTTACTTCCACACCAGTTCAAGTTGGAATTAATGGTTTCAACAGTTGTTATTGCACACCTGGCCCAACGAGCACGGATGGATCAGGAATCACAAATGTTGTTTATGGAACAGTAAGTAACCCAACTGCAGGCGAACCTGGCGGATATGCTGATTATTCAAGTCTTTCTTCAGATTACAGTCAAAATGATGTGGTTACGTTGGATTTAACTTACTCAACTGGTTATACATACAACACCAAAATATGGGTCGATTGGAATAACAATGGGTCTTTCGCTGATGCTGGTGAGGAAATGTATTCAGGAGTTTCAACTGCAGCCAACCCAACAACATTGAATACAACTTTTACAATTCCTGCAAATGCTACCGCAGGAATTCACAGAATGAGAATTGGAGGATGTGATATTGCAACGCCAATTCCATGTTACACAGGCTCATGGGGAACTTATGAAGATTATTCTTTAAATATCCTTCCTAGTTGCAATCCAATTAGTATCGTGAATCCTGGAAGTCAATCTGTTTGTTCTTCTTACACATTACCAGCAATTGCTGAAGTTACTCCATCTGGAAATGCGGATTTAACAATGAATTACTTTGACGGCCCAAATGGTACGGGAAATGTAGTAGTCGGACCAATTACTTCGACACAAACAATTTATGCTTTTGGAACTGCCGCTTTGGGTGCGTGCGTTGACGATGAAGTTTTTACCATCACTGTGAATTTCCCAAATACAGGAATTGATGTGCAACATGCTTGCGGTCCATACACTTGGATTAACGGGGTAACGTATACTTCTAATAACAATACAGCGACGCATACTTTGACAAACGTTGCT
Organism: Flavobacteriia bacterium; assembly: GCA_947450325.1. Classification (GTDB taxonomy): domain Bacteria; phylum Bacteroidota; class Bacteroidia; order Flavobacteriales_D; family Crocinitomicaceae; genus JAQVCM01. Next base: position 12,264 of record CANFUT010000013.1, read on the forward strand.
GGTTGTGATTCAATCGTAACTTTAAATCTTACAGTTGGAGCTCCAAATACTGGAATCGATGTTCACCATGCTTGTGGACCTTACACTTGGATTGATGGAATTACTTATCCAACAAGTAACAATACAGCAACTTTTACTTTGACAAATGTTTCAGGTTGTGATTCTATTGTAACATTAAATTTAACAGTTGCGTCTGCATCTATTTCTCCAAATGGAAATACTACTTTTTGTCAAAGCCAAAATGTTGTTTTATCTTCTTCATCTACAAATGGAAATATTTGGTCTAATGGATTAAATGCACCGGTAATTACAGTTACAAGCTCAGGTGCATACTATGTAACTGTCACAGATGCTTTTGGTTGTGTTACAACTTCTAATACAATCAATGTTGTAGTTAACCCATTACCAACAGTTCAAGCTGGTTCTGATCAAACTTTTTGTAGTGGAATGCCAATTACATTGTCTGGTGGCGGCGCACAGAACTACAGTTGGAACAACGGAATTGTTGACGGACAATCATTTTCACCAACTTCAAATTTGAATTGCATTGTAACAGGAACTGATGCTAACGGTTGTACGGATACTGATACAGTTTTTATTACCGTGAATCAACCAACTTATTTGACAATTATTGGTTCTGCGATAAATTCGTTTTCTTTGAATGGTCAAACCTATAATCAAACGGGTGTTTATACGCAAACTATTCCAAACGCTGCTGGTTGTGACTCAATTATTACGCTCGACTTGTCAATGGATTATTTAGGATTATCAGAAAGTGAACAAGCAACCTTTAGTGTTTATCCTAATCCTGCAAACGATGTATTAAATGTTCAATTTATAGGTGACTTAACAAATTCATCTTATGAAATAATTGATTTACAAGGAAGAATAGTTTTGGAAGGTAATCTAGAATCAACAATATCAAGTGTGAATTTAAGTGAAATAAAAGCAGGGAACTATTTTTTGAAATTGAGTATTTCTAGTAGAAAAATTCAATTTTTGAAATTATAGTATTTATTTCAAATTCATTTTACAGAAAAGAGTGCTTTCAAAAGCGCTCTTTTTTTTTTGAAAAAAGGAAGCATTCATACTTAAATTCAGTTTTAAACTGAATTTCTTGTAATTTTACATTTCTATATGGAAAAGCCAAAGAGAATTTTATTTTTAGACTTGATGCGTGTCTTGGCGCTCTTCATGATGATTCAAGGACATACGACGTATGATTTTTTAGATTTATCAATCAGAGAGGGTGGAAGTGCAGGAATTAAACTTTGGACAAGTTTTAGAGGTTATACAGCTCCCTTTTTCATGCTTGTGTCTGGCGCCGTGTTTACTTTTTTAATGCTTTCTCAAGAAAAACCAGATGGAACAAATCCACGAGTAAAAGCTGGGGCAAAAAGAATTGTAACATTATTGTTTTGGGGTTATTTTTTGAATTTCCCAATCTATGTAATCGGTAAAATTTTCACTAAAGATGGTTTGGATCAATTTTTAAATGTTGGTATCGGCGAAACTCTATCTACTATTTTTGGGGTATCAATCATTCTTCTAGTCTACAAGACATTGACAGCAGAAAAAGAAGCTACCCGTCAAGGACTATTGAAACGAATTTTTAGAGAAGGCGCTTTAAAACATACCAATTTTAGAGAAGCACTTTTTAATAAAGAATTTTTTCAAGAAGAAGAACGCAAGAAAAGACTTTATTCGTCTTTCTTCTACGGGGTTTTGATAAGTATTCCATTCTTGGTGATTTCTAATTTGTTGACGATCGAAGAAAAACAAAGAGCACTTAGAGTGGATGTATTGCACATTATTGCTGTTGGGCTTTTGACTGTAATGTTTGTTTATTTTATTTCCAGACACATCAAGGGAATCATGGCTTTCTTGTTTTTTGCGTTAATGATAATTATCATTACTTCATATCCGATGTTGCACAATGTAGATTTGTCAGAATTGCCAATTTTTGTTGCTCCTTTTTTAAATGATTTTGGCACCAAATCTATGTTTCCGCTTACACCTTGGTTGGCTTATATCTTTGCAGGGGCTTTATTAGGAATTTGGTTATCTGTTGAAATTAAAAAAGAAAATTTTGAAAGAGCAATTGGTTTTAAATTAGGAGCAATCGGTTTGAGCTTTTTATTGCTCTCAAGGCTTGGAAATGAATTTGAAATTTATCTGTATGGTAGAAGTTATTTTTGGCATGACAGTCCAAATTTGATTTACCATAGAATTGGCGTTGTCTTGTGTGTAGGAGCTGTGATGGCTTTTTTAAGTTTAGTGGTGAGAGACCTACCAAAATTCATGAAGCAAATGAGTAGAAATACGCTTTGGTTATATGTTGGGCACTTAATTGTGATTTACCAAATTGTAAAACCCATTATTGGTTACAATACCCGTTTCAGTTTACCAATCACTATTTTGTGCGTGATTACGATGTTCATTTTGATGTACCTTCAAACCAGAATCATTATTTTTATTCAAAATAGGGGTGGTTACATCGCTTGGCTGAAATCTTTGTCAACCAAAAAGGGTAAAGTATAACGTTGATTCGAATTTTGTTGTCAAATAACCAATTTTAAATATTTTTTGTGAAGAGAATTTTAATTATTCAGACTGCTTTTTTAGGTGATGTAATTCTGGCAACGCCGGTAATTTCTGAATTATCTAAACTTTTCCCAAGTTGCAAGATTGATGTTTTAGTTAGAAAAGGAAATGAAAGTTTGCTTTCAAATAATTCAAAAATTAGTGAAGTATTGATTTTAGATAAGAAAGCTCCTAAAATTCAAACATTAAAAAATCTTATTAAAATAATTCGCTCCAAAAAATATGATGAAGTGATCAATCTTCATCGATTCGCCAGTACTGGAATATTGACTGCATTTTCAGGTGCAAAATCCAAAGTCGGTTTCGATAAAAATCCTATGTCATTTGCTTATTCCATCAAAATAAAGCATTCGATGACTGGTAAGCACGAAGTAGAACGAAATCTTGAATGTATTGCTCACCACGGCGCAAGTTCATTTGTAAAGCCAGGATTAGTTCCAAGTGAATCAGATTTTCAAAAAGTATTGCCTTTTTCAAAAGAGAAATACTATTGCCTTGCGCCTGCATCCGTTTGGTTTACAAAACAATTGCCTATTCCAAAATGGATTGAACTAGCAAATCAGCTTTCGAAGGAAGGAAAAGTTTACCTTCTTGGAGGTCCAGGAGATAGAAAATTATGCGATTCAATTCTTGAAAAAATTGATAGTTCAAATGTTGAAAATTTAGCTGGGAATTTTTCTTTTTTGGAATCTGCTGCTTTGATGAAAAATGCAACAAGAAATTATGTCAATGATTCTGGACCGATGCACATTTGCTCAGCAATGAATGCTCCAACAACAGCTTTTTACTGTTCAACAATTCCAAATTTTGGTTTTGGTCCGCTTGCTGACGATTCTGAAATTAAAGAAACCACACTTGATTTGAGCTGTAGACCTTGTGGTTTGCACGGTTTTAAAAGTTGTCCTAAAAATCATTTCGATTGTGGAAATTCCGTTATATTGAATGTTAAATTTTAGTTTATTAACAATTTTATTGACAAATTAAAAGTTTAAAGTATTCATTTTTAATTATTTAATTTTTACGTCTTGCCATTGTCCTGAAAAAATGAAACCTTAAGTTGTTAAAATGCGTAAATTTGCAGACATTTAAAATTACAACGTTATCAAAAATTTTAAAATTTACTTATTACTGATGTTGCTAGGTCAAGCTAACTTATCGTTTGCGCAACCTCAAAATGAGCAGAAAGTAGCTGCCACTATTAAGACGCTTCAAAAAATATTTGAAAACGAAGAAGCTAAGTTAAGCGAAGAAAAACCAATTTCCAGAGATTCTTCAGTAATTACTTTTTTAAGCAGATTATCAATTCAACACAAAGACTCTTCTTATAGTTATGATAATTATTATGAAGCATATGAGAAGTTGTTAAGAAAGCAAACTGGACTTGCAGTTAATATTGATGCACTTCAAAATTTCAATCAATCTCAATCTGATGTTGAAGAAGGAATTCTTTATCAAAGAAGAGCGCAAGCAGGAATTGAATGGAATATCTTGAACGGCGGTTATTTTGATACTAGGGCTCAACTTAAAACGCTTCCAGCTGAAAGAAATTATTTCAACAATCTTGCAAGCAATGAATCCAAAGACGATTTTGGAATCAAAATGAACGAATGCATCTATTGGTTCAATGAGCACAAAAAAAGTTTATTAGTTGAAAGAGAGAGAATATTAAATCGTCAAATTAAATATTTGGAGGACTTATACTTTGCGAAAAAGATTGACAAAGAACAATTGTTGCGTTCTCAAACAAGAATTGCAGAAATCAATGGAATGAAAGGGATTTTTAATTCTTACAATCAACACATTGATTCTAAATTTGACAGTACGCTTTTGGCGGCAGAAGTTCCTTTGTTTGATTTGAATTATGATTATTTCTTTGGGATTTTAAACACACAAGAATTGGCTGATTCAATGCGTTTATTTTTGGAGGAAAATTTAACGAGACAAAATGCTTGGTACAATGAGATTAAACTTAGAACTTATGCAAGATATAATATTTATGATCTGTTAACAACAAATCCCTCTTACAGAAGATTTTTCAGTGTAGGTGTTTCTGTTGGAATTCCAATTCCATTTACAAACAAAGAACAAGCTGCTGTAAATAAATATAAAACGCAAAAACAGCTTTATACTTTAGATACTGATTTAAAAAATCAAAGAATTGAATTGTTGAATTTGGCTTATGAATTCAGATATCAATTGAAACAATACATTATTTTTCATCAAAAAAGAATTTTGGCTAATGAAGCAATCAGAAGAGAGCGCGTTAAAGCGAAAATGTTAGATGCTGATTTTAATCCTCTACATGGATTGGAATTGATTGATAATCTATTGCAGATTGACATTGAGTTGTTAGACTTAAAACAAAATTTGTACATCAAATTATTGAGAATTCATTCTAAACAAAACAACTTACCACTTGATTCTATGATAGTTCAACTAGATCTTCCAAATTATTTTGATTTCGAAGACGAAACAGAAAGAGGAGTTTATGTTTGGAGCAAAATTTTCGAAACTCAAAACCCATCATTTATTCAAGAATACATAGTATATAACCAGTTTGATGAAGCTTATATCGCCGTATCTGAAAATGACAAACAAATCTCTGCTAAAACAGCATTAGTGAAATCATTAAACAAAAGCGAAATAGATGTTTATCCGATGGTTGGTCAAAACAAGTTATTAGATTCTGATGATTTTAAAGGAGACTTACAGAATTTATTAAAACCATTTAACGGTTGGAAAATTGCTGGAATTCATTTGGATATTGAACCACACGTTAGAGCTGATTGGAAATCGAACAAGGCTGAATTAATGAGTAAATATTCAGAAATTATTGATCAAGCCAAGATAATATGTGATTCTAAAAGTTGGAAATTATCGATTGATATTCCAATAAATATGGACACTAATTATGTAAATTCGATGTTTTCAAAAGTGGATATGATTCGCTTTATGTGCTACGAAAATGTGAAACTTGAATATTTAGTCAGAAAATTAAGCGCTTACAAAGAGCACAATAATAAAATAATGATTGCTTTAAGAACGGAAGATTTTAAAACAAGAGATGAAATGGAACTTTTTGCGAAAGCTTTATACAAAGAAACAGGAATCAAATGTTTTGGTTTTCATGATTTGTATAGATTGATTGAGATGGACAAAAAAACAATGACGGAAAATGAAAAACATTAACTTCAAAAGAAACGAATCAGTCTTAAAAGGTCTTGAAATTCAGACAAAAGGAAAGACTAAAGGGAAGGTTAACTGGGACAGGATTATTTATTTTGTGTTGCTGGGTATCATTCTACTATTCTTTTTTAGATATCTGATTAATGAATTATTCTTTATTGAAGGTGATGGGCAAGTTCGATTTGAAAATATCTCTATTAGAAACACAGACGATTGTCGAGTTATTGACATTTTAGTTGCAGAAGGTGATGAAGTAAAAATTGGTGATTCGTTGTTTAGCTATATGGCAGATGATGACAATGCTGATGGAAACAATGGTGGTGGATATGGATCTGCCGGTTTTGCTCTGAATTCTAAAAAGCAAGGGGATGTTTCCTGGTCTGAAAAAGAAATTTTTAAAGTGCAAGAAGATATCAAGGTGAACAATTTTTTGATTGCTGAAAAAGTTAAGCTGAAAAATTTATATTCTGCAGAGCTACAACGGATTAGAAATGAAGTGATGTTGGATGTTTTGCCGAGAAATAAATTAGATGATCAATTGGCTAAAATTAATCAATTGAATTTTGATATTCAATCGTTGAGAGGTAAAACTGCCATGCTTTCAGCCAGTTTAAATCAATTGGAAGGAATGAAAAGAGATTTAAGCTCTACTTCAACTTATGCTGGTAAAGGTCTCGGCGGCGGTGGAGGCGGAGATGATTCTGGACTAAAAGTTTTTTATTCACCACTGACAGGAACGATCACGACAATCACAAAAAATGAGTTTGAGGTTGCCCTGAAAAGTGAAGAAATCATGTCAATTCACAGACCAGAAAACATTTCAATTCGAGGGTTTTTTGACCAACAAGATTTGGCTTCAATCAAAATTGGTGACCGTGTAGATTTACATTTTCCTGATGGATCTGAAGGTCGTGGAATCATAAAAAGATTTTATTTCGCAACATATAGATTGCCAGAGGAATTTCAAAAGAAATATGAACCAACAACTAGATCGTTGACTGTAGACATTTATCCTGAGACAAAACACGATTTAAAATTGTGGAAAGCATACTGGAAAATGGCAGTTAAAATCACTAAAACTAAATATTAATGGCCTTAGAAAACGTAAAAATAAACGCACTCAAAGGTACAATTAAGTACTCGAGCAGAACCTATGTTTATATTTCGGCAAGTCGAAAAATTAAATTAGAAAGTTCATCTACTTATGCTGGAATTATTATCGAAGGCAGAAATGTTGAGTTTGTGAGAATGGTTTTGAGAAGAATTCGTGGAAGTCATAATCCTGATGTCTATTTGAAGCCTGTTTTTTTAATGAATGGAAATGCGCACAAAGATCCGTTGGTTGCAAAATTAATTGATGGTGTATTAAATTCTTTTGATCAAATCCCATTGATTCATGATATTACTGAATCTATCAATCAACGTAAGTCTGAATTAACTTTTATCAACTCAATTTCATTTGAAGCACAAGTTATTTCAAAGTTGATGTGTTATATGTTTACACGTGATGAAAAAGAATTCGAACCAGTTCCATATGCGCTTTCAAGTACGAATTATTCATTCCCATTTTTAGCATGTAATTACGAACCAAGTGATGAATACCAAATTTTTGATTTATTAAATACAGCTGTTAGCGAGGGATTATTTTCCGCTGAGTATTTAGATCGAGTTTATTTATGTGCAAATTGTAAATCTTCACATTTAAGTTACCGTGAAACTTGCACAAAATGCAATTCAACAAATACCGATTCATTCGATATTGTGCATCATTTTCCATGCGCGTATGTAGGTCCAATTACGGATTTTACAAATGACATAGATGATAAATTGAACTGTCCAAAATGTTCTAAAACTTTAAAACATATTGGAATTGACTACGATAAACCATCAGTTTTACACGTTTGTAAAAATTGTAACCACAGATTTCAGGATTTCAACGTGTTGGCGAAATGTATGAGCTGTACACATGATAATCCCGTTGAGCAACTAGTTTCAAAGGAAATTTTTACCTACACGATGAGTAAAAAAGGAGAAGATGTTGCCTTGAGAGGTTATTCTTCAACTCCTAAAGACATTGAGGAAATAATTGGTACGGTTAAATTTGAGACATTCAAAACGGTTGTGAAATACGAAGTTGAACGAATTCGTCAAACAGAAGGAAGTTCAAATGTTGTTGCTGTAAATATTGTGAACGCAGGCCAGTTTTATGCCAAAGTGGGAAGTAACGGACAACAAGCATTCTTGAGAGATATCGTTGCAGAAATTCGTTCTTCAATCAGATCTTCTGATATGATTACATTTTACTCTTCAGAGATTATTTTGATTACGATGAATGATATTCCAAGTAAAATCGTTTCAAGAATTTTAAGTGATATTTTGGATTTGTTGAAAAAGTTAATTGAGAACAATTTCAAGGACTTGGCGATAGATATTAACGGTAAAGCACTTCAGTTGAATTTAGAAACAACATCTGAACTTCAAGTTAATGAATTGATCAATAGTTTGTAATGAATTTAAACGAATTCTTTGAATACTTATCTGCGATGGGCATCAGCCGATTTGCTAGGGTATTCTGGTTTTTTGTGTTCTTTGAGCTAATTAGATATGTCGTCGTAGATTTTATCTCATTAAATTCAGCTTTCATGAAAAAGCGCTTTACAAGAAATTTAAGAGAGGAAGCGACTTATCGTTTTAAATTGGAACAACCTTTAGTTTCAGTAATTATTCCGGGGAAAAATGAAGGGAAGCACATTTACAAATTAGTAATGTCGCTTCGCGAGCAAACCTACAAGAATATTGAAATAATTGTTGTAGACGATGGTTCTGACGACGACACTCCTTTTATTGGAAAGGATATGGAAAGAAATGGTTTCATTGATAAATTTATTCGAAATGAATTCAGAGGTGGTAAAGCTTCAGCGGCCAATTTAGCATTGCGTTTTTCTACGGGGAAGTTTGTAGTGCACATGGATGCTGATTGCAGTTACAATCGAGACGCTATTTTTGAAATTATTGTACCATTTTATGAAGACGATAGAATTGGAGCTATCGGTGGAAATGTAATGGTGAAAAACTACAAGGACTCCTTAGTGACTACAATTCAGGCGATTGAATATTATGATACCATTTCGATTGGTAGAATTGTAACTAGTCATTTGGGGATCTACCGTGTAATTTCCGGGGCATTTGGCGCTTTTAAAATGGAAGCCATGCAACAAATCCAAGGCTGGGATATAGGACCAGGTTTGGATGGAGATATTACAGTGAAAATTAGAAAAGTGGGGTATTTAATCAAATTTGCTCCAGATGCTGTTTGTTTGACAAATGCACCAAATACTTTTCAAAAACTGGCAAAACAGCGACTTCGTTGGGATAAAAGCTTGATTCGTTTCAGACTTCGAAAACACAGAGATGTTTTCTTTCCAAACCAACATTTTAATTTTCCTAGTTTTATTTCATTTTTAGAAAATATCACCTACAACTTGATTCTAAACGTCAAATGGTATGTCTATGTAATTGATATGTTAGTCAATTTTCCATCGGAATTGAAATTTGTAATTTATACAAATATATTATTGTATACAACCGTGAATTACTTCAAATTTCTCCTTTTCTCGTTGTTTAGAAAATACAAAAATGCTCCTGTTAGTTATTTTTTGATATACATCCCATTAATGGTTGTCTATTTTGGTTATTTTTTGAGATTTGTAAGAACGATTGCATACATCCAAGAATTTTTCTTTAAAAAATCATACGATGATCCTTGGAATCCACCAAAATCATCTGCGCAAGCAAAGAAATTAGGGATTTAATTTTTGATTTTGATATTATTGATTTAATTTTGTTGACATGAACATATACATTACCTTATTATTGACCTTTTTTATATCTGTAAATTCGTTTTCTCAATTAAAGATAAACGAGGTATTATTTAAACAAAATGGCGTATATTACGATTTTGAATCAGACTGCGCTTCCATTGTAGAATTGATAAATATTTCAACATCAAGTGTAAATGCATCAAACTACTTTTTATCCGACGTTGAAACAAATATTTTGAAATGGCAATTGCCTAATATTTCAATTGCTCCAAATGCAAAATTGATAGTCTTTTTAAGTGGGAAAGGATTATATACGCCAGAGAATCATACTAATTTTAGAATTGGAGCAGGAGATAATTTGATACTTTCAACTTCAACTACTATAGTTGATGAAATTTCAACTTTAAATCAATATCTAAATTACAGTTATTCAAGATTCCCGGATGGAACAGGTGCGTTCGTTTATTCAATTCCAACTTTAAATGCTACAAACAGTAATGGAGTATCAGTTTTTCCGTCACAACCAGGAGTAAACTTAGTCCCTGGAGTTTACCCAGTTAATTCGGTTATTAGTTTTAATTCAAGTCCTTTAACAGTAAGATATACTTTGAATGGTTCGGAAGTTAAAAGTACTTCACCAACTGCTCCATCTGCTATCGTTCTTACAAATCCGAATCTAAGACCAAATAATTTTTCTGAAATTCCTACAAATCCAGAAGATAATGCACCGATTGGTCAATATTCTCAAGCAAGAGCGGACAATCGTGGTTGGGTAGAACCTTATGGGAATGTTTCGAAAGCTTTTATTTTGAGAACGAAATCATTTTCTACGAATGGAATTGAATCTGAAGAAAAAGCTTACACTTATTTTACCTCCTTGCCAACATATAATCTACCAATCATCTCTATTATTACCGACAGCATTGGTTATTTTGACAATGAAACGGGTATTTACGTATACGGGAATGATCCAAACGGAAATTATGTGAATTTAGGTAGGAAATACGAAAGACCAGCAATCGTTCAATTTTTTGATTCATTAGGTGTTTTCGAAAAGGAAATTACGCTTGGTACCAGAATTCATGGAAATGGATCAAGACATTCTGCACATAAATCTTTGAGATTATACAGTAGATTCGATTATGATACTACTAAATTTGAATTGCCCAATGGGGACAATTTAGATGTTGCAATCTTGCGTAACGAAGGTCATAGTCCATTTTGTATTGGAAGAGATTATCTTTCAAACCAATTTGTGAGCGATATGGATATGGATCATGCTAAAGCTTTTCTTTATGCTGTTTATTTAAATGGAGAGTTTTGGGGGATTAATGATTTAAGAAGTAGGTTAGATGCTGAATATTTCTCGGATAGATATGGTATAAAAGATGATGGCGTGGCAGTATCTGATTTTACATATGGAATTATTGATGGTCAACTTGATAATCCCAATGAACTTGATGAAATCACAATTTTTGCTGAGAATAATGATTTGACAATTCAATCCAATTTCGACTATATCACAGAAAAGGTAGATGTTAATTTATTAATGGATTTATTTTGTTCTGAGATTTTCTTAGGAAATGCTGATTTCCCGAGAACAAATATTGGGTTTTGGAAATATAAAGACGCCAAAGCTGAATCAAAATGGAGACACTATATTTTTGATGTAGACGCTGCTTTTGGAGGTTCTTGTGATACCGTTTATAAATCGTTCAATGCGCTAGATTATTATTTACAAGAAACAACTGCTGATTTTAAGAAAGCGAATCGTTTACTACGAAAAATGTTAATGAACCCAAGCTTTAAAGCTTTGTTCATTAATAGAATGGCGGATTTGATGAATACAGAATTTAAAGCAGAAGTACTACAACCAAAATTTACTGAGTATAAAAATGACATTCAAGATATTAGAGTAGACCATGTGAATCGTTGGAGATATCCTTCCACAAGTTCAACGCTTGCTAACAGACAAACGGAGGTACCGTCGTTGAATAAATGGAATCTTTTGCATACTGGCTTTGGAACTTATTTTAGTGATAGACAACGAAACGTTAGAAATCACTTTAACGCTAAATTTACAATTGCTGATAGTGTTAGGATCACATTAAATGTCAACAATGTAAATCAAGGGTTGATAAAAATCAATGAATTGTACATTTCAAAAGCTGTTTCTGGTGTAAATGACTTAGTACCATTCCCTTGGACAGGTCAATATTTTGCTTCAATCCCGTTCCCTGTTACTGCAATTTCAAAAAGAGGTTATAAATTCGATAGTTGGTCGAATGTTCCTTCAAATACTTATTCTGCAACGATTAATACAACTTCTGATTTGAATATTTCTGCAAATTTCATTGCTGATCCAAATTTCATTGAGCCAATGATTAATGAAGTATTAATCAATAATGAATACAACTGGCCGGACGAATTTGGACAGTTTGAGGATTGGATTGAAATTTATAATAAAAACAATTATCCAATTACAATTGAAGAATATTTCCTAACAGACGATATTACTTTACCCACGAAATACAGATTGAAGCCTAAAAATGCAAGTGTGATCCCGGCAAATGGCTACCAATTGTTTTTTGCGTCCGATGAAAGAAATAGAGGCGCAGCGCACACCAATTTTAAATTGAGTGCAAATGAAACACTTTTCTTATTTGCGCCGGATAGTACTACCATCATTGATGAAATTGATTTGCCAGCTTTGGATGTTGATTTCTCGTACGGAAGCTCTCCAAATGGAAGCACAAACCGTGTTGTTTTTGATAGTCCAACACCATTGAATAACAATGATTTGTCATCAATTCTAGAATTGGAAAAAATCAAAAAGACTTTTACGGTTTATCCAAATCCAAATGATGGAACGATTGTTTATACTTCCATTTCAAATGATTACAACGTTTACAATATGCAAGGTTCACTTATTTTGAAAGCAACAAACACGAACCAATTGCCAATTGCAGGTTTACAAAGTGGAACCTATTTGGTTGTAAACAAAGAAGGTTCAACGCAATTATTGGTAGTTAGTAAATAAATTAATCCAAATAGAATTTTAAATCCGGCTTATTTAAGTCGGATTTTTTTGTTTAATTCTTTCGCACAAAATCGCTACCTTTGCACAAAATTTCTAAGAAAAATGATTTCAGTAAATAATCTTTCGCTTCAATTTGGTAAGCGTACACTTTTTGACGATGTTAATTTAAAATTCGTTAATGGAAACTGTTATGGTGTTATTGGTGCGAATGGTGCTGGTAAATCTACTTTTCTGAAAATTTTGACTGGTGATCAAGATCCAACTCGCGGAAGAGTTGAATTGGAGCCGGGAAAGAGAATGGCTGTATTGAGTCAAAATCACTTTGAATTTGACGAATTTCCTGTATTACAAACTGTCATCATGGGACACAAACGTTTGTTTGAAATCATGAATGAAAAAGATGCTTTGTATGCAAAACCTGATTTTTCTGACGAAGATGGAATGAGAGCATCCGAGCTTGAAGGCGAATTCGCTGATTTAGAAGGTTGGAATGCTGAGACAGATGCTGCAAGTTTGTTGAGCAATTTAGGAATTGAAGAAGCGAAGCATTATATGTTAATGAAAGATTTGGCAAGTGATGTTAAAGTTCGCGTTTTGCTTGCTCAAGCACTTTTTGGAAATCCAGATGTACTGATTCTCGATGAGCCTACGAATGACTTGGATTTAAAAACGATTTCTTGGTTAGAAGATTTTTTGTTAGATTTTAAAAATACTGTGATTGTTGTTTCTCACGACCGTCACTTTTTAGATACGGTTTGTACGCATGTTTGTGATATTGATTTCAGTAAAATCAATTTATTTACTGGGAATTATACTTTTTGGTATCAATCTTCTCAATTAGCGACTCGTCAACGTTCTGACAAAAACAAAAAAGCTGAAGAGAAGAAGAAAGAATTGCAAGATTTTATCGCTCGTTTTTCTGCCAACGCTTCGAAATCCAAACAAGCTACGTCTCGTAGAAAAATGTTGGATAAATTGGATTTAGATGAAATTCAACCGTCATCTAGAAGATATCCTGGAATTAATTTCCATTCTGAAAGAGATGCAGGAAATCAAATTTTGACAGTAACAAACTTGTCTAAATCAGTTGATGGAGAAGTTTTATTTAAAGACTTGAATTTCACATTAAATAAAGGTGATAAAGTGGCGATCGTTTCTAAAAATTCAGTTGCGATTACAGCCTTTTTTGAAATTCTAAATAAAAATACCAATACTGATACAGGAGAGTTTTTATACGGTACAACCATTACGACAGCGTATTTACCAAATGACAACACTTCATTCTTCATAGACGATCTTTCTTTGATGGATTGGTTGCGTCAATATGCGCAAACAGATGAGGAAAAAGAAGAGGTGAATATTCGTGGTTTCCTAGGAAGAATGTTATTCTCAGGAGAAGAAGCTTTCAAAAGTGCAAAAGTGCTTTCAGGAGGAGAAAAAGTGCGTTGTATGTTGTCTAAAATGATGTTTGCCAAAGCAAATTTATTGATGATGGACGAACCAACGAATCATTTGGACTTGGAATCAATCACGGCATTGAATAATGGAATGAATGATTTCAACGGAACAATCATTTTTACTTCGCATGACCACGAATTAGTTCAAACGGTTGCAAATAGAATCATTGAAATAACTCCGACAGGTTTCATCGACAAAATGATGCCTTACGATGAGTATTTGAAAGATGATAAAATTGCTCAACTACAAGTAGAATTATACGCATAGTAATTCAATTTTTTGTTGATGAAAGGATTTGAAGAATTTTTGGCACCAACAAGTTTTTTAGATTTTAATGCGCCTGTCTTTGATGGATTTTTTGAGAATGTTCCAGAACATTTTACATCAAAAGAAATTGCTGTTTGGTTATATAATCAGATAAGAGATGGGTTTATTTATGATCCGTATCACTTAGATTTAAAATCTGAAAGTCTAAAAGCAAGTTATATTTTCACGAAAAACCGTGCTTGGTGCGTTGAAAAATCTATTGTCCTTGCTGCATTGGCTAGAAAGGTTAATATTCCATCAAAATTGGGTTTTGCAGTTGTCACAAATCACATTGGAGTCGAAAAATTGACTGAATATTTAAAACGACCAGAAATTGTCTTTCATGGTTTTGTTTCACTATACATTGATGGTAAATGGGTAAAATGCACACCCGCTTTTGATAAAAGAATTTGCAGAATCTCGAAAGTTGACCCCTTGGATTTTTATGGAAATGAAGATTCACTTTTTCAACCTTTTGTAAGTGGGAAAAAATTCATGGAATATCTTCATTTTTATGGTGAATTTAATGACTTGCCCATTGAATTGATGCACAAAGAAATGGAAAGATATTATCCGCATTTGTTTGAAGAAGTGTACGATACTAAAATATTCTCATTCAAATACGATTCTCGTTTTTTATAGAATTATCCACTTTTTAAGCTGCATTGGCTTTTCTTCTAGAAGATAGTAGATAGTAAAAACCAATCATTAGCGCAGTAATAACAGCGAAACTGATGATGATTATTCTACCTCTACCTTGTTCTATGTGCACATTATTCTCAATTTTATCTTCCCGTTTTTTTTGCTTTAAAGATTGTTCTTCACGCTCAATTTCATAGATTGTTCTCTGTAAATCGAATTCTGTAGTTCGATTTCTTTTATAATTTTCAGCTTCAACTTCTTGATATTTTCGCGCATATTCTAATGATGTTTTATAATCACCTTTTGATTCATAACACATCGAAATTTTATCTAGCGCATCCGCAATTTCTCGGTTTAGATTATTTTCTTGCGCTTTGTTTAACGAAAGTTGATAATAACTCAATGCTTCATCATACTTTTCTTGAAAAAAATTCCAATCTCCTAGATTATAATAACTTTCAGCGATTTCTTGAGGTCTTCCTAATTTTATTCTTAGTTCTAATGCTTTCTTAAAATATTGATATGATAAATCAAGTTTATCTGTTGCAAAATGAGCGATGGCAATATTGTTGAATGCAGAAGCCCGTCCTAAAATGGACTTATCTTTCATTGCCAGTTGAAGCGCTTTTTCGTAATAATAGATTCCTAAATCAACATTATTTCTTTGCATATTGATTTTAGCTAAACAATCATAGCCTTTTTTTAATCCATTGTTCGCGTTTATTCTTTTACATTTTTCAATAAATGACTTTGCTTCAACTTCAGCTAGGTCAAGTTTTTCTTCTCGTATGTATACTTCGCTTAAATTAAGTTGAGCAATAAATGACTCGGTGCTTTCATCCAGTTTTTCTGAATTTTTTATTGACTTCACAAATGAATTTGCAGCACTATTATATTGTCCTGCATAGATATAGGCGATGCCTAACAAATTTTGAGCGTCTGCTAACCTTTCAATATTTCCGTTTTTCTTGTAGTAAATAATGCAATCATTCAGATTTCTAATACTGATCTCAGTCTTGCCATTCAAATTATAAAAACTTGACAATACAAGTTTCCCATACATAACAACAGGTAGATTTTCATCTTTTAAGCCTGCCTGAATTAAATATGTACCCAAGTTAAAAAGGGAATCAGTTGCAAAAGCTGCATAGTGTTTTCTCAAAATAGCCGCATTTTGAATGCGTGTTGTCGGGTTTTCCTTTAACTCCTGTTCGATTTTTTCTATATTTTGTCCGAAGTAAAAATGGATCGAAAAAGTAATGAAAACGATAAGTAAAAGTTTTTGCACGTTGAAAGTTTTCGTTAAAATAGCAATGTTAAACGAATTCTGCAAATTTTCTATTTAAAATACAGTTCTCTAGTACAATAGATTAGCAAGATTATTTTAATTGATAGATTTTATAGTCTCTTTCGTCATATTAATTCATTAATTTTATACCAAAATTATTTAATATGTCAAATTCGATTTCAACAGTTCCTGTTGCGGTGAATGAGCCAGTAAAAGCATACGCTGCTGGTTCTCCGGAACGTGAATCCTTATTGTCAACTTACAACCAAATGTATAATCAGGCGCCAATTGACATTCCGATGTATATTGGTTCTGAAAAAGTTTTTACATCAAACAAAAAATCTTTGACTCCGCCTCACGAGCATGCAAAAGTGCTTGGAACATATAATCAAGGGGATAAATCACATGTTGAAAAAGCAATCGAAGCTGCTTTGAATGCAAAGGAAGCATGGGCGAATTTGCCTTGGGAAGATAGAGCTGCTGTATTTTTACGTGCTGCGGATTTATTAGCTGGACCTTTTAGAGCAAGAATGAATGCCGCTACGATGTTGGCGCAATCTAAAAATGTTTTTCAAGCTGAAATCGACGCTGCGTGCGAATTGATTGATTTCTTTAGATTCAATGTGCAATATATGACGCAAATCTATAAAGAGCAACCTGAATCTTTACCTGGAATGTGGAATCGTTTGCAGTATAGACCTTTGGAAGGTTTTGTTTTTGCATTAACACCTTTTAATTTTACTTCTATTGCTGCGAATCTTTCTGCTGCTCCTGCGATGATGGGAAATGTGGTAGTTTGGAAACCTGCTGAAACACAAATTTATTCAGCACAAGTAATTATGGAATTGTTCCAAGCTGCAGGTTTGCCTGACGGTGTAATCAATATGGTTACGGTGAGCGGAAAAGATGCTGGTGACGTGATTTTCAAACACAAGGATTTTGCAGGATTGCACTTCACAGGTTCAACTGGTGTTTTCCGGGATTTATGGAAAGGAATTGCAAATAATATTGAAAATTTCAAAAGTTATCCTAGAATTGTTGGCGAAACTGGTGGAAAAGATTTTATCATGGTGCATGAATCTGCAAATGCTGCTGAAGTTGCGACAGCAATGACACGTGGTGCTTTCGAATTCCAAGGTCAAAAATGTTCTGCTGCTTCTCGTGCTTACATTCCTTCAAACCTTTGGAATGATGTAAAAAGAATAGCTGTTGAACAAGTAAATTCCATGAAAATGGGTTCTCCTGAAGATACTAGTAATTTTGTTAATGCGGTAATTAGCGAGAGAGCTTTTGATAGAATTGCGGCATATATTGATGGTATCAAAGCTTCTTCAGATGCTGAAATTATTGCAGGAGGAAATTATGATAAATCTAAAGGTTATTTTATCGAGCCAACATTGGTTGTGACTTCCAATCCAAAATTCAAAACGATGTGTGAAGAGATTTTTGGACCGGTTTTGACAATTTATGTTTACGAACCAAAAGATTTCGAAGCTACATTGACCATTTTGGATCAAACTTCAGATTATGCTTTGACAGGTTCAATTATCGCAAATGACCGATATGCAATTAATTTGGCGACTAAAAAATTAGAAAATAGCGCTGGAAATTTCTATATCAACGACAAGCCAACAGGAGCAGTTGTAGGTCAACAACCATTTGGCGGTGCAAGAGGTTCAGGCACGAATGATAAAGCCGGTGCTTCAATGAATTTGTTGCGTTGGGCTTCTGCTAGAACAATCAAGGAAACTTTTGTTCCAGCAAACGATTATAGATATCCATTTTTAGGTTAATCAAATAGAATTTTTCTGAAGCCAAGTTTCATTTTTGAAGCTTGGCTTTTTTGTTTTATTAATTTTTTCATCGATTCAAGTTTATATTTCATACATTTGTACCATCTCTAAGGGGTGCCTCAAAAGGGCTGAGATTATACCCATTGAACCTGTCAGGATAATGCCTGCGTAGGGAAGATGATACTTTAATATTAATAGCTAATTATTCACATTCAGAGAATTAGCCCCTTATTCTTGTTAAATTTTTAAAAAAATGAAAACAAGGATTACCAAAATCACAACTTTACTCGCACTGGTAACGTCTTTCAGTGCATTTGCTCAACACAATTTGAACGGGAAAGTCACCAATCAGGATGGAATTCCTATCGTTGGCGCCAAAATCAGTATCGAACAATCCTATAACAGTTCGACCTGTGGAAAAGATGGTCTTTATCTTTTGAAAGGAATCAAAGATGATTCTATTCGAGTCATTGTTTCTTCTTTTGGATATGAAACGCAATCGATGAAGTTACTCGTAAAAGGAAGTGATGTCGAGAAAAATTGGATTTTGACTCAGTCAGCATTTATGATAGAGGAAGTTCAAGTGGCTGCAGTTCGAGCAGATTCAAAAACTCCAACAACATACACGAATTTGAATGAAAAAGAAATTCAGCAAAACAATTTTGGGCAAGATTTGCCTTATTTGTTGCAATCAACTCCATCAACAGTTGTCACTTCTGATGCAGGCGCAGGAGTTGGATACACGGGAATAAGAATTCGTGGTGTTGATCCCACAAGGACAAATGTAACAGTAAATGGAATTCCATTAAATGACGCGGAATCGCACGGCGTTTTTTGGGTGAATATGCCGGATTTTGCTTCGTCTTCAGACAATATCCAAGTGCAACGAGGAGTAGGAACATCAACGAATGGCGCTGCAGCTTTTGGTTCTAGTATCAATATCAAATCAGACAACATTCGCAAAGAATCTTATGTAGAATTGGATAATTCTGGAGGTTCATTCAACACATTGAGAAATACTGTAAAAGTGGGTACTGGTTTGATAAACAATCATTTTGTAGTAGACGCTAGACTTTCTCGCATTGTTTCTGACGGATATGTGGACCGCTCTAATTCCAATTTAAAATCGTTTTATCTTTCGGGTGCGTGGGTTGGAAAAAAATCGATTCTAAAAGCGAATGTTTTTGGGGGAAAGGAAGCAACCTACCAAGCATGGTATGGAATTCCAGAAGCCAAATTGAAAGGAAACAAAGATAGTTTATTGTCTCATTTCTACAATAATTATTATCCTGGCGGTACTTATCAAACTGCACAAGATTCCTTAAATTTATTCAATTCAGATCCAAGAAAATACAACTATTACACTTACAAAAATGAAACTGATAATTACCAACAAGATCATTTTCAACTGCATTTTTCTCATATTTTCAATCCGAAATTAGCTTTGAATACAGCCGCACATTTTACACATGGTGCTGGATATTATGAGCAATACCGGTTGAATCAATCGTTTTCAACCTATGGATTGACACCAGTGATTTATGGAAATGATACCATTACTAAAACCGATTTGATTCGACGAAGATGGCTTGACAATAATTTTTATGGTGCTATTTTTTCATTGACTTACAATAATTTGAAAAATTTCAAAATGATTGTTGGTGGGGGAGCCAATCAATATGATGGAAAACATTTTGGAGAAATCATTTGGGCACGAACAGCCTCTCAAAGTGAAATCAATCAACATTATTATGACAACAAAGCAAATAAATTTGAGGCAAGTGCTTACGCAAAAGCGAATTATCAATTGAAACGATTTAACTTTTTTGTAGATCTTCAAATCCGCCATATTGGTTACAAATACAATGGCGACGATCAATATTATGGTAATTTAATTCCCTTGACTCAGAATGTTCAGTTTACATTTTTCAATCCAAAACTGGGTTTGTCATTTGATTTGAATAGCAGAAATAATTTTTATGCATCTTTCAGTGTTGCCAACCGCGAGCCTGTGAGAGATGATTTTGTTCAAAGTTCAATCTATAGCAGGCCAAAACCAGAGCAACTGCAAAATGCAGAAGTCGGTTACAGATTTCATGCACGAAAAATATTTTTGAATGCCAATTACTATTTGATGAATTACAAAGATCAGTTGATTCTGACAGGACAAATTAATGATGTAGGCGCTTATAATCGTGCTAATGTAGCTAAAAGTTACCGTTCAGGAATTGAGGTTGAAGCAGGATATTTACTAACGAAAAAATTGAGTTTGACAGGTAATTTCACTTTAAGCATTAATAAAATTCAAAATTTCACAGAATACGTTGATAATTACGACAATTATGATGTAAATGGAAACATGATTCAGACAGTGATTCAACATTCGAATACCGATATCGCATTTTCACCAAATGTGATTGCAGCATTGGGCTTACAATATGAACCTGTAAAAAACTTGACATTAAATTGGCAAGCAAAATATGTTGGCAAACAATATTTGGACAATACTTCAAACGAATCAAAAAAAATAACTGCCTATTTTACCAATAATTTGATTGTAAATTATTGCATCAAAATCAAAAGTATGAGAGAAATAAATGTTGGGATTTTAGCTAACAATATTTTGAATACGATGTATGAAAATAATGGCTATACTTTTGGCTATATTTCAGGAGGAAAACGAATCAATGAAAATTATTATTTCCCGCAAGCAGGAAGAAATTTCTTGTTAAGATTGACGATTAAAATTTAAATTAAATACGCATAAATACTAAAGGCCGGGGATATTTCACTCCGGCTTTTTAGTTTTAAATAAAAAAAGCCGACTCCTGAGAATCGGCTTTGCTATAGTTTGATAGAAATTATTTTTTCTCATCCACTTCTTCGAAGTCAACATCAGTAACTTCATCCGCTGGATTACCTTCTGCTTGTTGACCAGCACCAGCGTCACCTCCTTGAGGATTAGCTGCGTTATACATATCTTGAGAAGCTGCTTGGAAAACATTGTTTAATTTGTCCATTGCTGCGTCCATGTTTGCCATGTCTTTTGCTTCAAAAATAACTTTCAATTCAGCCAAAGCATCTTCGATTGGTTGTTTTTTATCTGCTGGGATTTTATCTCCGTATTCTTTCAATTGACGTTCAGTTTGGAAAATCAAGGAATCTGCTTTGTTGATTTTTTCAACTTCTTCCATTTTCTTTTTGTCTGCATCTGCATTCGCCTCAGCTTCTGCACGCATTCTTTTGATATCCTCATCACTCAATCCTGAAGAAGCTTCAATTTTGATTGATTGCTCTCTTCCAGTTCCTTTGTCTTTCGCAGAAATGTGCATGATACCATTTGCATCGATGTCAAAAGTTACTTCGATTTGTGGAACACCTCTTTGTGCTGGTGGAATGTCTGTCAATTGGAAACGACCCAAAGATTTGTTGTCATTTGCCATTGGACGTTCACCTTGAATCACATGAATATCAACTGAAGGTTGATTGTCTGACGCTGTAGAGAAAGTTTCAGATTTTTTTGTAGGAATTGTCGTGTTTGCTTCGATCAATTTAGTCATTACACCACCCATTGTTTCGATACCAACAGACAATGGAATAACGTCTAATAGCAATACGTCTTTTACTTCACCTGTTAAAACTCCACCTTGAATTGCTGCACCAACTGCAACCACTTCATCAGGATTTACACCTTTAGAAGGCGCTTTTCCGAAGAAACGTTCAACTGCATCTTGAATAACTGGAATTCTTGTAGAACCACCAACCAAAATTACTTCGTCGATATCGCTTGTTGATAAACCAGCGTTTTTCAAAGCTGAACGACAAGGAGCGATAGTTCTTTCAACGATAGAAGAAATTAATTGCTCAAATTTTGAACGTTGTAAAGTTCTTACTAAGTGTTTTGGAATACCATTCACCGGCATGATGTATGGCAAGTTGATTTCTGAAGAAGTTGTTGAAGAAAGTTCAATTTTCGCTTTCTCAGCAGCTTCTTTCAAACGTTGCAATGCCATTGGATCTAAACGCAAGTCAATTCCTTCGTCATTTTTGAACTCGTCAGCCAACCAGTCAATGATTGTATTATCAACATCATCACCACCTAAATGTGTATCTCCGTCTGTTGCTAATACTTCAAAAACGCCATCACCTAATTCTAAAATAGAAACGTCATGTGTTCCACCACCGAAGTCAAAAACAACGATTTTTTGGTCAATTCCTTTTTTATCTAAACCGTAAGCCAAAGCTGCTGCTGTAGGCTCGTTGATGATTCTTTTGATTGTTAAACCTGCTATTTCACCAGCTTCTTTAGTCGCTTGACGTTGAGAATCGTTGAAATATGCTGGTACAGTTACAACTGCTTCAGTTACTTCTTGACCTAAATAATCTTCAGCAGTTTTCTTCATTTTTTGAAGAATCATTGCAGAGATTTCTTGAGGAGTATATGTTCTTTCGTCAATTTTTACTCTTGGAGTATTGTTGTCGCCTTTTACTATTTCGTAAGGAACTCTTCCTGCTTCCGCTTTCATGTCATCAAAAGATGAACCCATGAAACGTTTGATAGAGTTAATCGTTTTTGTTGGGTTGGTGATCGCTTGTCTTTTGGCAGGATCTCCAACTTTACGCTCACCTCCTTCAACAAATGCCACGATAGATGGCGTTGTTCTTTTTCCTTCTGAGTTAGCAATTACAACTGGTTCGTTTCCTTCCATTACAGAAACACAAGAGTTTGTAGTTCCTAAGTCGATTCCGATAATCTTTCCCATTATGTTTATTATTAAATTTTCAATTTGATTTCCTTCTCAAAGTCAATTTTTATGCCGTTGAAAAAAAAGAAGGATTTTATGACAAAATGGAAAGAGGAAGTCATTTCCTTCTTCAAATAAATGACGGAATGTCAGTTTTTGTATGACAAAAAGATTTTGAAAGGATGGAAATTAATTTTCTAGCTTTAAAATAGCTATTCAATCTTCATTTTGAATTTACTTTCTATTTTTACGGCATGAATGTATTTAATGTAGCGGTAATTGGTAGTGGACCTTCAGGAGGTATGGCTGCCTATGAGTTGGCGAAACATGGATTTTCGGTTGCAATTTTAGACAAAGAAACGTTGCCAAGATATAAAACTTGCGGTGGCGGTTTGGTTGAGCGTGGAAGAAAATTGATTCCATTTGATATTTCAAGTGCGATCGAAGCTGAATTTTTTGCTGTCGATACATTCTTTCAAAAAAAGAACCTCAAACTCACAACTCACAGAGAAACGCCAATCATTTCAATGGTGATGCGTGACACTTTTGATTTTTTAATTGTCGAAAAAGCAGTTGAAAATGGCGCTAAATTGCTCCAAAATCATAAAGTTACTTCGATTGAATTGGGAGAGGTAAATCAAATTCATACTGAAAATGGAATCGTTCAAGCCAAATTTATCATTGCTGCTGATGGTGCATTGAGTGCGACAGCAAAAATGTTGGGTTGGAAAGAAACTAGAAATGTTATTCCGGCGTTGGAATATGAAGTGGAAGTTTCACCAGCTGATTTTGAACGACTTTCGAAAGATGTGAGGTTCGATATCGACGCTGTTCCTGGAGGATATGGATGGTGTTTTCCGAAGAAAAATCATCTGTCGATTGGCGTAGGGGTTTTGAGAAAATCCAAAGACAATTTGAATTTGAAAGCATTTTATCAAGCTTATTTAAAAACCTTGGGCATTGAAAATATCATTTCGGAAGATGCGCATGGTTTTGTAATTCCCGTTTCTCCGCGAACAGATTATTTTGTGAAAAACAAAGTTTTCTTGACTGGCGATACTGCAGGTTTTGCAGATCCAATTGTTGCAGAAGGATTGTCAAACGCTATTTTGAGCGGTAAACTTTGTGCTGAAGCTTTGATTGAAAGTGATTTGGATGAAACAACGTCCGAAGAACTCTATAATCAAAAGTTGAATAAAAGCCTATTACCAGAATTAAAAACCGGCGTACTAATCGCCAAAATGTTTTACGAAAGTCAAACCATTCGAAACATGTTGCTTTCCAAATACGGTCAACTGTTTGCAGAAGCGATGACAGATGTTTTTACAGGAAAGAGAACTTATCCTGCAGATTACAAAAAAGCTTTGCGTCAAAAGTTTAAAAAAATGATTTTCTAATTAAGCCACAAACCAGTGAAAAAGTGGTTTTGAAAGTGGTAAGTTTTTTAAGTCAATCTTTTCAGTTTTGAGTTCAAAATAAAATCTGACAGGTTTTTTATCCACCAAATCTATTTCTTCCCAAGTGAAAAAATAAAAGTCATTGGCTTTATCAATGTGCACTTCTATTTGCTTTTTCGGCATATTTACAATCCATGAATTTTTAGCTTCATTGAAAGCAGTTGGAAAATCACGGAAATGCTCGTCTTGAAATTGCAAAATCAAATAGCCACGACGATGAATGAAAATTCTTTTGATAGAATCAATTTTTCCGAAATATTTTGAATCTGTTTTATACGCCATTGAGGTCAAGCCAAAGTTTGATTTTACCTGATAAGCACCATGAAATTTAGGTCTAGGCGTTAAATCGTCGTTGTAAATGTTGTTTTCTGCGAAAAAATACAAGGATTCAAAAAGCATGGCCGCAATCAAAATCGCTTTGAATAGTTTTTGAAATCGATTTTTGATTGGATTGACATTTTCAAATGTAGGTCTTGTAAATCGTTCTTCTTGGCTGAAGAAAATACCATAAAGACTTTTTAGATAAGGCATTATTAAAATCAAACAAAGAATTAAAAGGTAAGAACTCAAGATTTTGACTGAAATATCAAAGCTGAAATTGATTATTAACACATGTAACATCACTCCAAAGGCGATAAATGCGCCCAACAATCTTGTTTTTCTGTTGAGCAACAAAATCGCTGGAATGATTTCCAAAATACCTGAAATCAAAGAATAGCTGTAGGAAGAACCAACAGTTGACCAAAACAAAATATCTTTCGACAAATAACCTAGCGGCGTGAAAAGTGTATTTGGTTCGGGAAAATAAAATTGAACTTTGAAAATTTTATCAACGCCATATTTCAGCAGAAAAAACGCTAAAATATAACTTGCTGAAACTTGTAAGAAATACAAAATTTGATTGTCAGAAAATCGCAAAAACCATTTGGACCAAGCGAAACCTAACAACAATGAAATGAGCGATAAATGAAAATAATGAATATAAAGTCCAAGAGAATCTGATTCAATGTTGGAGATGAATTTAAAGTTTACTCCAAAAATATGAGTCGCAGTAAATTCATTGATTGCTTGAAAAAAATCGCTGACTAAAAATCCAAATGAAGGAAAAAAATGCATTGGAAAAGGCAGCGTAATTGCGAACAGCACAATAAACACCAACAAACTCCGATTGATCATTTTTTCAATCATTTCAACTAATTTTTAGTTTCAGGTTTTTTGAAAAATTGAAGGACAAAAGGTGTTAAACTTCCGCCGAGAATTAAATACAATAGCCACAAGTTGTTGGTTTTTGTTTTACTTTTTCCTTTGATTTTCTTTTGGGGTTCATTTTGCTTGAAAATAATGTAAGGCGGATAGTTTTCTTTAATTATTTTGGTGTCTGATCTGTAAATTGGATCAATTAAATTTGTGTCACTGTAATAGTAGTTTTTTCTTAAACTGTCTTGCAAAAGCTGATAATTTTCCATGTGCCAAACTTCCACATATTGACTGTCAGATATTACTTTCACTGTATCAAAAATTTTGATCATGTGCATCTCAGGAAAGTCTCCAAAATTGTCATTTTCCAAAGTGGCATCAAAATCAACTGGATTTCCTGAATGACTTTTAAAAGCAATGATTTTCGTTTGTGCAAATCCATAATTGAAAATCAATATCAGAAATAAAAAAAGAGTTAAGTGTTTCATTTTTAAAATTTTAATATTTTACTGATAAGTTTTTTCTCCATTGTGAAATAAAAACCCCAATCATAAGAATTCCAAACAAATATAAGCTTCCTTTGCGTGGTTTGGTTTTGAGTCCATTTGATTCTTTCCAATCTTTTTCAAAACCAACAAATTTGATTCTTGTATATTGTTTTTTGAGTTCCTCCAAAGTGATGTTTGGATTCAAGAATGAAGGATGTTCGAAAATTGTATCTCGACCACCAAAATTATCGATTTCAACGATGCATTTTGGACCAATTTTCACAACAGAATCAAGTTTTACGGGAGAAATTCCAAAATTACAATCAGTTTCATTATTCAAGAATTTCGAATCACCACTGTGACTTTTCAAGGCGATAATTTTTGTTTGTCCAAAAATGGAAATGTTCAAAGTGATAAATGTGATTAAAAGAAAGTTTTTCATTTGAGTTCGTTTTTTGTTGAATTGGAATACAGCCATGTTCAAGATTCGTTCAAAAAAAAGAAAAATTTGTAATTAACAACCCAACAATGATAAAATAACAACTTGCATCAAAATGGAGTGCTAATTGAAAGTAATTTTATACAATTAGAATTGTTTGGAATGAAGTTAAAACAACCACATAAAGTTGCTGAAATAGCTGAATTGATTGACGCTTCATTTGTTGGAGATGGAGATCAATTGGTTACTGGAATCAATGAGATTCACAGGGTCGAAATTGGTGATTTGGTTTTTGTGGATCATCCTAAATATTACCAAAAAGCGCTCAAAAGTGCAGCGACAATCATTTTGATTGACCAAGAAGTGGAATGTCCAGAAGGAAAATCTTTGCTTATATCCAAGAATCCTTTTGATGATTACAATCGCTTAACCAAGTATTTTTCGCCTTTCAAGCCACAATCAGAAATGATAGGTGAAGATTGTGAAATTGATGATTCTGCATTGATTTACCCAAATGTTTTTATTGGACATCGGGTGAAAATTGGTGCACATGTTACCATTCATCCAGGCTGTTATATCGGCGATGACACAGTGATTGAAGAAAACGCGATTATCGGACCAAATTCAGTTTTGGGACATTATGCATTTTATTACAAACAGAAACCCGAAGGCAGAGAAAGAATGCATTCATGTGGAAATGTTTGGATTGAGCGAGATGTGGAAATTGGTGCTTTGTGTTCAATTGACGCGGGAGTTTCCTCTACAACGAGAATTGGCGCTGGCACTAAAATCGACAACCAAGTGCACATTGGACATGATACGATTGTCGGTAAAAACTGCTTGATGGCAGGACATACAGGTGTGGCTGGTTGCGTGACTATGGAAGACAATGTGATTTTGTGGGGCCAAGTCGGCGTTGCGAGTGATCTTGTTTTGGGCAAAGGTTCTGTTGTGTTAGCTCAATCTGGAATTTCTAAAGACTTAAAACCTGGGGTTACTTATTTCGGAAGTCCAGCGGGCGAAGTAAAAGAAAAATTCAAAGAAATGGCGGCAATTCGTCAATTGGCAAAGAAATAAGACATGCAAGATAAACTGATTCAACATTTAGAGCATCAAATTTCGCTGCAAGAGTTTAAGTTAAATTCCTTGTTGGAAATTACCAATGCGATTAATTCGAATCAGCCAGTCGATCAATTGACAAGAATTTTAGGCTTCATTTTAAAAGAACAGCTAGGATTCGATAAGTTTGTATTGTTTCACAAGCAAGATGAATGGTTGAGTTTGTTGAAAGTTGGATTTAAAGGTAAAGTCAAAGACATCAATGTAAAAGAGGATTTATCTCGTTTCAAAGAAATTACGGTGATTGAATCATCACCATCTAAAATTATTGATGAATTTGATGTGGTGGTTCCCGTTTTTCACAAAAATGAGCCATTGGCTTATTTGCTGGTAGCAGGTTTAGAGCATGAAAAGTTGAGGTTGACTGAAACGTTGACCAACATGACTTTTATTCAAACCTTGGCGAATATCATTGTAGTTGCTGTTGAGAATAAACGAATGACCAAATTGGGAATCATTCAAGAGCGAATAAAAAAGGAGTTGGAAGTTGCTTCGGAAATGCAGAAATTGCTTTTTCCTTCTGACTTGCCTTCGAATCGAAAAATGGACATTTCAGCAAAATATACGCCTCGACATGAAGTTGGCGGAGATTATTATGATTTTATTCCTTTGGGTGAAGATGAATATATTATTTGCATTGCTGATGTTTCTGGGAAAGGAATCAGTGCGGCAATGTTGATGGCCAATTTTCAAGCGACAATTCGAACGTTATTTAGTTATCAGCGCTTTGAGCTTGATTTTTTGGTAGAAGAATTAAATAAAAAAGTAATCAGGAGTGCTAAAGGCGAAAAATTCATCACATTTTTTGTCGCGCATTACAACGCTGTTACGAGAAAATTAAACTACATTAATGCGGGTCACAATCATCCGTTTATAACGAATGGTAAAAAAGTGCAAATGCTGGACCAAGGTTCCATTGGTTTGGGGATGTTAGAAGAATTGCCATTCATTAATCCAGGAAGTTTGGAGTTGGGGCCGAATACGACTTTGGTAATGTATACAGATGGAATCATCGAATTGGAAAATGAAAAAAATGAATTTTTCGAGCTGGAACGATTGATAAAATTGGTTCACAGTTATTACCCATTGAAAATGGAAGACATGAACAATTTGATTTTCTCCAAGCTCGACGAGTGGCGTGCCGCAAGGAATTTGGTTGATGATACTGCGATTTTTTCGTGTAGGTTCTTTTAATTTTGCTTTATATATAAATCAAATTTAAAATCAATAGTTTTATTAACTTTGAAAATTGACAATTTAGAACAGTATGGATAGAATATCCTTTTCATTTTTTGTATTTAATGATACAGCCAAAAGGCTGACTTTTTTTACAATTATTGATTTTGCCGTTTTGTTCATTTGGTTAATTTTAATTCTAGGATTTGCTTTATACAAAGTATCAAAAAATAGTGGAAAAGAGTATTACAAAGATTATTTAAAACATCTATTCTATAAAATTGGATTTGCGATCGTATTTTCATTGTATTATATTTTCTATGTGAAAGGTGGAGATTCCATTGCATTTTACGATATGGCGGGCTGTATGAATAAATTATTTTTGAAATCGCCCGATTTATACTTGAATAATCTTTTGAACGATTTTAATTCGCCAGACTTTATGAATTTATATGATATAAATACAGGTTTGCCTCCCAGGTGGATTATGACTGAGAAGGAATCTTTTTTTGTTGGTAAGGTAGTTTCTTTATTTTCTTTTATTTCAGGGAATAGTTTTTTAACAATAGCAGTCCTTCTTGCTACAATTACTGCCAATGTAACTTGGCGATTTTATGAATTAGTATTGAAAGTTTTTCCAGATTCAAATCGTTGGGTTACTTACGCAATATTATTTATTCCGTCTTTGAGTTTCTGGTGTACAGGGATTTCTAAAGATACTTTGGTTGTGATATCTATTTTTTCAATAGTAACCCATGTTTTTAGTTTGTTAATCGGACATCAAAAGTCTAAATTAACCAGCTTTTTAATCATTGCCTTTCACATTTGGATGATGTATCATTTAAGATCTGTAGTGTTAATTTCATTGATGCTTCCTGTTTTTATTGCATTGAGTTCTAGGATATCAAATCGATTTAGTACCCCATTTATAAAAAGAACTGTTCAGTTTTTCATCGGAATAGTAAGTATTGGAGGTTTTTTTGCAGGAATTCAATCATATGGGAATGAAGTTTCAGTGGAGAAATACATCAAAGAAGCCGAAGTTCAAACCAAGGATTTTAACGAAAATAAATTATACACAGGCAAGAAATACAGCATTGAGGTAACTGACTATTCTCCCGTTGGTTTGATTAAGGTTTTCCCTGAAGCAATTTTAGCAGGATTATTTAGGCCTTATATCTGGGAAGCATTGTCGGTTTCTTTGTTTTTAAATGGTATCGAGAGTACCATTTTAATTTATTTTGTCTATAAATTTTTTACCAAAGATCGAAAGCGGAGGATAAAAATGATTCGTGAAAATGAATTTTTACTTTTTAGTTTCTTTTTCATTTTGATATTTGGCTTTATCACTGGGTTTTCATCGATTATTTTTGGGGTGCTTGTCCGTTTGAGAGCCCCATTGTTGCCTTTCTTAGCAATTTTACTTGTCGTCGAGCCTAAAAATGGAGTAGAGTCAATTGAAATGATTGATAACGAATCAGAAGATGAATTTATAAAAATCACTGAAATTAACTTATTAACCGGCAAATAATTATTTGAATTAGTTTGTTTTGTTAATCAAGTTTTCATGCATATTATAAAAAAAAAATCTATTTTTGTTCATAATTCAACAGATTAGATTCTTTGGGAATGTTGCCTTCTATAAAGTATTAAGAATGATTTAGTTTGACAAAATAGGATTGGAAAAGTATGAGTAAGGATGAAAATTGGTCGGAAATAATTCGACCTAAGCGACATTGGTTAGATATTAATTTAAAGGAACTTTGGAGATATAGAGATTTAATTTTGCTTTTTGTAAGAAGAGATTTTGTTTCTGTATACAAACAAACTGTGCTTGGGCCTTTGTGGCTTTTCATTCAACCCTTGTTCACAACCATTACGTTTTATTTTGTTTTCAGTAGAATCGCCAAAATTCCAACTGATAATGTTGACCCTATTTTGTTTTATTTATCAGGTATTACATTATGGAACTATTTTTCAGATTGTTTCAGTAAAACATCAAATACTTTTGTAGCAAATGCTGGAATTTTTGGTAAAGTATATTTCCCACGATTGGCTACACCTATTTCGATCGTCATTTCCAACCTAATTAAGCTTGGAATTCAAGTTTTGCTATTTGTAGGAATAGCGCTTTACCGAGTTTATTTTCATGGCGCACAAATTAATATCAATGAAACTATTTTATTATTACCTGTTCTGATATTATTGATGGCCATAATGGGATTAGGTTTAGGAATCATTTTTTCTGCCTTAACTACCAAATACCGTGACCTAAGCTTCTTGTTGACATTTGGTATTCAGTTATTAATGTATGCCACGCCAATTATTTATCCTTTGAGTTTTACCTCAGGGAAATTACATCAAATATTATCTTATAATCCGATCACTCCAATAATTGAAAATTTTAGATATGCTTTTTTTGGAATTGGTTATTTAGATATTTCTGGCTTGATTTATACAACTATTTTTTCATTAGTAGTATTGATTTTAGGAGTCATTATTTTTAATCGAGTAGAAAAAAACTTCATGGATACTGTCTGATTTTCAGATGTCCAGAACATAACACATTTAGAAGATGCCAGCCATCAAAGTAGAAAATTTATTCAAGCAATATCAATTAGGTCAGGTTAGTACAGGCACTGTTGCACATGACTTCAACCGTTGGTTGCACAAGATCAGAGGCAAAGAAGATCCTTATGAGAAAATTACTGGCGAAAATTCTCGCGAGGAAAAAGGTAATTCGAAATATGTCTGGGCAATCGAAGACATTAATTTTGAAGCTCGAAAAGGCGAAGTTTTAGGGATAATCGGTAGAAATGGTGCTGGAAAAAGCACATTATTAAAGATTTTATCAAAAGTAACTTCTCCTACAAAAGGAGAAATAAAAATCAAAGGTAGAATTGCATCTTTACTGGAAGTTGGTACAGGTTTTCATCCTGAATTGACAGGAAGAGAAAACATTTTCTTGAATGGAGCTATTTTAGGGATGACAAAATCTGAAATCCGTTCTAAATTCGATGAAATTGTTGCCTTTTCAGGAGTTGAAAAATACATTGATACTCCAGTAAAAAGATATTCTTCTGGAATGTATGTGCGATTAGCTTTCGCGGTAGCAGCGCATTTGGAACCGGAAATTTTGATCGTTGATGAGGTACTTGCAGTGGGTGACGCCGAATTTCAAAAAAAATGCTTAGGCAAAATGAAAGACGTAAGTAGTCAAGGAAGAACTGTTCTTTTTGTAAGTCACAATATGGCTGCCGTAAAATCACTTTGTAATAGAGGGATTTTGATGGAGCGCGGAAAAGTTGTTTTTACTGGAAGCGCAGAGGAGACAGTTGAGCATTATATGAGAATAAATGCTCAAAATTTAAAGCAAAAGGTAACTTTTGAAACAAAAGAACTAGCTGTTGGAAATGAAAATATTAAATTAAAATCTGTAGTTGTTGTTCCTGAAAGTCCTTTTATTACAGAAGATATCTCAATTAAAATATCTTTTTGGAATCTTTCAGAATCAAAAATTGTAAAGGTTGCAATCGATTTTATTGATTTAAACGAGGATGTTGTTTTTGGATCAGGTTTTGATTTTCAAACGGATGAAAATGGCATAAGTTCGGGGACATGTATCATACCAAAAGATTTGCTAAATGATGGTGTGTATTCAATAAATATGTATTTCAATTCACCTGAACTTAGACCACTTTGGAATGTTGACAATATTATTAACTTCGAAGTTGAAGATAAAGAACGAAACAGTGCCTATTTTGGAAAAATAAATGGGGCAGTTAGGCCTAAATTAATTTGGACAGTCTGATGAAAAAGGTGGCCATACTTCAATCTAACTACATTCCATGGAAGGGATATTTTGACATTATTCGTCAAGCGGATATATTTGTAATTTATGATGAAGTACAATACACAAAAAACGATTGGAGAAACAGAAATTTAATCAAAACACCAACGGGAAATCAATGGATAACTATTCCCGTCAGTCAGAAAAATTTGAGTCAGAAAATTAATGAAACGGAAGTCTCACTTAAAAATTGGAATATTAAACATTGGAATACTTTAGTTGCAAATTATGGTAAAACTTCTTTTTTTAAAGAATTTGGTCCCATATTTAAGGCCTTGTATTTGGAAATGGACACTACATTCTTATCTGAAATTAATCTCAAGTTTATTAAACTAATTAATGAGATTTTAGATATTACAACTGAGATTATTGATTCAACTAGCCTTGAGTTAAACGGAGACAAAAACGAGCGTTTAATTGAAGCAATTGAGAAATTAAATGGTACGCATTACATCTCTGGTCCCGCAGCACAAAGTTACATGGATATGGATGCTTTTGCGGCTAAGAATATTACGGTTGAATGGATGGATTATCAAAATTATCCTGAATATCATCAGCAACATCCACCTTTTTCGCATGGAGTTTCGGTGGTTGATTTGATTTTTAATGAAGGAGCAAATAGTAAAAAATTTCTGATAAAATAATGGAAAGACTAGCCATCATAGGATCTGGTGATTTAGGGCGCCAAATTGCTCATCTTGCATTGAATGGCAAACATTATTTGCCCGTTGGATTTTTTGACGATTTTGAGTTAAAAGGTCAACTGAAACATAACCTACCCATCCTTGGGAATATTCCTGATATTTCAGAAGTATTTCAGAATAATAATTTTGATGTGTTGTTGATTGCTATTGGCTACAATCATTTTGACGAGCGGAAAGGGCTTTTTGAAAGATTTAAAAATGAAATTCCATTTGGAAAAATCATTCATTCCTCAAATATTATAGATGGCTCAGTTCATATTGGTCAAGGATCTGTTGTTTATGCCGGCGGAATTTTTGATATGAATGTTTCAATTGGTGAGAATGTGCTGATTTACAACGGTTGTAATTTTTCACATGATGTTACTGTAAAAAGTCATTCGATTATTTCGCCAGGAGTTCAAATTGCTGGATTTTGTAAAATTGGAGAAGCCGTTAATTTAGGAATAGGAACGGTTATTTCTGATAATATCGAAGTTACTAATGGAACTCAAACAGGTGCTGGAGCAGTTGTAACAAAAAATATATTAAACTCTGGGGTTTATGTAGGAATTCCAGCTAAAAAAATACAAAAATGAAGATTCCATTTAATAAGCCATTTTTGACAGGTAATGAGACTAAGTATATCGAAGATGCTGTGAAATCCATGAAGATTTCTGGTGACGGTGTTTATACTAAAAAATGTCACGATTTTTTTGAGCAGAAGTATAATTTCAAAAAATGCTTATTGACTACTTCTTGCACTGATGCGCTGGAAATGGCGGCTATTTTGATTGATACAAAAGAAGGAGATGAAATTATCATGCCTTCATACACTTTTGTTTCAACTTCCAATGCATTTGTTTTGAGAGGCGCTAAAATAGTCTTTGCGGATTCAAAACCGAATCATCCAAATATTGATGTTTCAAAAATCGAAGCGCTGATTACCCCAAAAACCAAAGCTATTGTTCCTGTGCATTATGGGGGAGTGGCCTGCGATATGGATGAAATTATGGCACTAGCCAAAAAATACAATTTATATGTCATTGAAGATGCAGCGCAAGCTATAGACTCTTACTATAAAGGAAAACCACTTGGTAGTTTTGGACATTTAGCTGCTTTTTCATTTCATGAAACCAAAAATATTATTTCTGGAGAAGGTGGCATGCTAGTGATTAATGACGATCAATTTATTGACCGCGCAGAAATAATCAGAGAAAAAGGAACCAATCGGAGCAAGTTTTACCGAGGAGAGGTAGATAAATATGGTTGGATTGACATAGGGTCGTCTTTTTTACCTTCTGATATTATAGCTGCTTTCTTGTTTGCTCAACTTGAAAATCTGGATGAAATTCAGAAAAAAAGAGTCGGAAATTGGAATCTTTTTCATGAGAAATTAATTCATTTACAAGAAAATGGTTGTTTTCAATTTTTAGATTTAGATGAAAATCAAACAAATAATGGACATTTATTTGCTTTAATAATGAACAACTTGGAAGAGCGATCTGCGTTGATTGACTTTATGAGAAAAGAAGAAGTCATGCCTGTTTTTCATTATTTGAGTTTGCACAAAAGTCCTTATTATCAAGATAAACACGATGGCAGAGAACTAGATAATTGTGATCGATTTGCTGATACTTTGTTGCGATTGCCATTTTACCATGACCTTTCAAAAGAAGATATTGAAAAAATCACTTCATTAGTTATTCGCTTTTTTGATGGAAAGTAGGACAAAAATATTATTTATCGTTTCTGAATTTTATCAATCCGGAGCCAATAGATATACCTATGAAATTGATAAATCAATTGATAAAAACAAGATTGATTTGCAAATTTTATCTTGGCATCCGTTGAACAATAGTGAAATTTGGGACGATCATTATTACTATAAACATCAAGTCTTAGGTACCCCGATTTTTTTTGAAAATGAAATTAATCAATTAACTGTGCCTACTATCAAGGAAAGGCTTGCAAAAAAGATATTCAATAAGCCTTTGCCACTTGAACGTCAGATGTTTCATGATTTCTTGGCGAATTATTCAATAGTAGTTGTCATTGGGGAGTATTTATATCCATACGTTGCTAGGTTTATGAATGATGTCGAGTTAAACAAGACTTATATCTCGATCCATAACTCCATTTTTCAGCACAAAGAAAATTACGATCGATATGATAAAACGAAATCTTATAGGTTTATATCTAGTTTTGAAGATGGGATGTATCAAAATGAATTGAATGAATTTGAACAATACAGTCATCTGTTTTTCCCGCTTTCGATCAAAATTGAAAATACAGTTTTTAAAACTAACTACAGTTTGTCGGAACCAATCAAAATTGGAATTTTTACCCGTCTTTCACACACGAAACCACTAGATCCGTTTTTATATGCTTTTCAATTGATTCTTGAAAAATATCCAACTGCTGAATTTCATATTTACGGAAGTGGAGATCCCGAAAAAGAGGGGGTTAATAGGATTGTAAAACAACTTAATTTAGAGAAAAGTGTAATTTTTAGAGGACATCAAGAAGATTTGATTGCATCAGCACTAGCAGATAATTTAAATTTAATCTGGTTGCATGGCTATTATGGGGTACCTGGAGGTTTTGCAGGATTCGATATTTGTACCACCAAAATTCCTCAGGTTTTCTGGGATTTTAGTGTTTCTAGTGATCAGTTCAGTGACGAAAGATTCCCCATGTTTCATCAATTATCGAAATTTGTAGCTAAATCACTTGAAATTATCGAAGATGCTTCCAAGGCCAAAGAAATGGCAGAAGCTCAGTATAAATATATTGATGATGAAAAAAATATTCAAAAATTTATTCATATATTGGAATCTCTTTTTGAACAAAAAAACTAATTGATTAGGAATGAATGTAAAGTATAAATTAGGTGGTAAGGAAATTGAACTTGAATTGAATGGTTCTACTTTTGTTGGTTCTGATGAGGTCTTATTGTTACAAGATGAGAATTTAATTGAAAACACTACATGGAAAGAAATTGGCTATGATATTGTCGATTTTTTGAGTGAAGCTGATTTCGTAAAAATTAAAGATGGTTTAAAATCGATAATCGGTGATTTAATTGTTGAAGCTGGCGGAAAAATTGATCAAAATTTTGAGCTTGAAAATTATCATATGTATGTAAACAATGAAATTCACTTGAAACTAGCTAAAATGATTCAGTGGGGTTGGAATATCAGTGAATTTCCAGTGGATTTTAAGTTGATTAATGACAGAATTTCAGAGGTTGTTGGAATGCAAGTTTCAAGCAAGGCGAAACACATTGAGTTGAATAATTTTTTCTTGAGAATTGTTCGTCCACAAAATTTTCAAGATAACAATCCGCCGCACAGAGATGTATGGATTGATAGATTAAGAGATGCTGTTAACATCTATGCTCCGATTTGTGGCAGCAACGAAAACAGCTCTTTGGGATTAATTTCAGGAAGTCATTTGTTTAAAGAGTCTGAAATTGAACGAACTGCAGAAGGCGCCATTTTAAATGGGACTTCTTATACTGTTCCCTGCGTTATCTCGGTCAAAGGTGAGCAACCGATTTTGCTAAGACCAGACCCGAAAGAGAATCAAGTAATGCTTTTCTCTCCCTATATGGTGCACGGTGGTGGATATAATTTTAATGAAAATACAACAAGAATGTCTCTAGAAGTGAGATTTTGGAAAAATTAAGAAAAATGAGAGTATTAATTACAGGAGGTGCAGGTTTTATTGGAAGTCATTTAACTGCTTTTTTAGCAGAACAAGGACATGAAGTAATTGTACTAGATAATTTATTGAGAGGGAATAAAATTGAGGATAATATCTTAAGCAAAATAACCTTCATTGAAGGAGATGTTAGAAATCAAGATTTAGTGATGCAGTTATCAGAAAATTGTGATCAAATTTATCATTTGGCTGCGATTTTAGGAGTAGATATTGTTGCTGATAACCCTGTTGAGACAATGGAAACAGAAGTTGAAGGGACAAAAAACGTCGTATATGCTGCGCTTAAACATGGTGTTAAGAAGGTTATTTACGCTTCAACAAGTGGTGTTTACGGACATTCTGCAATAGAAAAAAGCGTCGATGAAGACATCATGATTGATCCTAGAACAAGTTATGCAATGGCGAAACGATATAATGAAATTTATCTGAAAGCTGTTTACGAAGAAAGAGGTCTTGAATCTATTTCATTGCGTTTCTTCAATGTTTATGGTCCTCGACAAGATGACAGAATGGTGATTCCTCGTTTTTTTGAACAAGCTTTGAAAAACGAACCAATAACTGTTTTTGGCAGTGGAAAACAAACGAGAGACTTTACAAGTGTCGAAGAAACAATAATTTCTTTGGTTAAATTATCAGAAGTTTCAACTGGAGCTGAAATCTACAACATTGCAAATGAAACAGAATTAAATATTTTAGAGTTAGCGGAGTATATTAAAGAAATTACTAAGTCAGACTCTGAAATAAAATTAATTGATTCTCCTGCTAATCGATATGATTATGAAGTTGAAAGACGAGTTGGAAGTTCTGAAAAGTTACTAAAAGCCGTTGGATTCAAACCAAATACTGATATTCGATTGGGTTTAAAGAAATTACAAGAAAGCTTATATCAAATTAATTAGTCTTGCATGTCGAGCAAACAAAAAGTATTGATTCTACTTCCAGTTTTTGATTTAGGAGGTGCTGAAAAACAGGGGCTTTATATTGCTAAATCTTTGCAAGATTCTGGAATGTATGAAGTTGAAGTTTGGGCATTAGATCAAGGTTCTGGTAATTTATGTGAATTGCTTGATACAGCTAATTTGAAGTATTCCAATTTGAAAATACCATTTAATTCTTTTTACAATAGAAAAAAGAGAATTGGTGTCTATTTGAAGTTCAGAAAGTCATTGAAAAAGGCTAGGATTAATTCGATTATTCCTTTTACATATCATTGCAATGTTATGTCAGCTTCAACGTATAAATTTGCTGGAGTATCAAAATGCTTGTGGTTTCAAATTGCAATGGAGTTTCACATAACAATGAGCACGTTTGAGAAATTGGCGTTAAAATTTAAGCCAACATACGCTTCTAATTCTAGGGCAGCGGGAAACTTTATTGCTGAAAGACATGGTCAAAATGAAGACGAAGTTGCTTTTATTCCTAATCCCTTTGAGAAGATTGAAATAAAAACGGAAAGAGCAGATTGGAGATCTAAACTTGGTATTGCAGAAGATGAAATCATGTTATTAATAGCAGCTAATTTTTTCCCAGAAAAAGACCATGAAACATTGATAAAAGGTTTTCAAATTGCGTTAAAACATAATCCAAAGTTAAAGTTGGTATTAGCAGGAAGTCAAAACAATAAAGATAGGGTTAATCTAGTTAAATCGATTTGTTATGATTTAGGCTTAGATAAAAATCAGGTCAATTTTATCGGTGCTTCCGATGATGTATCAGGATTAATCAACGCATCTGATATTTGTTTGTTAACAAGTGTGAGTGAAGGAAGTCCAAATGCTTTGATCGAATATATGGGGTATGGAAAGCCAATCATCGCTTCTTCAATTCCATCAATTGTTGAATTATTACAACCTTCATATCCATTTTTATTTGAACCAAGAAATTCTGAAGATTTAGCATTGAAAATTTTTCAATTAACTGAGATTCTAAATTCTAAAGCTTGTCAAGAACTTGTTGAAATTAACGAGAATAGAGTTTTAACTGAATATACCATTGAATCAAATTTTAATGCTTTTCACCAAATTTTATCCGCATGAGTTCTCCTTTGGTCTCTTTTATTATTCCTTATTTCAACGCTGGAACGACGATTCAAGCAACGATTGATTCAATTTTTAATCAATCGTACAAAAAATTTGATATATGGATTATTAATGATGGATGTACCGATTTAGCTTCAATTGAAAAGTTGAAAGATTTTGAAGGACGAGAAAAAATAAAAATTTTGCATCAAGAAAACTCAGGCCCTAGTATAGCGAGGAATAAAGCAATATTACTGTCAAATGCTGAATTTATTATTCCATTAGATGCAGATGATAAAATTGAATTAGATACAGTTTCAGAAAGTATTAAATCAATGAACGAAAACCCAAAAATTGGAATTGTATATGGTAATCTGCAATTTTTCGGAAATGAAAATAAAATAAAAATACAAGAGACTTTTAAAATTGAAAAGCAACTTTTATGGAATCAAATAGCAGTTTGCTGTTTGATTAGAAAAAGTGTATTTGAAGAAGTTGGATTATATGACGAGTTTTTAAGTAAGCTTGGACTAGAAGATTGGGAATTTTGGATTAGAGTAGGTTCTTCAAAGTGGGAATTTAAGAAAATTGAAAAAATTCAGTTTCAAATTAGAATTCAAACTTCATCACGAACTGTTGATGTTGCAAATAGAAATTTAGTAGAAATTAAAAAATATGTGTGTCAAAAGCATTCATTTTTATGGTTAGAAATGTATGAAAATATGTATTACCAAAATAAAATGACATCCGAAATGCCTGACTTTAAAATTGGAAGAATTGTTCTGGCGCCGTATAGATTTTTTAAGCACAAAATTTTAAATCGATGAGCGAATATCGAATAAAAAGAGTTTCCGAATCGAATTTAAAGGATCTTTTATTTATTTATAAGAGTGCTTTTGGGTATGATTTAGATCTAACTGTATTTCTAAAAAAACAAAATACTTTACAATTTGGAGATGCTTTTGTTGGTTTCATTGCTTATGACCTAGAAAATAATCCAGCAGCTTTCTATGGTGTATATTCTTGTAAAATTGAATTTAATGGCAAATTATATTTAGCAGCTCAATCAGGAGACACCATGACACACAGTGACCACACTGGGAAAGGGTTGTTCACCCAACTAGCATTAGAAACCTATGAGTATTGTAAAGAAAATGGTTTTCATTGTGTTTTTGGTTTTCCTAATGAAAATTCTTTTCCAGGATTTATAAAAAGACTAGGATGGTCGCATTTTGATGATATGACTCCCTTTTTAGTTCGTGTTAATTGTATTCCGT
Organism: Flavobacteriia bacterium; assembly: GCA_947450325.1. Lineage (GTDB taxonomy): Bacteria > Bacteroidota > Bacteroidia > Flavobacteriales_D > Crocinitomicaceae > JAQVCM01. Next base: position 52,574 of record CANFUT010000013.1, read on the forward strand.
GGATCAGAATAAAAAATACTTTGAAGCTGTCTCAAAATTTACATAACAGATGGTGTCGTTTTCATTTGAATAAAATTAAGAAAGGTTCTCCTTTTAAAAGTTCCTCCTTAGATGCAGACATTCCAGTTGTTGATCATTCCAAAGATTTTTTTGATTATAAAACTTACAGTGAAAACTACTTGATAGAGGTTGATGGCATCAATGTTTGGGTAAAGTTTGATGAACTGTTTTTGTATATTGGCGACATAGAAAAATGCGACGAAGACACATTTATAACGACAATTAAAAAGTTAAAAGGTATTGCTTTTAGAATGGGGCTACCACATTTAAGATTCCAAACAAGTTCTGATACTTGGGGATTTCAGATGTTTCAAAAAATTGGTGTGAGTATGGAGACAAAATATCCGGTTGGTGGAATTAATTTCTCAAGCGAGATTCCGTTGGAAAAAATGAAATTTACAGGTGCTGATAATGACACTTTTTAGTGAGGTTAATTAATTCTATGATTAAAAACAACGTTTATTTACCAAATGTAACTTTCTTTAGATTTATTGCAGCGTTGTGGATTGTTTTTTACCATTTTGGTGCAACATTGACTGATAATACAGTCCTGAATAGAGTTGTCAGTAATGGATTTCAAGCGGTATCTTTTTTTTACGTTCTGTCGGGCTTCATTATGGCTTATTTATATTACTCATCTTTTTTGAATAAGCAATTTCAATTTTTTCAATTTTGGAAAGCAAGATTTGCACGCATTTATCCTGCTTATTTTGTTGCGTTAATTTGTTGTTTGTTTTTCTATTTATATTGGGGAACTGATTTTAAATTTTTGGATGGAATCGTTGAATTTTTATGCGTGCAAACTTGGACCTGGAGTTCTTTTCCTGGCTATAATTATCCAGACTGGAGTATATCAGTAGAATTCTTTTTCTATTTTATTTTTCCATTTTTGATGAAAAAGTTCGTAACCTTAAGCACAAAGCTAATTATTTGGATAGTTTTTCTATTTTGGTTGACTACACAAAGTCTCTACAATTTAATAGATTTTGATAGTCAGAAAATTTTTGAAGACTTTCCTTTGTTTCATCTTTCATCTTTCGTTTTCGGTGTATTCGGTGGAATTTTGTTTTTTCGATACAATAGTCTTTTGATGAAGCTCAATTTTACTAAGCTTTTCATTAGCATACTATCGATTTCAATCCTACTAATTTCTGTTCATTTCGTTTTTGATATTAAAGAGAATATTGGGTTGTATGCGCCTATTTTTTTAATGCTCATTTTTGTTTTAGTCATTGATAGAACTTTTTTTTCTACGCTATTTTCTAATAAGATTGCTGACTATTTAGGGGAAATTAGCTTCAGTATTTATATTTTCCAATATCCTGTTTATATTTTATCCAAGATTATTGCTGGTAAATTTCAGGTGAATATAAATAGCATATTTTTTCTATTTTCCTTTGTTTCTTTGTTGATTGTAATCTCAATGTTTACTCACAAGTTTATAGAGAAAAAGATTCGAAAATTAATTTTAGAAAAAAGTGTGAGATGAATTGGTTTGAACAAAAAATATTAGGCTTATTCGTAAAAACAAAGGGCAAATTATCTGCCAGAATTTTGGCAGGACAAGGATTGATATTCATGTTGCATAGGGTTTTGCCCGAGAACGAAAGAGAAAAATACACGTTAAACAGAGATTTGGCTATAACTCCTGAAAAGCTTGAAGAATATATTCTTTTCTTCAAGCAGCACGACTATCACTTTATTTCTTTAGATGAACTATCGGATTGGTTGGATGGAAAAATCAAACTTAACAAAAAAATCGTTTGTTTGACTTTTGATGATGGTTATCGAGATAATTTAATCCATGGATTACCGATTTTAAAAAAGCACCAAGTACCAGCTACGATATATGTAACCAATTGTTTGCCTAATGGTACAGGCTTGTTGTGGTGGTATTATTTTGAAGAATTTGCAAATAAAGCCAATCGACTCATTTTAGATTCTTCAATCCGTAAAGTCGAGTTTTGTTGGAAAGATTCAAATGATGCTTTTTCTCAATTTCAGCAAGTGAGTGAGGCTATTAAGTCAATTCCTTCAATAGAACTTAGGCACGTATTGAAAAGTAGTTTTGGGTTGACCGATGAGGAAATGGAGAAACATTGCAGGGAGATTTCGTTGACTTGGGACGAAATTAAAGTTTTATCAGATGAAACAATGATTAACATAGGTGCACATACGATGAACCATGTTTCTGTGAAACAACAAGAAAGTGAGTTAGTTAAGGTGGAAATGTTGAATTCAAAACTTGAAATTGAAAGTAAAATTGGTAAAAAAGTGGCACATTTCGCTTACCCTTTTGGTGGCGAGTTTGATGTTTGTGAAAGAGATATAAAGATCGCATCATCCTTGGGGTTCAAAACTTCAACATTGAATCAACCTGGTAACATTTTTAAAACCAATAAATCAAGGAAGCAAGCATTGGCAAGGATGCCACTTGGAAATAGAACAGAAGCGGAAAGAATGAATAATTATATGAATGGAATTTATCATTTTTCTGTAAACGGATTTAAAAAGGAAAAATATTCTTGAAATGAATGAAGTAGAAATTGATATTTCAATAGTGATTGTAAATTACAAAACACCTGATCTAACAAGAGCTTGTGTAGAATCAATCATGGAGAATTGTTCAGGAATTAATGTGGAATTGATTGTTGTTGATAATAATTCTCAAGATGAATCTGAAGGATTGATTACCAACTTGTTTCCGGGATTAATTTGGATAAATACTGGCTACAATGCAGGATTTTCAAGGGCTAATAATGTGGGAATCAATAACGCTTCAGGTAAATATATTTTGCTACTTAATTCCGATACAACTATTAATTCGGATACTCTACCAAATACCCTGAGGGATTATCAAAATCTTGAGAAAACAGGACAAAAGATTGGGTTTTTAGGTTGTCAACTAATAGACTTAAATGGTAACATTCAACATAATTCAAGACCTAAAATCAGAAATATTGAAAAAATTGTTGTTGCCCATCCATTGGTGATTTTGATTTCAAGAATTTTTAGTGTAAAGCCTGAAGATAAAGAGAAGACTCATAAAGAAATGGATGAATTACACAAAATTTTTCATGAAACGGAATGGTTGGGTGGGACCTATTTGTTTTACAATAGAAAAATTTCATATGAATTGGGTCAATTCTTAGATGAAGACTTTTTCATGTACGGAGAAGATACTGAGTGGTCACTGCGATTAAGAAGATTGGGATTTAAACATTTTTTCACTCCAAATGCAAGTATTATACATGCAGAGGGAGGAAGCTTCAAAATTAAAGCGTCAAAGTGGGTTCAAATTTCAGTTTCTGAATGGTTATTCATTATGAAATATTATGGAAAGTTTACTTACTTTTTTATTGCATTATTTAATTTGACAGGTCTTCAATTAGATAATTTTTTCATAAAAAGAGCTATTAAAAAAAAATCAGATGTGGCGAATTATGAATTAGTAGAAGACTATGAATTGCGTAAACAGGTAATTGTGTTGTTGAAAAAATATTTTTTTAAAATCCTTTTCAGTTTTAACCGAAAAACATCTTCTTCAAAGGATTATTTAAAAGTTTTCTAAAATATTGATAATGGGAGTAAAGTATAGAATTAATAAAATTTTGGGAAGAAGCACAATCGATTTTGTAGATATTTCTTACTTATTAGAATCTGTAAAATCAATCGCTAGAAGAGGAAGTAAAGTCGTAGCTATTTGTTTAGAAAACACTAATAGTTCTTTTTTAGGAGTTAAAAATGCAACGTTTAATTTATTTCCAGATAGTACTTTGGTTTTACCAGCTTATTACAGTAATATTAAATTAACTGAAAAGCAATTCATTGAGCTTAGCGAACTGATAGTTAGTGAAGGGTTTGAACAAGTTGTTATTAGTACTTTGCCTTTATCGATGAACAAACTACTTGATTTACTATCGGATAAGATTTATGTGAAAGTTATTTTTCATGGAGCGCTGAGTGAATTGTCAAACGAGGTCAATGAAAAGCAGTTTTTTAATATGATTCAGCTGGCTCAGAAAGGTAAAATCAAAAAAATTGGTTTTGTAAAATCGGGATTAGAAAACTGGTCAAGTCATTTATTTGAAATTCAAACAAATCAATTACAGTTAAGACCAATAAAACCGAACGTGAATCAAAAAATTAAAACTAAAAAAATAAATATTGGGATTTTTGGAAATTCGACTTTTAATAAGAATATTTATAATCAAATCGCTGGAGCATTAGCGGTTGAAAATGTTATGATTCACACCTCCTTGAATACTAAGTTTTCAGAAATCGGATTTAACGATAAAATTATAATCCATCCTTTTATGGACCATGAGACCTTTGTTCAATTGATTTCACAAATGGATATAAATTTACATTTGTCATTTAGCGAAGGTATGGGAGGACAAGTTTTTACTGAATCTTTGGCACAAGGTGTACCTTGTTTAACTAGTTATAACAATGAATATTTAAGACATGATTTAGAATTATTAAAGTTATTGACGGTTGAACAATATGAAAATCCCTGGCAGATAACAAAAGCAATTGAGAAAGTATTAGCATTTGATAGAGAAACTTTACGAACAAAATTATTTGATTATTCTTTTTTAATTGAAAAAGAATCTGAAATGTTACTTAATGCTTTTTTAAAATAATATATAATAGATTGAATGAATCAATTAGCTAATCAAGAAAGAATTTATTTTAAAGGAATTGACGGACTGCGAGCTATTGGAGCTTTAACAGTGGTCTTTGGTCATATTGAATTAACTAAATCAGATTTTTCAATTCCAAATTTACTGCACATTCCATTTTATAAATATACGTCAGGACATTTGGGAGTAGTGTTATTTTTTGTATTAAGTGGTTTTTTGATTACCTATTTGCTTCTGGAAGAAAAAGATAAATTTAAGACAATTTCAATTAAAAGGTTTTATTTCAGAAGAATCCTAAGAATTTGGCCAATTTATTATTTGATTTTATTTCTTTTGCTTTTTTTATTTCCAAATATTATAAGTTTACCATACAGTGCCAAACCTAATTTGAGCAACTTTTCTGAATCCTATCCAACTTTAATGATTTTCTTTTTGATGGCTCCCAATTTGATGCCTTTCGGTATTCCAGGTATTGTTGGCGGATTTCATTTAAGTTCAATTGGCACAGAGGAACAATTTTATCTTTTTTGGCCGTGGTTAATTAAATGGTTCAAGAATATTATGATTCCATTGCTATTCATTTTTGTCTTCATAGCTATTGCACCAAATTTTTGTGATTATTTGCTCAGTCATTTCTTTTTAAAAGGAAGTTTAGAATATGTTTTTATCGAAGATTTGAGACTTTTTTTTCAACTGTTTAAAATAGACTGTATGGCATTAGGTGGAATTTTTGCATATATTTATTTTAATAAGAAAACAAAATTGTTAAATTTTTTTTTCAATAAATACGTTCAGATTATTGCTCTTTTTTTTGGGTTTGGTTTTTGGATTATTGGTATAAGAGTACATTTTTTCAAAGATGAATTCTACGGTATCTTTTTTGCAATCATCATTTTAAATACCGCAGTTAATCCTAAAAAGCTTATTTCATTTGACTATAAATGGCTGAATTATATTGGTAAAATTTCATACGGAATATACGTTTACCATTGGATAATCATTTTATTCGTGTTGAATTTTACGATTCATATGAAAGACAATTCAGTTCTATTTAATACCGTTTTTTATAGCGCTTCACTCGGATTAACATTACTCGTTTCACATTTTTCTTTTTTTAAATTTGAAAGTTATTTCTTGAAATTTAAAGATAAATTTGCACTCATTAAGTCTAATAAAATCTGATGTATCAATGAAAATAATCCACATCATACCCAATCTAAAAAAAGGAGGTGCAGAGCGAATTGTCATTGATATAATTCGCACTTTAAGCAAAAAAAAAGAGCTTGTCGTCAAGTTAATTCTTTTTGAAGATAAAATTGAGTATGATGTTGACGACATCCAACAGTTGATTGAAATTATTCCGAGTAAAGTATCGCTTTCAATCTCAAAAAAGCATGTTTTAAGTGTTACTCAATTGCAAAATACATTTGATTTTTTTAAACCTGATATTATTCATTCTCACTTATTTGAAGCGGAAATCGTTTCTAGAAGTTGCTACTTTCCCAGTGCAAACTGGTTTTCTCATTCACATGACAGAATGCAGTCTTTGGAAAATCTTGGGCTTTTAAATATCAAAACAAAACGAGATTTGACAAACTTTTTTGAAAAACGATATTTGTTGAAACGATATCGAAAAAATGGAGGAAATCACTTTATTGCTATTTCTGAAGATATAGGACAGTTCTTAAAGTCTGTTTTGCCTCAGGATTTATCAAATGTATATTTGTTGCAAAATGCAATCGACGTTCAACGATTTTTAAAACCGAGTTATTTTATTAATGCAAAATTGGATGCAGCTTGTCAATTGATTTCGATAGGTAGATTGGATAAAAATAAAAATCATCAATTTTTAATAGATGTTGTTGCTGAATTGGAAAATCGCAATATTCCGATATTGCTAACAATCATTGGAGAAGGAGCAGAGAGAGAAAATCTTGAGTCTAAGATTAGCTTACTTAAATTGGAGTCTAAAATTAAGTTACTCGGTCTGATTCACAATATTGAAACATACTTAAATGAATCAAACGTTTATGTTCATTCTGCTTTAACAGAAGGTTTTGGGTTGACTTTAATTGAAGCGATGGCATCTGGACTTCCAGTCATTACTTTAGATGGAGGGGGGAATCGGATGTTGATTGAACAGGGAAAAAATGGATTTTTAGTCGAAGACAATTCAACAAAAACTTTTGCTGATAAAATAATTGAATGCACTTCAAGTAATGAAAAATATAGTGTATATTCAAAATATGCAACTGAATTTGCTCACCAGTTTGACATAAATCACTATATTGACAAACTAATTGATATTTATCAAAAATCACTTTAAATGTGTGGAATAGCAGGAATTATTGATTTTGGTAGTAGTCTTCAAATTGATGAAAATTTACTTCGACAAATGGCGGAGCCGTTAAAGTTTCGCGGTCCTGATCAGGAAGGTTACACGTTTCAAAATCATTCTAATTTTAGTTTTGGTCTAGCACACAAACGACTAAGCATTATTGATTTATCGGATTCTGGACGTCAACCAATGTGGAGTAAAGATGGAAAGGTTGTCATCGTTTTTAATGGAGAGATTTACAATTATCAGGAAATTAAAAGAGAACTAGAAAAAATTGGACAAGATTTTAGTTCGACATCAGATACTGAGGCTATAATTTATGCATACCAACATTGGGGAATTTCGAAAACCATTGAAATATTGGAAGGAATGTTTGCTTTTGTAATTGTTGACATCGAAAAACAAACGTCTTACATTGCTCGAGATCGATTTGGTGAAAAACCACTTTATTATCATTTTGATAGACAGTTTTTAGCCTTTAGCTCTGATATTCGCTCTTTTAAAGCTTTAAAATTAAAACAGACAATTGATATTCATGCATTGGGTTACTACTTTTCAGAAATGTCAACACCAGTAGAAAATTCCATTTTTAAAGAAATAAAAAAATTACCACCAGCCAATTTTATTGAGTTTGATAATAAAACCTTTCAAAAACATGAATATTGGCAGTTGAATTATAAAGATAAAACGGAATTAACGTTATCAGAATCTATTGATCAGGCAGAGATTCTGATTGAAAAAGCGGTCCAGAATACACTTCTATCAGATGTACCTGTCGGTTGCTTTTTAAGTGGTGGATTAGATTCTTCGTTGATTTCTTTTTATGCCGCAAAAAATTACGGTTCGCAAATCAATACGTTTAGTGTTGGTTTTGAGTACGAATCTTTCAATGAATTGCCATATGCGAGAGCAATTTCAGCGCAAATTGGCTCGAAGCACAATGAAATCATTTTGAATCCTAATGATTTGAATATTGTAGATGCGTTGCTTAAAGAATATGGAGAACCTTTTGCTGATTCATCAGCAATCCCAACATACTATGTTTCTCATTTTGCCGGCAAATCAGTCAAAGTTGTAATTGGTGGTGATGGTGGAGACGAGGTTTTTGCAGGTTACAGAACCTATAACCAAGGATTACGAATGCAGCAATGGTCGAATAGAAATTGGCTAAAACAACCAATGAAGTTGATTTCTAAATTGACTAAATTGGAAAAGGTAAATTATCTCTCTGGAGTAATGGAAAAGGACATTTCAGTGCTGGCAAGTGCCCTTTACAGAAATATGGGGTTTTCACAAAGTGCTTTAAGAGAATTATTCGATGATGAGTTGTTTTATAATGCACCCAAAAAAGAGCACGAAGGCAAAATTTTAGACGCTTTACAAAATGATGATGCAGTTTTTGATGTTTTATTAAGTGCCTCAATGAAAACCAGACTTGTGAATGATTATTTGGTAAAAACTGACCGTGCAACCATGTTTAATTCGTTGGAGTTAAGAACGCCATTTATTGATAAATCATTGGTTGAATTTGCGAACACCTTGCCCTATGATTATATCATGCATGATGGAATTAATAAATACATCACTAAAAAAATCTCTGAAAAATATTTCACCAAAGATTTGATTTACAGAGAAAAGCAAGGTTTTGGGATCCCTATTGGGCAATGGATGCGAGATGGCTGGAAAAAGCAATTTGCAGAGATAATACTTGATAAACAGGATGTTATTCCATTGAACTATAATTACATCGAAAAGATATGGAACGAACATTTGACTGAAATCAAGGACCATACTCACAAACTTTGGTGTGTTTATGTTTTTCATAAATGGATCAAAAGCGAATATTTATCAAAATGAGTAAACAAAAGATTCTATACATTGCTAATGGCAATAGTATTCATGATGTAAAATGGATTTCTTTTTTTTCAAATCAAGGAGAAACTTTTTCGTGTTATTTGTTGTGCGATACATTGTGCGTTTTATCAGAGCAAACCAAAAGAGAATTGGCACAAAAAAACATTGAAATTCTGCCGCAGATTCCACCTTTTTCTATTACAAATCCTCTAAGGACATACAAAGCAATTAGACAATTTAGGAGAACGATTAAAGAAATCAAACCTGATTTGGTGCACGTTTTATTTGCAACGCCTAATGCTTTATGGTTAAATTTCACAAAAATTCCATCGATAATTACCATGAGGGGATCTGATATCTTAATTGTGATACCAGATTTGTTGAGGAAAAGTGGAGTTAAGCGTTTGTATTTCAAATTTTTGTATAGAATGTTTGAAAAAGCATTTCGCAAGTCAAAATCTGTCACTGGAACATCTTGGACACAAATTGATAGTGCAAAAGCGCTCTTTGAAGGGTCAAAATTAGCGCTCATTAGAACGGGTGTAGATGTTTCAAAAATAAATGAAATCAAACAAACAGAATTGATTCCTGATTCTTTGAGAGATAATGAATTTGTTTTTTCTCCTCGTTTTATGTCCCCAATTTATAATATTGAATTACAGATAGAAGCGATTTCTAAATTGAGAAAAGAGATATTAAATCGATATACTTTTGTATTTATAAGAGGTAAGCAGTTTGACCAGCATTATTACCAAGAGCAAAAGCAAAAACTTCAAGTGTTGAAAGAAGAAATTAATCTCAACTATATCATTTTTGATTACCTAGACCAATCAAGTATGTGGATGTTTTTGAAAAAAGCGTCTTTATGTATGATGACGCCAATAAGCGACGGAACGCCAAACTCAGCATTGGAAGCGATGGCAGCTCAGTGTCCTTTAATTGTCTCAAATCTGAATTATGACAAAGATCTTTTTGAAGGAACTTGTATTAAATTGAAGACATCTGAATCATCTGAATTAGCAAAGACAATTGAATTAGCGTTGGAAAATTATCCAAATGATTTTATAGAAAAAGGATATGTGCAAGTTTCAGCGCTCGGAAATCGAGAATTAGAAATGAAAAAATTAGAAAATCTATACAAAAGCTCAATTGTTGTTTAAAAAACGGACACATTATTAAAAAAGTCGGATTAAAATCATATTTTTAATTAACTTAGAAACCCGTAATAAAGCGAGACAATGTTTTCTTTTTTAGATAAAGGTACTTCAACAAATTAGTATCTAAAATGATTTTTCCTTGTTGATGTCGAAATATTAAATGTTTAAGTTTTGGAAAGTAAAAAAATACTAATATTAGCTTATGATTTCCCTCCTTATGTTTCTGTTGGAGGCTTGAGACCATACAATTGGTATAAGTATTTAAATGAATTTGGAGTTTATCCAATTTTGGTCACTCGTCAATGGAACAATGATTTTGGGAACGAATTAGATTACATTTCAGCTAGTCATAATGATCTGCCTATTTCTGAAAGAAACGATTTGGGTAAAATTATAAGAACACCTTATAAACCAAATTTGAGTAACCGTCTATTAATGAAATATGGACATGAAAGATTTGTGGTTGTAAGAAAGTCAATCACTGCTTTCTATGAATTGGCGCAATTTTTCTTTTCCGTCGGCCCTAAAGTACAATTATATAAGGAGGCAAAACGTTTTTTACGAGAAAATAAAGTAGATGCCATAATCGCAACAGGTGATCCTTTCATCCTTTTTGAATATGCATCAAAATTGAGTAAAGAGTTTAAAACACCGTGGATTGCAGATTACAGAGACCCGTGGTCTCAAAATAAATCAAATAAGTTAAATCATGGATTTAGTTTTTTAAATAAATTTCTTGAAAAACGTGCGCTTAAAAATGTAAAATGTATCTCTACTGTAGATCAAATATTTAAAACTAAAATTTCAAGTCTTTTACCAAATAAAAAATTTCATATTTTGCCAAATGGTTTTGACCCAGAAGCATTGGATAAAGTTAAACACATCGAGCAAGATAGTGAAATATTACAAATTGCTTTTGTGGGAACAATTTATGATTGGCATCCAATTAGAAGTTTTCTTGACGTATTGAATAGATATGTCCTCCAATTTCCGAAAGCTAAAATTAGATTTAATTTATACGGGATTAATATTTCAAGTGAAATTAATTCAATGATTTCGAATGATTTTTCGTCACTAAAAAATTATGTTTCAATTACATCTAAATTGCCAAATAGCTTGTTGTTAGAAGAATTAGCGAAAAACAACGTGATGTTACTTTTCAATTATTACGCTTACACTGGAACAAAAATTTATGATTATATCGGAATAAGACGAAAGATTATAATGTGTTATTCAAACGATGAGGAAGCAAAAGTATTAAAGCAAAAATATTATAATATCGAATCGAATTTACTTGTGAATGAGCAATTGCAGGAGAGAATAATACTTGATTCAAAATCAGGAATTGTTTTGGAAAATGCAACTAGTTTATTCTATGAATTGATCAAATTGCAATCTGAATTTGATATAAACGGAAAAATAGAGTGTGATTCAATTAATATTGAAAATTACTCACGAAAAATCCAAGTTAAAAAATTAGCTAAAATTATTAAATCTCTTTAACAGAATTCAAAAAATGATGTCACAAAAAATAGTCATTGTGGATTACTCGATGGGTAATTTGAATTCGGTTCAAAAGAAATTGATTGAGTTACATGCCAATGTTGTTATTTCATCTGATCCAAAAGTGATATTACAAGCTGATAAATTAATTTTACCAGGAGTTGGTCACTTTGAAAAAGCAGTTGAAATAATGCATCAAAAGGGATTATGGGATGTTCTTAAAAAGTCCGTTTTGATTGAAAAAAAGCCTATTTTAGGTATCTGTTTAGGGATGCAGTTAATGACTAAATCCAGTGAAGAAGGAAATGTTGATGGATTAGGATGGATTGATGCAACTGTGGTTCGTTTTCAAGTACAGGATAGTTTAAAGTTTAAGATTCCACACATGGGATGGAATCGGATTGAAATAAAAAAAGAGAGTTCTTTAATGATGGGGCTAACAAATCAATCAGAGTTTTATTTTGTGCACAGCTATCAAGTAAAAACTGATCATAAGACCGTCGTTTTGAATGAAACGACTTATGAATCAAATTTTGTTTCGGCATTTGAAAGAGAAAATATTTTTGGTGTTCAATATCATCCTGAAAAAAGCCATGATTCAGGTAAGTTGTTGTTGAATAACTTTTTAAAAATATAACATTATGTTCAGACCAAGAATAATTCCCGTTTTATTACTAAAGGATTTAGCATTGGTTAAATCTATTGGATTTAAGAACTACAAGTATATTGGAGATTCAATCAATGCAGTAAAAATCTTCAATGATTTAAGAGCTGATGAATTGGTTTTTTTAGATATTACAGCAAGTAAAGAAGATCGGTTGATTTCATTAGATTTTGTTAAAGACGTTGGAGAGGAAGCAAATATGCCGTTTGCCGTTGGCGGGGGCATTCGTTCTATCGAAGATATTCGAAAAATTATTAGTGCGGGTGCTGAAAAAGTTGTGATTAATAGCTATGCGGCTCAAAATCCGGAATTTATTAAAGAAGCTTCTCAAACTTTTGGTTCTTCTACCATCGTGGTATGTATTGATGTAAAGAAAAAACTATTTGGCGGCCTCCAAACTTGGATTTTAAACGGTACAAAATCAACAAAATATTCGCCGATTGATTTTGCTAAGTTAATGGAAGAAAAGGGAGCAGGAGAAATAATTATTCAATCGATAGAAAAAGACGGATCGATGGAAGGTTATGATTTAGGATTGATTAAATCAATTAGTGAAGCTGTGAAAATTCCTGTCGTAGCATTAGGAGGTGCTGGTAAACTAAAAGATTTAGAGGATGCTTTTCATTTGAGTTATGCGAATGGTTTGGCGGCTGGAAGTTTATTTGTTTACCAGAGCAAAAAACGAGGTGTATTAATTAATTACCCAAGTAAAAATGAAGTTAAATTTTAACAAATTTTATTTATTTTGTAAAAGTAATTTTTAATTGAACTACTTTTGGTCGAATTTTAAAAAATAAATTCAAACAATATTTTTTTCATGAATAGAAGGAATTACAAACAATGTACTCGCTGTGTGATGGATACCACTGATCCAGATATTATTTTTAATGAAATGGGTCATTGTAATCATTGCGAAGAATTCATTCAAAAAAGAGCCAATTACAATTACAGAGGTCAGGAAAGTGACGATGAACTAGAAAGTTTAATTCAGAGAATTAAAAAATCTGGTCAAGGGAAAGAATATGATTGCGTCATTGGACTCAGCGGAGGAGTCGATAGCAGTTATGCAGCCCATATCTGCAAGCAAAAAGGTTTGCGTGTTTTGGCAGTTCATATGGATAATGGCTGGAATTCTGAGGAAGCAGTGTTGAATATCAAAAATATTGCAAAAACTTTAGACGTTGATTACGAAAGCTACGTATTGGATTGGGAAGAATTTAAAGATTTGCAACTTTCATTTTTGAAAGCTTCTGTTCCTGAGGCTGATACTCCAACTGATATAGCTATTTTAGCGTCATTACACAAGGTTGCATCAAAATATGGAATAAAATATATCATTAGTGGTGGAAATTTCGCTACTGAAGGTATTTTACCAAAATGTTGGCATTACAATGCTAAAGATTTAACCTATTTTAATTATATTCAAAAGAGATTTGGAACAGTCAAGTTAAGAAAATTTCCAACTTTTGGATTTCAAAAAGAAATGTATTACAAATTGATTCAAAGAATTAAAATGATTTACATTTTGAATTATGTTCCTTTCGTTAAAGACGAGGCAATGGAACTATTGAAAAAGGAATTGGATTGGAAATATTACGGAGGAAAACACTACGAATCAAAATACACAGGCTTTATCCAATCATATTATCTATTTGAAAAATTTGGAATAGATTATCGCAGAGCAACATTGTCTTCTCAAATTTGCACTGGCGAAGTATCTAGAGATGAAGCATTAGAGATTCTTCAAACAAAACCTTTTAAAGATGAAAAGGTTCTTGAAGAAAAGAAATATATAGCAAAAAAATTGGGCATATCTTTCGAAGAATTTGAGAAGATTGTTCATTTACCCGGCAAGCTTTATAGAGATTATCCGAATGATGAAAAGAAATTAAGTTTCATTTATGATACTTATCGAAAACTTTTCAAAAAAGAAAAATTAGGAAGTTTCTAAGTTTCACTTTTCTCATCAAGTTTAAATTTTAACAAATTTCCATTTGATTAATTTTTTCTCCTGAATTCAATTATCTTTGTTTCATGTGTGCAATTACAGGTTTTGTTGATTTTAATCAATTGACTTCAGAATCAGTTTTGGATCAGATGCGTGATACAATGATTCACAGAGGTCCTGATGGTGGGAGTTCTCAGTTTTTCCAAGAAAATAATTATCAATTGGGTTTCGGACATCGACGTTTGGCAATTATTGATTTGACCGAAAATGGCACACAGCCAATGCAATTTGAAGATTTCTGGATTTGTTTCAATGGTGAAATTTATAATTACCTAGAGATTAAAGCTGAATTGAGTTTGCTTGGTCATACTTTTAAAAGTGATTCGGATACAGAAATGATTTTGCATGCATACGCCCAATGGGGAAAAGCATGTCTTCATAAATTTGTTGGAATGTTTGCCTTCGTCATTTTTGACACCAAATCTCAAAACGTTTTTTGTGCTAGAGATAGAGCAGGAGTGAAGCCTTTTTTCTACTATTACAAAGACGGTTTGTTTATGTTTTCATCGGAATTGAAAGCTTTTCATCAACATCCAAATTTTGTAAAAGAAATTAATTTACCAGCTGTTGCAGCTTTTATGCAGTATGGGAATGTTCCGACGCCACATTGCATTTTTAATTACACACAGAAATTGGAGCCGGGGCATACTTTAACTTTTTCATTAAAAGAGAAATTAGAAAAAATGCCTGCGACCGAAAAGTATTGGTCTGTTTATGACGCTTACAATCAGCCTAAAATGGACTTAAGTTTTCAAGAAGCAAAAATTGAAACAGAAAAAGTCATTACCAAAGCAGCTGAATACAGAATGGTTGCAGATGTGCCCGTTGGCGTGTTTTTGAGTGGAGGTTATGATAGCGCATCAATCACTGCGTTGTTGCAAAAAGATAGAACTGAGAAACTGAAAACTTACACGATTGCTGTTCCTGATATCGGTTTAAATGAGGCACCATATGCCAAAGATGTTGCAAAATTACTTGGAACAGACCATCATGAATTCGAATGTACGCAAAAGGAAGCAATCGATTTTATTGCCAATATACCGTTTTTCTACGATGAACCTTTCGGAGATAGCAGTGCCATTCCTACAAGTTTGGTTTGTCAAATGGCTAGAAAGGAAGTAACTGTAGCGCTTAGTGCTGATGCTGGAGATGAGGTTTTTGCTGGTTATAATCGCTACGATTATTTGATGAAATTTGGAGGAAAGATTAATGCTATGCCTGGTTTTGTTAGAAATTCAATTGCAGGTATGATGAATTTGATTCCTGCGAATTCAATTCCAGTTTTAAAAAATAAATACAATTTCGCAAATCGATACGAAAAATTGAAAGGGATATTGCGAAATCCCTCGCCAGAGCAAATTATGTTGAGCTTAAGTCAGCAATTTGATGAAACGCAGATTCAAGAGGTGATGAAAAATCATATTCATTCTCTTTCAACCGCTTATTATAGCAAAGAATTGAAAAGTGAATTTCATTCTCCATTGGCATTTATGATGGCGATTGATTATCAAACCTATTTAGTGGACGACATTCTGCAAAAAGTTGATCGTGCTTCGATGACATCCAGTCTAGAAGGTCGTGAGCCATTTTTAGACCACAATGTAATCGAATGGGCAGCAAAATTACCGGATAATTTTAAATACCATAATGGCATCAAAAAGCATATTTTAAGAGAAATAGTTTATCAATATATTCCGAAAGAAATGATGGATCGTCCAAAAATGGGATTTGCCATTCCTTTTGAAAATTGGATGATGAATGATTTGAAGGAGCAAGTGATGTATTTCTTGGATGAGAAAAGAATTTTGTCTCAAAATATCTTCAACACACAATATGTAATAAATATCCGAGATCAGTTTTTTACTGGTAAAAAGGAATTTGGTCTTAAAGTTTGGTATTTATTGATGTTTCAGATGTGGTATGAGAAATGGATGAATTGAAAAATCAAACAAAAGTCATGACAAAAACAGTTCTTTACATTTCTTACGATGGAATGACAGATCCTTTGGGTCAATCTCAAGTTTTACCCTATTTAAAAGGTTTAACGGCAGAAGGATTTAAATTCCACATCATCAGTTTTGAAAAAGAAGAAAGATTTGAAACGCACCGCGCACATATACAGTCTATTTGCGATGAATCGGGAATTGTTTGGCATCCATTAAAATACACTAAAAAGCCACCACTTCTGTCAACAATTTACGATGTTGTTAGGATGCATCGATTGGCATACAAATTACACAAAAGCAATCATTTTTCAATTGCTCATTGTCGAAGTTATCTTTCAGCAATGGTTGGAATGGCGATGAAAAGAAAATTTGGTGTAAAATTCATTTTCGATATGCGTGGTTTTTGGGCAGATGAGCGGATCGAAGGTGGAATTTGGAGCTTGAAAAATCCGGTTTTGAAAGTGGTTTACAATTATTTTAAACGGAAAGAAATTCAATATTTTCAGCAAGCTGACCATATTGTTTCGTTGACTTATAATGGAAAGCAAGAAATTGAAAGTTGGGATTCGTTGAAATCGTCAGATTTGAAGATTGAAGTGATACCTTGTTGTGTTGATTTGGATTTGTTTGATCCGAAATCAATTGATTTTGAGTCAGTAAATTCATTGAGGGGAATATTGGGATATTCCGATGAAGATTTTGTCCTAGGGTACGTTGGCTCGATTGGTACTTGGTATATGTTATCTGAAATGTTGGATTACTTTCAAGTTTTATCACAGAATAATTTGTCCGCCAAAATGCTTTTTGTTTCAGGTGAAAATCCAGAAGCAATTTTTGAACTTGCTAGACAAAAACGTATAGATACAACCAAAATGAGGGTTGTTTCTTGTTTGCACAAAGAAGTTCCACTGTATGTTTCATTGTTTAGTCAGTCGATCTTTTTCATCCGACCAACCTTTTCAAAAAAAGCATCGTCACCGACCAAACAAGGTGAAATCATGGCGATGGGCATTCCCTTGGTATGCAATGCAGGAGTGGGAGACACTGATTTTATCGTCAAAAAATACAAATCTGGGTCTGTTATTGAAACATTAGACTTAGAGAGCTATAAAAAGAATATATTAACTCCAGAAGTTTTTGAAACAGCCGACATCCAATTTGGAGCTGAAGATTTTTTCTCTTTAAAACAAGGAGTTAGTCGTTATTTAAAAGTCTATCAAACTGTTCTGCAAAAGCAGGATTAAAATCATATTTTTGCAACACATTACTCGATTATGAGCAAAAAGATTTATTTCATCGTTCCATATCCACATCAAGAAGCACCATCTCAGCGTTTTCGCTTTGAGCAATATTTTGATTTTTTGGAGGCGAACGATTTTGAAGTTGAAATTTATCCTTTTATCAATCAAGCGACTTGGAAAACCCTTTATGGTGAAGGAAAAGTTTTCAAAAAAGCATGGGGGATTTTGATGAGTTTTGTGCGCCGTTTTGCCCTTTTGTTCAAGCTTCACAAGGCTGATTATATTTTTATTCATCGAGAGGCGGCACATATTGGACCACCTATTTTTGAATGGATTATTGCCAAAGTATTACGGAGAAAATATATCTATGATTTTGACGACGCAATCTGGTTACCTAATTACAGTGAATCAAATGCTAAATTTCATCGTTTGAAAGCCTATTGGAAAGTTCGATATTGTATGAAGTGGGCAAGTCAAATTACGGCAGGAAACGCCTATTTGGATGATTATGCGAGACAATTTAATACTAATGTACAAATTGTACCAACAACAATCGATACTGTGAATCACCACAATATTATGACAGATCACCAATCACAGGAATTGACAATTGGTTGGACAGGTACACATACAACAATGCATTATTTGGATGAATTAGTACCCGTTTTGAAGAGGTTAGAACAAAAATACACCTTTACTTTTTTGGTGATTTCAAATCAATCCAACGACTATGACTTGAAATCTTTGAAGTTTGTTAAATGGAATAAAGCGACTGAGATTGAAGATTTAGCGAAAATAAATATTGGCGTTATGCCTTTGAAAAAAGATATTTGGTCAGAGGGAAAATGTGGGTTTAAAGGCTTACAATATATGGCTTTGGAAATACCAACTATCATGTCGCCTGTTGGCGTTAATTCAACCATTGTTCAAAACGGAATCAACGGCTTTTTGGTTGAATCACAAGAAGAATGGTATGAAGTACTGGAAAAATTAATACAAGACAAAACCTTGCGTATTCAAATTGGAAAAGCAGGGAAATTCAGGATAGATGAAGCTTATTCGGTTTTAGCAAATCAAGAGAAATATTTGAATTTATTTGTTTGAAGCATGAAATGGTTGTTTAATTTTATTGAAAATCACATCAAGTTCATTCTTATGTCTAACATTCAATTAATTATCGAAGAAAGACCTGCCAATATTGGCAATTTTCTAGTAGGTCGTTTACTCCCTTTTCGTGAAAAAAGAGCGGTAGGTCCATTTGTCTTTATCGATCACATGGGGCCAGGTACGTTAAATGAAAATGAAAATTTAGATGTACCACCGCATCCTCATATTGGACTTTCAACTTTGACATATCTTTTCGAGGGAAGTATGATGCATCGGGATAGTTTAGGAACCGAAATTGAAATTCAACCTGGTTCTGTTAATTGGATGACAGCGGGAAAAGGTATAGTTCATTCAGAAAGAACACCTGATTATTTGAGAAATGAAGTCAAGTATATACATGGTTTGCAAGTTTGGGTTGCTTTACCAAAAGAATTTGAAGAAATTGAACCGAACTTTTGTCATTTAGAATCTGAAAGTTTACCATTTTGGAATGAAGATTCACTCGATTTTAAATTGATTGCTGGAGAACTTTTTGGTAAGAAGTCTCCTGTTCCAGTTTATAGTCCTTTGTATTTTCTGGAAATTAAAAGTAGACAGAAACAAACTGTAAATATTGGTGATCAACTTTTTGGTGAATGTGGAATGTATATTTTAGAAGGAAAAATCTTCTCTGAAGGTCATACATTTGAGTCAAAACACATACTTATTGCCAAAGATAGTAAATTGTGCTCATTTGAAATGGATGAAAATGCCACTGTTTATATTTTTGGTGGATTTCCTTTTCCAGAGGAGCGATTTATTTTTTGGAACTTTGTTTCATCGAGTAAAATTAGAATTGAGGAGGCAAAAAAGAAGTGGGAAAATCAAGGATTTACTTCTGTTCCTGGTGAAGTTGATTTTGTGCCGTTACCCAAACCTTTCCAGAAATAGACCAAAAATGAAATAAGTTGAATAGAAACTTCGATTTACTGCTCATCGCAATATAGCGATATTCCATTTTTATAATGATTTGTTTATCGCCATATTGCGAAATTGCAAAAAGACGAAAAAAAATACTTTAATTTTTTGCAAGAAATAATATTTTGTACTATCTTAGAGTACTATTTTTAACAATTAATCCTATGGGCAGTACAAAAAACCACATTCACACTCGTGAACACATTGAACTTGCAAAACTTTTCAAAGCATTTGCACATCCGGCAAGAATTGCAATTGTTGAAAATATTTTGAAGCATAAAAGATTAAATGCTACAGATATTAAGTTTTATGTTCAACTCTCGCAATCAACCATTTCTGAACATCTTAGAATTCTCGAAGACGCAGGTATTTTACACGTAAATGTTGAAGGAAATAAAACTTACTATCATGTCAAGAAAATTGCTTTAGACCAAATTCCTTATTACATTCAATATCTAGTAAATCAAGTTGATGAAAAGTTTCAACATCAATTTAACCTTTTCCAGAGACGAGATCCATACATGCCAAAGTTATACGGCATGAGTTATCTAACTTAGACGATTTGAATGTATTAAAATAATTGAATTTGACTTATTTTTCCAAATAAGTTTCTAGAGCATTGTCGTATATATCTTTTGCTTCAGCACAGAAACCGTAGTGTTCTTCATCGATCATGAACTTACCTTTTGTCACGTGTCCAAGTAATGTGTATGTAACATTTGTTGACATCATAAACTCTATGAAGGCTTCTTCTTGTTCTTCACTTACGGTCACAACGACACGACTTTGTGCTTCGCCAAACAAGAAAGCATCTTCGCGTACTTCAGAATCAGTAACAATATCGAAACCTAATCCACGAGGAAAAGACATTTCTGCCAATGTGATGTATAATCCACCGTCTGCGCAATCGTGAGCGGCATTAATCATTTGATTTTGAATTAATCCTTTCAACGTATCTTGCAATTCAAACTCTTTTTCTAAGTCAAAATGAGGCGCTGGAGAAGCTTGAATGTTGTGATATGAAGCCAAATATTCAGATGAACTGATACAATCAACATTGTCTCCTAGAATGAAAATCAAATCACCTTTTTGTTTGAAATCTAAGGTCATGATTTTTTCTTTGTCATCTACCAACCCGATCATTCCGATTGTTGGAGTAGGAAAAACAGGAGTTTCAACACCATTCACAACAGATTGATTATAGAACGAAACATTTCCCCCTGTAACTGGAGTTTCAAACTTCAAGCAAGCTTTTGACATTCCTTTAATTGCACCAACAAATTGCCAGTAAGATTCTGGGTTGTATGGATTTCCAAAATTCAAACAATTGGTTATAGCACTTGGATTTCCTCCAGCACAAACGATATTTCTTGCTGCTTCTGAAACGGCAATCATCGTTCCAATTTCAGGATCTGCGTTTACGTATCTTGAGTTACAATCAACAGTCATTGCCAATGCGCGGTTTGAACCTTTGATGTTTACTACAGCTGCATCAGAAGGGCGATTGGTTGTCATTGTTTTAGTTCCAACCATAGAGTCGTATTGCTCGTAAACCCATTTTTTAGAAGCGATATTCGGATTTTGCAATAAGAATAAAGCCACCTCTTTCAAATCTTCCGGTTGTTGAACTTGGTCGATGGTAAACTTTTTATATTCTTGGTAGTATGCAGGTTCTTTGTATTCTCTTTGATTTTGAGGTGCTCCACCACCAAGTACTAATGATTCAGCAGGCACATCACCAACAATTTCGCCATTCATGAAATAACGTACTCGTCCAGTTTCTGTAACAACACCAATTTCCTCAGCGTGAAGATCCCATTTGTCAAAAATTGCTTTTACGACACTTTCTTCTCCCTTTCTGACTACGACCAACATGCGTTCTTGAGATTCAGATAGTAAAATCTCGTATGGCAACATATTTTCTTGTCGTGTAGGAACTTTGTCTAAGTGAATATCCATTCCGACACCTCCGCCAGCACTCATCTCATTTGTAGAACAAGTGATTCCAGCTGCGCCCATGTCTTGCATCCCAACAATTGCATTTGTCTCGGATAATTCCATTGTTGCTTCCAACAAAAGTTTTTCCAAAAATGGATCTCCAACTTGAACTGATGGCAAATCAGATGCAGATTCTTCTGTAATATCTTTAGATGCAAATGCAGCACCCGCAATACCGTCTTTTCCTGTAGCAGCACCAACGATGTAAACTGGATTTCCTGGACCTTTTGCTTTTGCCGAAATAACTTTTTTGGTATCTATGATTCCTGCAGAGAATGCATTTACCAAGGGATTTTGATTATATGATTTGTCAAAAAACACCTCACCTCCAACTGTTGGGATTCCAAAAGCATTTCCATAGTGAGAAATTCCTTTAATAACACCTTTTACAAGCCATTTTGTTCTGTCTTGTGAAATATCACCAAAACGCAATGAATTCAATTGTGCGATTGGACGAGCACCCATTGTGAAAATATCACGGTTGATTCCTCCTACACCAGTTGCAGCGCCTTGATATGGCTCTAGCGCACTTGGGTGGTTGTGTGATTCAATTTTGAAAACACATCCAATTCCATCGCCCAA
The DNA here is from genome assembly GCA_947450325.1 of Flavobacteriia bacterium. Classification (GTDB taxonomy): domain Bacteria; phylum Bacteroidota; class Bacteroidia; order Flavobacteriales_D; family Crocinitomicaceae; genus JAQVCM01. The sequence continues at coordinate 74,635 of CANFUT010000013.1, forward strand.
ATCTACCAATCCAGCATTTTCCTCACCAGCTTTAACCAGCATGTGTGGACCGTCTTTTGGTAACTGTTTTAACCAAAAAATTGAATTTTTATAGGAGCAATGTTCAGACCACATCACAGAATAGACACTCGTTTCAGTGAAATTTGGTGTACGACCAAGGATTTCCTTAATCATTTCAAATTCTTCAGGACGTAATCCCAATTCAACAGCTTGTTCTAATGTGGCTTCTTGATGCAATGCGCTTTCCATAAAATTCAAAAATAGTTTCACAAAAGTAGCAATAAGGAATGAAAAGGAATTGTAAAATTTCAGATTTACGTGGGTAAAATTTTCAACAAGTTGTCAAACATTCCTAATTCTCTAGTTCGTAATTCAATAATTTGTAATTTTGTGGTTCAATATTTTGAAAATGATTTTACCGATTGTAGCATACGGAGATCCAGTTCTTAAAAAAGAAGCTGAGGAGATAGACAAAGATTATCCAGGATTAGATAAATTGATTGACGACATGTTTGAGACGATGTACAACGCATCAGGTGTTGGGTTAGCGGCTCCTCAGATTGGGCGTTCAATTCGTTTGTTTGTCGTTGATGGAAGTCCTTTTGCTGACGATGATGACGAAGATCCAGATCCGATGGCTGTTGGTATGGATGGTTTTAAAAAAGTTTTTATTAATCCAATTATTTCCGAAGAAAAAGGAGATGAATGGGGGTTCAACGAAGGTTGCCTCAGCATACCGAAGATTAGAGAAGAGGTTTATCGCCATGAGACGATATTCATTTCATACTACGATGAAAATTGGGACTTTCATGAAGAGATTTTTGATGGCTATAAAGCGAGAATCATCCAACACGAATATGACCATATTGAAGGAATTTTATTCACTGATCATCTGTCTGTGCTGAAAAGAAAATTGTTAACAAAAAAACTCTCGAACATTTCAAAAGGTGAGATTTTGGTCGATTACAAAATGAAATTTCCCGCAATCAAAAAAGGAAGATAACCAACTCAAAATTCAACATGTTTAAATTGATTGTTTTTATAGCTGCAGTTGCACTTATGGTTAGTTGCGCTGGCACAAAAACTGAAAATTCTGACGGTAAACCAACCGTTGAAAAATTGAAATCAGATATTCAAATGAGTGATGATAGCCTTAAAATCTATTATCAGCAGGTAATGAATAATCAAATTGAAAGTGTGCCTAATGATGCCATTCAAAAAACAATCGATGCGCATCTATCATTCTATCATTTTTATCCAAAAGATGAATTTGCAGCTGAATGCTTGGACAAAGTTCATCAATTGTATATTCAGCAAAAACTTTATGTTAAATCAGTGGAGATTGCAGATACTTTGTTGGCAGAATTCCCTAAGTACAAAGGAAAAAAAGACGTTTTATATAGTGTTGCTACAACTTACGATTTTATGTTGAATGACGCGGTAAATGCCAAAAAATACTATGAGAAGATTTTAGCGATGCCTAAATTAGACAAGGAAACGAAAGAGAATATTTCGACTAGAATCAAATTAATGGGAATGTCGCTTGATGAAATGATTGAATTTCAGAATAAGAAGAACTCCAAAAAGTAACTGAGTTAACATTTTGTTAAATACAATTCATTTTATGCAAAGTTTTTCCATCTTTGAATAAAATTAGAAACAAAATAAATTAAATACTATGAAAAGTGTAATGTTATCAATCATGTTCGTTGCGGTTGCAATGATTTCAAATGAAGTAAAAGCGCAAGCTAAAATGGATTTCAAAAAAGAATTGCATGATTATGGAAATATTAAAAATGGAGCTAATGGTACTTGTACATTCGAATTTACAAATACAGGAAATGCACCGTTGATTATTTCAAATGCTGCAGGTTCTTGTGGTTGTACTGTGCCAACTTGGCCAAAAGAGCCTATTGCTCCAGGTGCTAAAGGTGAAATCACAGTAAAATATGATACTAAAAGAACTGGCGAATTTACAAAAACGGTTACTTTGACTTCAAATGCTACAGAAACATCAAAAGTTTTGACAATTAAAGGAAATGTAGCAGCTCCAGTTGAAGGTGCTTCACCAGTAAATACTTCTGGTGCTCCAAGCCATTAAGATAAGGCATTAAGAATTTTAAAATCCGTTTCAATCGTTTGAATCGGATTTTTTTTGTTCCATATTTTATATCGTTAATGATGTGTTAAATACATTTTACTTTCGGAAAAGAGTTATATCTTTGATTCAAAGAAATTATAAATAGACTTAAAAATAAAAAAGATGAAGAGTTTAGTTTTATCAATTATGTTTGTTGCAACTGCAATGATTTCAAACAAAGTAGCTGCACAAATTGAAAACGGAGCAAAAATTGAATTTAGCAAAGAAGTTCATGACTACGGAAATATCAAAAATGGTGCGAATGGTACTTGTACTTTCGAATTCACTAACACAGGGAATGCTCCATTGATCATCTCTAAAGCTCAAGGTTCTTGTGGTTGTACTGTTCCTTCTTGGCCAAAAGAGCCTATCGCTCCAGGTGCAAAAGGTGTAATTTCTGTGAAATATGACACAAAGAGAGCAGGTGCAATCAATAAAAATGTTACAATTACTTCAAACGCTGTAAATGAGCCAAATAAAGTAATCAGAATCAAAGGTAACGTTGCTCCAGCTCCAGAAGGTGCTTCACCAGTAAATAACGCTGGTGCTCCAAATAACAACTAAGAATGAAGTCTTTACTGACAATCATAATAATTTTAAGTTCCGCCCTTGGCTTTAGTCAAGTGGCGGAATTTTCGTTTAAACAAAAGACTTACAAATTTCCAAAAGTCAAAGAAGGAGAGCCTTTAAGCCATTATTTTGTCTTTACAAATACCGGCAACGCACCGCTAATTATCGATTCTTATGTAGTAGAATGTCACTGCACAGAATTGATTTTTCCATTTTATGAAATTAAGCCCGGTCAAACTGATTCAGTATTAGTTAAGTTTGATACTGAAGGAAAATATTTCGCTCAAGACAGAAGGGTCATTATCACTTCTAACGCAAAGAGAAAAGAAACAATTATACGATTCAAAGTATTCGTGGAACCAAAAGAATAGCGTTCACGATAAGCTACAAGTCAAAATCAAAAAAAATGTTTTTTAGTCAAATATTGAATTTTGTATGTAATTTCATTTAACGGTATTAGTTTTTTAGATTTCTACTTTCGAATGTCTGGAATCTATGGTCTAAAGTCTAATATCTATAGTCTTCGGTCTTAATATCAAAATAACTATCTTTGCCCAAAAAACAAATTGATATGCATTTTATTTCAGTGACTGATTTGAAGGAAAAATTGGATAACAAAGTCAATCTTTTTTTACTCGATATTAGAGAAAATTATGAGCGAGAAGCCGCTTCTATTCCATCTAAACACATTCCAATGGATGAGGTTTGTGCACACTTAACTGATTTTCCTGCAAATGAAGAAATTATTTTAATGTGTAATAGCGGTAAACGAGCTGAAGCATTGGCTAATTTATTGGAAACTGAATTTAATCAAACAAATTTAATTGTACTTGAAGGTGGAATAGCTGCTTGGATAGAGCAATTTGGACAGAACTAAATACTAAATCAACTTTTATGGTAGAATTATTTCAACACCTCTTTCATTTAGATTTTAATTGGATAGTCGAAAATTATTCGAATTCAATTTATGTAGTACTTTTTCTTGTGATTTTTATCGAAACAGGATTAGTTGTAATGCCCTTTTTACCAGGTGATTCTTTACTTTTTACAGCAGGTCTTTTTGCCGCACCTAGTGTGACCGGACAACCAGGACAATTGAGTGTTTTTTTACTACTTGGATTGTTAGTTGTTGCTGCAATTTTGGGCGACAATGTAAATTATTGGATTGGAAGAAAACTTGGATTGGGTGTTTTTAGTTGGAAAATCAAAGGTCGTCAGTTGGTAAAAAAAGAATACTTAGAGAAGACAGAAGCTTTTTTTGATAAAAATGGCACCAAAGCGATCATTATGGCGCGTTTCGTTCCTTTGGTTAGAACTTTTACACCTTTTGCAGCTGGAGTCGGTAAAATGAATTACAAACGATTTTTGGCTTTTGATGTAGTTGGAGGAGTTTTGTGGATTTTCAGTTTGACCTTGGCAGGATATTTTCTTGGAAACGTAACTTGGATTAAAGACAACATCGAGAAAGTTTGCTTAGGAATCATTTTTATTTCGGTATTACCGATGCTGATTAGCGTCATCAAGTCTAAAATGAAATCCAAAAATGCATAAGTTTGGTTTACTAGGCAAGAAATTAGATTATTCTTTTTCTAAATCGTTTTTCACAGAATTATTTGATAAAAATCAGATTGATGCAAGCTATGAAAACATTGAAGTAGCAGATCTTTCGAAATGGTTTGAAGATCTGTGCTATGCCGAATTTTCAGGATTTAGTGTTACCATTCCATACAAAACTGAAATAATTCCGTTTTTGGATGAATTATCCGAAGAAGCAAAAATTATTGGCGCCGTAAACACTGTGAAAAATGTTAACGGGAAACTCATTGGATACAATACGGATGCTTTTGGTTTTGGTCAATCTATCAAACCTTTCTTGAATAATAACCACGAGCGTGCGATTATTTTAGGAACAGGCGGTGCATCAAAAGCAATTGCTTATGTTTTGAAAAATATCGGATTGTCTGTCATTTTTGTTTCTAGAAATCCAAAGGGCAACAATGAATTTGGATACGATGCAATCAATGAAAACATGTTAAATGCTTGTAAAATGATTGTGAATTGCACTCCGGTCGGTACTTTTCCTGAGGTGGACGCAAAACCAAATTTTCCCACAGATCTAATCTCGGACAAACACTTAGTCGTTGATTTGATTTACAATCCCGAAAAATCACTTTTACTCAGAGAGTCTGAAAAGCAGGGTGCAATCGTTTTAAACGGTTATTCTATGTTACAAGAACAAGCGAAAAAAGCCTGGGGAATTTGGAATTAATTTATTTAATCATATAATGAATTCCAACGCCTAAATCTAAATAACTTCGTTTGCGTGTGACATTTTCCCATGATTGAACAGGTTTGAAATCATAACCAAAATTCGTATTTAAACTTACGCCCCAGTTAGAGAATTGATATCTAAGTTGTGATCTCAAACAAGCTTTAACGCCAAATTGATTCACTGTTCGACTCGAAGTATTTAAATATTCATAATTCGTTCTACTGCCTTGGAGATTTAAAATTGCACCAGCACTCAGATCCAAAAATAATTTTGGACTGAATTCGAATGAATATTGGAACATGATTGGCAAACCAATGGAGTAAACTTGATAACTATTGATTAAATTGATTGTTGTCGAATCGGGCCCGTAAACTGGGATGGCTATTGAATCGACTACTGTTTGCATTGAATCTAAGACATAGGTATAATTGTAACTCAAAATCACCGAATCGCCCAAAATAGTTTGATCTTGTGAAATATTCTCAAAATTATTTTGGTAATTTACACCAGACGAAAGTGCCATTTTTGAATTGAGATAATAGGCAAATTCTGTTTGAATGAAAAAACTGCTTTTCTCTTTGAGTGAAAATGTAGATGAAGTGTTTAACTGATTAAAACCAAGCGAAGTTCCTGTTTTCAAACTAAATAACCATGGTCTTTTGACTTTTGGAACATCCGCCATTCGATAGTTTTCTTCTAATGAATCTTTTAATATTCGATCCAACGAGTCAACATTTGCAATTGCACTTGAGTCGAGTGCAGTTTTTTGTTCATCTTCGTTTTTTTCAACAGCGGAAACTATAGTTTCTCGTCCCTCAATATCGTCTTCTATTCTCAATTTGTATGGATTTTCAAATACTACAGGTTTTATTTCGTCAGGTTTGATTTTTTTATTAGGGTATTTATTGCGACTCTTTTTTGGGTTTTTCTTTTTTGTTTGAGCAATATTAGTCTTTGATTTTGAAGTGTTTTTAGCGTTTGACTTCGCAGAAATGTTTTTGATTTTCTTAGGACTACCAAATTTTTGGTGCCTGTACGTTTTGTCAAGTTGCTTTGAAGTTTTTAAACTTATTTTTTCAATAGATGTTTTGCTGTTTTTTGAAGAGTGGGAATTGTTATCAATAGTTTGATTTTCTTTTGCGGCTGAATTCAATTTGCTTTCAATTTCGCTTGTCTCAGTAGCTTTCGCCTTATCGCCATATTCCGATATTCCGTTTGAAAGCTTATCGTCATATTCCGATATTCCGTTAGTTGCCAAATGGGTTGTTGAAGCATTAGATTTATCTCGATTGAAAAGGAAACCCATAAATACTAAAATCAAAACAGAAATCCCAGCAAAAAAGAACCATTTCAATTTCCCTTTCGATTGGATCTGACTAATTTTTTGGTCAATATTGATTTTGACACTTGCTGGAGGTGTCACTTCAAAGCCGTCGAAACTGTCTTTGAATAAATCTTTTATTTCGTCTTGCTCTTTCATCCTGCAATTTTTTCTGATTCAAGAATCTTTTGTATAAATTTTTTCGCTTTAAAATATTGGGTTTTGGAAGTGTTTTCACTGATTCCCAAATATTCAGCAATTTCCTTGTGGGACAAATTTTCTATTGCAAATAAATTGAAAACCAATCGGTAACCTTCAGGAAGTTTGTTCAAGATTTGCATTAATTTCGCTCGTAGCTCTTCCATTTCAACCGTTGGCTCTTCTTCCCAAACCAATTCATCAAATACATTTTCGTCTTCGTGCAATTGATATTTGTATGTTTTTTGAATGTAAGTCAACGCAGTATTAATGGTAATCGATTTAATCCAAGCACCAATTGGTGAAGTGAGTTGATACTGACTTTGATTTTTGAAAACTTTGATAAAAGTTTCTTGCAGAACGTCTTGAGCATCATCTTCACACCTCGTGTATCGCAAACAAATGGCATACATACCAGCAGCATAAGATGAATAAATCACATCAAACGCATACTTTTTACCTTTTGTAAAATCAACAAGAACTTGCTCTGTTATCACCAAATATGGATTTATTCGATTCTTAAATTATTTCCATTCATAAACGTTTAATTTTCCCTTGCGAGTTAATTACACGCCAGAAAATTAAAAGTTGCCTGAAATAAAATTTAAAGCTAAGAAAAATTGCAATCTAATGGAATATCGGAATATTGCGATATTCCGGAATTTGATAAAATAGTTAGTGAAGATGGTTTTTTCTACCCTTAGACTAATTTACCATACAAATCATAGTGATCAGCAGAAGTAATTTCCACAGTAGCAAAATCACCAATTCTTACAAAACCTTCAGATTTTTTCACCAATACCTCATTGTCAACTTCTGGAGAATCAAATTCAGATCTTCCGATGAAATATTCGCCTTCGATTCTGTCGAATAAAACGCGGTAAACTTTACCAATTTTTTGTTGGTTCAATTCAAAACTGATGCCCGATTGCAATTCCATGATTTGGTCAGTGCGGTCTTTTTTGGTTTTTTCATCCACATCGTCTTCCAAAAGGTAAGCGTGTGTGTTTTCTTCGTGCGAATAAGTGAAAATTCCCAATCGTTCGAAACGCATTCTTTCTACAAAATCATACATTTCTTGGAAATCTGCTTCTGTTTCTCCTGGATAACCAGCGATTAAAGTTGTACGAATCGCAATTCCTGGTACTTTCGCGCGAATTTCGTTTACCAATGCTTCCGTTTTTTCACGGTCGATGCCACGTCGCATGGATTTCAAAATTTTCGAAGAACCGTGTTGCAATGGCATGTCTAGATAATTTACCACTTTCGGATTGTTATTCATAACGTCCAACACATCCATCGGAAATCCTGCTGGAAAGGCGTAATGCAAACGAATCCATTCAATTCCTTCCACTTCAGCCAATTTTTCGATCAATTCGGCCAAGTTTCTTTTTTTGTAAATGTCTAAACCGTAGTAAGTCAAATCTTGTGCAATCAACATCAGTTCTTTCACGCCTTGCGCAGCCAAACTTTTTGCTGAATTGACCAAATCTTCCATCGGTGTAGAAACGTGTTTTCCACGCATCAAAGGAATCGCGCAGAAAGAACATGGACGATCACAACCTTCTGCAATTTTGAAATAGGCGTAATGTGAAGGTGTTGTCAAAAGTCTTTCGCCAACCAATTCATGTTTGTAATCGGCTTTCAAAGTTTTTAATAGTCTTGGCAAATCACGAGTACCAAAAAACGCATCCACTTCTGGGATTTCGGCTTCTAAATCGTCTTTGTAACGTTCAGATAAACAGCCGGTAACATATACTTTGTCCACCGCGCCTTCTTGTTTTGCTTGCGCATATCTCAAAATGGTGTCGATAGATTCTTGTTTGGCATTGTCAATAAATCCGCAGGTATTGATAATCACAATTTCTGCGTCATCGCTCATGGATTCGTGCTCCACATCAAATTTATTCGCTTTCAGTTGAGCCATTAAAACTTCTGAATCAAATAAATTTTTGGAACAACCTAAAGTCACAACATTGACTTTATTTTTTTTGAGCGTTTTTGTCTTCATGCTGCAAAATTACGGAAAACAGTAGGAACAAGCAAGAATTGATTTTTTTGCGATTTCGTCTTTTTTATTTCAATCTCAAAATTGGTATTATATTTGACCAAACAGAAAAAACAAAAACCATGAAATCATTCGTTATTTTGCTGACAGTTGGATTATTTTTTAGTTGTGGCACTAAAAAAATCGCAGGAGATGGACCAGGACAAACTTTAAATACAAAACCAATGACAGCAAGTTCAACACTTGGCGTTTTCCCAGAAAAAAATGATCCAACCAATATTCAATCTGCAAAAATTGAAGGAAATAACTTGATTTTAGAAGTTTCTTACGGCGGTGGTTGCGAGGAACACGATTTTAGTTTGGTTGGAAGTCAGATGATTTCAAAATCCTTGCCTCCGATTCGTGCTATCAAATTGATTCACGATGCACACGAAGATAAATGCAAAGCGTTAATCATGAAAACCTTGACTTTCGATATTTCTAATTTGGCCTATAAGCAAGAAAAAGGAAGTGAGATTATGCTGAAAATTGAAGGTTTGAAAGAAAATTTGAAATATACTTTTGAGTAAAAAACTATAGAAAATGAAGTATAAACTCACTACATTAGTTTTGTTTTTCTCCTGCTTTTGCACAACTGTCTCATTTAGTCAAATTGAAAGTAAACCTTTACCTAAATATGGAACTGAGTTTAATTATTCTATTTCTTTTGGTGCTTGGACACTAACACCCTCATTCACTTTTTGCGGGATGAATAATCATACATTTGATATTGGTCTAGGAACTGATTTGGGGGTTAGAGGGATTTATGGTATTTCTAAGTCGATGACAGGAGTTGCATTAATAGGAGGATACAAATTTTATCCTACAGGTAAGTATCAAAAACTTAATTTCTACTTTCATTATAATCTAAAAAGTTTCTTTTTGGTGTCAAAATCAAATACTAAGTCATCCGACAGAGTAAAATCTATTGAGCATTTCCTGGGGTATGGTTTTGATATTCCAATTGGTAAAAGATTCTATTTTAATCATGACCTAGGATTGGGAGTGATAAATGCATGGGAAGCGGACAAAAGTGCAAGTTTAAAAATTTCTCTTAGTGCAAATTTTAGAGTTGGATTTGGATATAAATTTGGACTTAAATAAAAATTTTATTGCCTAGTAAAATAAAACCAACTTTTCCATCACAAAATCCTCCATTAAATACCCATTTCCGATGGCAATATCTTCAACTTTGCAGATCTTCATTCCAATCTTTTCATAGAAACTTTTTGCTTTGTTGAAACGATTCACGTTCAAAAAGACCCTTTTCAAATTCATCGATTTAGTCAGATTTTCCGCATAATTAAAAAGTTTCAATCCAATGTTTTTGCCTTGATTTTCTGGTAAAACATACAACTTGTGAATTTTCAAAGAATCAGGTTCTAATCCTGCTTGAACGCCCAAAAATCCGAGTGGAATATCGTTTTCTGAATATATAAAATAGCGATGACCAGCATCAATCGTTGCTTCCAAGGATTCGATGGTGTAGAATTTATTCAGCATATACGTCAATTGCTCCGAACTCAAAATTTCACCATAAGCAACGGGCCAAGTTTCGAACACAATTTTCTGAATGATGCTCAAGTCTTTTTTGCCGATTTCAAGTATGTTTTCCATCTTTATTCTTTGATCACTTGAACAGATTTATCTCCACCATTTGATTGAATTTTCAAAATGTACATACCTGTTTGCAAAGCAGATAAATCTAGCTTTCCGATTTCAAGTTGTCCATTCAACAAGATTTTCCCATCCAAACCAATCAATTGGAAAGTTTCATTTCCTTTTAAATTTCCTTGAATGTATAACAATCCTGTCGTTGGATTTGGGAACACTTTGACAAACGATTCTTCGTCGATTTGGTCTATTGAAACGGTGTTTAAAGCCAATTTAATCGCTTCATAAGCATCTAATTTTCCCATTCCCCAGCGCAAACTTCCTCCAGTAGGAATTACTCCTGTGTATGCATCTGTGCGCGCACTTTGGCGAATGATGTCTTTTACCTGCCATGGCATCAAATAGTGATTTGCTTCTAAAATCAACGCAACAACACCGGTTACCATTGGCGATGACATCGAAGTTCCTGAAATTCTGGTGAATTTATAGTCTGTTCCGTTGAAAGAGACAGTTTGCGCATTCGAAAATGAATTGTCTGTAAACGATGAAACCGAAGAGCAAACGTTTACACCAGGCGCAGAAATATCTGGTTTAGATCGCTCATCTAATGTTGGGCCATAACTAGAAAATGTTGCAATTGCACCGCCAGTCAATGTTCCACTTGGTAATGCATATTGAGATGAATGTGCCGCAACGGAGATCACACTTTCTGTGCACGATGGTTCACCAATTCCGTAGTTTGCATCGCCGAATGTCGTTCCTGCGCCACCCAATGAAAAAGGCATTCCCCAGTTTCCAACGCCGTTGGTCAATTCTGTGACATTCCACGCATGAACAGTTCCGTCTGTTCCAGAAACATTTAAGATGATTCGATATGCTGTATTCGTATTTTTGATTCTGAATCGCGCATGCGGACGATTATTCAACGGATTGGCATTTTCCATTGATAAATTGTAGAAAACAGTATCTGTTCCAATAACCAAAAAAGTGTCGATATAATTGGTCGTAGTGGCAGAATTGTAGTAAATGCTTTCGTTCAACAACACGTTGGAAGTATTGGTAACGCTCACGCCAACTGAAAAGTTTTTGGTCGGTTCGCCCCAAAGCGTGATCGATTGTCCCCACATATTTGGATTAGCTGAATAAGAATAAAAATCAACTTTGGATTTCAAAACGTCGTTATTGAACGTCTTTTTGAGGTGAAAATTCACATCGCCATTGTTTCCGCCTGATGAAGCAAAAACGACTCCTTGGTCTGATAAATTGTCAATCGCTTGACTAATCAGCGAAGTTCCATCTAAATTTCCGATGTAATGCAAGCCCCAACTTTGGTTGATGACCAATCTTTTGTTTGCTGCAACTGCTTTTTGGTGCATCCAATCGTAAGCATCAATCACCGCGCCTGCGTCTACTAAAAACGTGGTGAAAAGAAATTCAGCTTCATAAGCTACACCGCGGTATGCCGTTCCAGCACCTGAACCGCCTGCAATTCCTGCAACGTGTCCACCGTGATACGCATAACTGTAAATATTTGCCGTGTCAGAACCAGCTGCTAACAAATCTGCTTGCGAAGTGTATTCTGTTCCATAATTAAAACCTGTCGGATTTGGACCACTTTGTTTGTATTGGTCCCAAGCTGCAGCAATTCGCGTATAAGACAAAGTAGTATCGTAATACATCGGATGCGTATAGTCAAAACCCCAATCTGTGACTCCGATGTACACATTTTTTCCTGTGTATGCCTTCGGAAGATTGATTCCCAAATGAACGCTGTCAACACGCGAATCTACCAATGCTCTATTTAAATGCGGTTGCACTTTGGCTGCAATTTCAAGGTAAGAAATTCCAGGAATCGAAGTGATTTGTTGAATAGCATCAAGTGGAACCTTTAAAGTCACAATATTTCCGATTCTAGAACCTTGACTAATTTCATATTGTTGTAAATTGGAAACATTGTAGCTAGAATTCACCTTTGCTATCAACGAAATAATTTGTTTTCCATTGATTTTATATATCGGGTACAAATTTTCCAATTTTTGAAAAGATTTGATTCCTTCTTTAGCCCAAGTTTCTTGAATGATTTTCAAATCATGTCTTGATGTAGTTGGCATTTGAATTTGTGCATTCAAAGCATTCAAAGCAGTGAATAACAATATCAAGGAAAAGTATTTTTTCATTTTTAATATTTATTGGTAGTTTAAAATTAAACAAATAAAATGAATTTCAATTTGAGTTGATTATTGCACAAAAAAAAAGACTTCATTTCTGAAGTCTCTCTATTGATATATTTGGTTTTAATTTTGATCATTTAGGCATCACAAAATTGGTCATGTCGATTTGGTATAAATCCAAACTTGCTTTTTGACCTTGGATGGTGAAACCTGCAAAAACTGCTTTTTTCAATTCTGGGTAATATTGGAAATGCGTATCGTTGTTCACTGTGTTGATTCCACTCCCTAAATTGATTGGTTTTGACCAAGTTGAACCCAAGTTTTCAGATACAAAAATATCGTATCCTCCCATTCCTAAATGTCCGTTTGAGCTGAAAAACAAATATCTTCCGTCTGGCGTGATAAAAGGTGTTGTTTCACTTCCTGCTGTATTGATGCTATCAGAAACTGGTTTTGGTTCGCCCCAAGTTTTTCCAGTTTTTTGAGAAACATAAATGTCAAATTGTTTGCGTTCACCGTTTCGAGTAGAAACAAAATACATCGTATTTCCATCGCCAGTCACTGTTGCTGCTCCGTCAAAGAATGACGAGTTTACCGCAGCGATCTTCTTAGGATTTGACCATTTTCCTTTGGTTGTAAATTGAATTTCAAAAATATCAGAACTTTGTGTTTGGATTTTTTCGTCAGCCGCTTCGTTGTTGATGGTAATGTATGCGGTCAATCCATCTTTAGAAATACACGACATCGCTTCGAAACCTGATGCATTGATTCTGTCGATTTCATTCGTAATGCTGTCCCATTTTTGCTCTTCCTCGTTCCATTGAGCATAATAAATATCTTCAAAATATTGCTCATCTTCAGGATTCATCAATCCGCCAGTGGTATTGTTTCTTCTTGAAGTAAAAAACATGCCTTTTCCTTCTTTTACGATGATTGGCGCATATTCATTGTATCCAGAATTCACTTCACCAACCATTTTTGATTTGGTAGCGAAAGGAGTTTTTGCCATTTCAGCTTGCGCAAATTTACAAGATTCAATTTTTTCTTTGATTTGTAAATCTTTTGCTGCCATTTTTGAAAGTTTTTCCAAAGCAATTTCGTAGTATATGATAGCTGAATCCAATTTTCCAATACTGTGGTAGCTTTTTCCGATTACATCGTAAACATCTTTGTCAACGCCGTCTGCATCTAATTTTACTGCTTTAGTTGCATACTGCAATGCGAAACCATAGTTGTCAAGATTATAGTGACACAAGCTAATCCAATATGGAGCTTTCCAAGTATTTGGATCTTTTTGTGCAGCTTCTCTGAATAATATCAACGCTTCGCGATTTTTTCTTTCGCTGTACATTTTTTTACCATCTTCAATCATAATCAACGCAGCTGATTTGTCAACTAAATTTGTTGTGCTGTCAGGTGGTGTGATTGAATTACTAGCAGCAAAAACTTTTCCGTTTAAGATTGTAACGAATAGTATTAAAGTGCAGAAAATACTTTTAAAATTCTTCATAAGTTTGATTTTGTTGATCTTGTGTTAGCAATTGTGGTGCCAAATAATTATTTACAATATACGAACAAATATAGTCGAATGAAATTTTATTTCAGAAATGATTTTTGGCAAAAAATGATTTTTTTTACAGTCGAATTGTTTAAAAGTCAAAAATCAAAATTTTATTGATTCATGTCGCTTCGTTTGATGAATTGATTTCCGCCTAAGTCCACCAAATCGTTCATCGCAATTGTAGAAGCAACGCTAGCTAAAATTGGTGCAAATGCAGCACAAAACCACAAGAAGAAATGCACACAAAATTGACTGACAACATCTATCGGCGCAACTGAAAATCGATGCCAGTCGAAAAGTGCATTTAAATTTACAGGCACCAAAATCAGCAGTGAAAAGACCATTCCAATTGCCATAGTCAAACCGCGGTGCTTGCGCATGAGCAAAATACTGGCGTCGACACTCAATTTTCGGCGTTCATTCACATAATCCAAAAAACTGAATCCGTAATAATAGAAACTGATTAAATACGTAATGTAAAAAACAGGACTTTCATGGATATTGTCCCAAAAAATGGCGCAAAATGCAAAAATCAGCAGGAAGAAAAAATATTGCCACATGATGTTTCTGACCACAATCCGCAATCCGCGCTTGATGTCGAGCCAAAATTGCTGCTTATTAAATGGATAATGATTTCCAGTAATAATTTTTTCAGTTTTCTGAGACAAATAGGCGAGAAGCGGCGATAAAATCGTGACAACCATGTATTTCGAAAATTGCATCAACAAAAGCGCAATCGAAATTTCAAGCATCAATTGAATCAAATACCACACGATTCCATTCATTGTGCTAGTGTCCGTATCAAATTGTCGATATTGAATCCAGCTGCCAACTTGGTAAATTCCCAACATCAAAAAAGCTGGAATCAACGCATACCAATACATTTTCCTTTCTCGAATGAAAAGAAAAGCCTTCCAATAAGCGCGCATTCCAAGTACAAAATCCTTGATGAAATTCATTGCTCAAAGGTAGGGAAAAATGGATTATTAGATGGTTGGATAAATAGATTATTCGATAGTTTGATATGTTTTTTGTAGCCACGGATTCACGGATTTTTTGTTGAAAAAGTGTGATAAGTAAAATTAAGAAAAGAAAACCATATTAATAAATGCAAATTTCATTGTGAATTGTTTAAATAAAATAAATCAAAAGCAAATCAATAATCAGTGAAATCAGTGTAATCCGTGGCAAAAAAAAGAATCACTTAATCCCAAAAAAAAGTTTTCTTGTAAATCGCCAAAACCTCCTCAGCGCAGGTTTCCCAGCTGAATTTTTGGATGTAGTTTTGACAATCGGCTAAATCTAATTCAGTTTCTGATTGATTCATAAATTGCGACATTTTTGCAGCGATGTCGTTTTCATCTCTCGGGTCAACGCCTATTAAGAAACCATTGCCAATTTCTGCAATAGCGCCGTAGTTTGTGCCGATGATTGGTTTTCCAAACGACAATGATTCCAATACAGGGAAGCCAAAACCTTCGATGAATGATGGAAAAACGAAAGCTTTCGAATGGTAATACAATCCTTTCAATTCATTTTCTGAAACGATAGACAAATAGCGAACGTTTTTCGGATATTTTGAAAAATCGATTTTCATGTAATTGTGTCCAACCAAAATAAATTCCCAATCTGAGTTGGTTTTCAAGAAAGATTGTATCATTCGTCGGATGTTTTTGTGACTTCTAATTTGTCCAACATACAGTAAAAATGGTTTTTCTAAATGAAATTTACTTTTGACGTCGATGATTGTTTGCTCGCTGATTTCTCCAAATTTACTGTCGAAACCATTGTAAACCAATTTGAATTTTGGGTTGGCGGCATCTGTATAATCACTTAAAATTTCATTTTTTGCGGCATTTGAAATGAAAATCACAGAGGCTGCTTTTTTCAATGTATTTGCCAAGGTTTTCTTGAAATACCAAGTTTTGATTCCAAATGGATCGTCAAACTTTTTAATGTTTCCTGACAAATTCGAATCGTGAATCGTTGCAATCGTTTTGATTCCTTTCACAATCGGCGCATCCAAATGTGGATAATGGTAAATATCGGGATTCAACTCGCGAATAATTGCCGGCATTTTGGTGTAATTCACAATTCCCATATGATGCAAAGCAATTTTCTTGAAAGTAACGTTCGAATATTTTTGAAGTAAAAACAATTCATCGCTTTCCGGTAATTGTCCATTTACGAGAATAATGTACTGATTTTCATTGTCGATAGCGAGTAAATGATTCAATAAGTTTACGATATAGCGCGACATTCCAGAAACTACTGGAAAATGTAATCTAGCATCAAAAACGATTCTCATGAAGGGCTAAAGGTAAGGTATTTACTTGTTTAAATTGCGCTTTCGACTTCTAAAATATGCTTTTTAGAAAGTAAAATCTTGTTTTTTAAGCTTTTGAAATCAATTCAGCGTATTTCAGAAATTGAATTTTTGCAGAATGTTCGTTTTCACATTTTAGTCGTGCATTTTTGCCGAGTTGTGCTGTTAATTCTGGGTTTTGTAAGATTTTTTCAATTTTGGAAACCAAGTTAGCGGCGTTTTTTGGTTCAAACAAAATTCCAGTTTCTTGATTGACGATCAATTCTCTATTTCCAGGAATATCGGTTGCGAGAATCGGCAATCCAACAGCCATTGCTTGCAATATCGCGGTGCTTTGCGTTTCAGCCAAACTACTATGAATATAAAGTTGCAAAGTTTGATAAAAAGCCAACATTTCCTGTTGATTCAAATTTCCAAGTAATTTGATTTTGTCGCTTACGTTCGATTGATTGACAAGATGTTGCAAGTGCTCAAAACCTTCACCAGCTCCTGCAATGTGTAATTCAAAATTTTGGGTTTTGTGGTTCAACTTTTCAAAAGCTTGAATCAAAGTTTGGTGATCGCGCAGTGAATTGATCCTGCTTGCCATTCCGATTTTGAAAGTAGATTTTTCTTCAGTTTCGATAGTTGGTTTGAAATAGTCAGTATTAATGCCATTCGCAATTACCACCGACTTTTTGGAATATCGCAATATTCCAATATTGCGTTTTACTTCAGATTGATAATTTTCAGTCAAATAAACAATTCTGCTGCAAAAAATCACCGCCAAAAAAGACCAAATCCATTCGCTTTTGCGCTTTGCTTGATTGCTTTGATGTTCCACTGCGATGCATTTTGCTTTGTGAAACCAACAATACCAAATTGTGGGTACAATCAAAGTCATGGAATGCACAAAAATGAAATCAGGTTTTTGTTGTTTCAAGCTTTTTAAGTACAATTTCCAACTTGAAAAATGTTTTCCTTTTTGCTTTAAAATGTTTTCGAATGGAATTTGGTGGTTTAAGCAAAAAGCTTCGTAATCTGGATCCAATTCTTCAATTCCGAAATAAATGAATTGCTGTTGAAATTGTTTTTCAGTATCACCCTCGACCAAAGATTGCACAACGCTTCCATGTCCGCCTTTTCCGGAGTAAAGCACTTGCGTGATTTTGGGTTTATTTTGAGATTCCATGTCGAATGTTTTTTTGAAAATGTTTCCACAAAAAGAATATCAAAACCAAGGAAATCAAGATTTTGAAAACCAAAAGCATGTAAAAATCTATTTTGATATAGGCAATCAAACTGACGAATCCGATGATGCTGGTCAAAGCCAAGAAATAAAAAGTAACAGTTGAAAAGGAGATGAATTTATAAAATCTCGTACTGAAAAAGAACAACAAAATCACATTGAGTGAAATCGCAATCAAAGTTGAAATCGCTGCGCCTAAAATGCCGTAGATCGGAACAAGCCAAAGATTGAGCAGTAAATTCAAAACTGCCGCGAGCGTATTTATGATAGACTGAATGTAAGTTTTATTGCTCAAGAAAATGCCCAATGAAAACATGGAAATTCCATTGATAAATGCGATTAAATAAAGCAAAGGCATGATTTTGTGCGCTTCAAAATAATTTGAGTTGGTGAAAACGAGTATTGTTTCCTGCGAAAAAAGTGCAAGAATGAAAACCAAGATTCCGCCGATGATGAAATAATTTCGAATGAGTTTTTGCAGTTTGATTTTAGTGGATTCAAGTTTGTAGTTTTCAATCACTATTGGCGCCAAGGCCATGCTAAAACTGGCAATGAGTAATGTTAAAATGGATGGAAATTTTGCACCAACGCTGTAAACGCCAAGTTCGTTTAAAGAAATTTTTTGCGCAATCACGAATCTATCAGTAATATCCAAAGCCAACATTGCCAATGCAGCTGGAATCAAAGGAATCGAAAATTGCAAAATCATTTTCAGTTCTTTCCAACCAAGGTAAAAAATGTATTCTTTTCGCAATAAATACAACTGAAATCCTACTATAAATGGCGCAATGATGGTCGAAGCCCAATAGATTGCTTCAATTCCCATTTGACCGTAAATCACCAAAGTCAATATCAACGCAATATTTGCCAAAGATTGAATGAAACTCAACCAAGCAAAAGCTGCTGTTTTTCGTCTGAAGCGCAAGTGAATTCCCAATTGAAAGAAGAGCGCGTTGATGCAAGTGTTGATAATCATCAATTGAAAAATGCTATCAGTAAATTCGTTACTTGAAGTTTCGCTGATTGTTTTCCAAAAATGTTGCGTCAACAAAAGGAAAACCGCCGTGAGAAAATAGACTATAAAAATCGCATTGATTCCTGTTGCGCCCAATTTTCTTTTTTCCAATTCTGAAAGAGAATCATCGCCCAAATACCTTGAAACGCCTTGGGCAATTTGCAAACTAAAAATGGCATTGATGACACCCGACAAAACGGATAAATAATCTAAAATTCCATAATCAGCAGGGGAGAAGTAAGCGGTATAAAAAGGAATCAGCAAAAGTGAAATGCCTTTTGTCGCGAAATTCGACAAAGTGTAGATGCTTCCTTCTTTTAAAAACTGCTGAATCATGCGTAAAAATACGAATTATTCAATACTTGATTTTTTTTAACTTTTGTATATAATTTTAATTTTTTGATTCAATTTGTAATTTTATTTTGCTAATAATTTTTTTCACTTCCTTATATTCAAATTTATACGTTTGTTAATAAAAGTAATTGCGAAATCATTTGTATCGTTGTGAAATTTGACTTTATTTTACAAAAAAATTAACTTATTAAAAATGAAAACTTTTTCTCAATATAAAAAATTCTCATTGATTGCATTGGCAATCGCAGGTTTAACTTTTACATCTTGTAAAAAAGAAGTAACCCCCGAACCAACTGCCACAACAGGAAGTGTAAGTGTAAACTTTGAACACAAATGGGTGGATTTATCTGCCAATTTTACTTTGAATATGGAATACATTCATCCTGTCACAAACGACACTTTGAATTTCACAACCATGAAATATTACATTTCAAATTTGAAATTGAAAAAAGCAGATGGAACTTGGTGGACGCACCCTGAAAGTTATTTTTTGGTTGATGTAGAGAACGTGAGTTCAACTAAATTATCTATGTCAAACGTTCCTGTTGGCACGTACACAGAATTGTCATATACTTTCGGTGTTGACAGTACAAGAAATGTTTCTGGTGCTCAAACTGGAGCTTTATCAATTGCTAAAGACATGTTTTGGAGTTGGAATTCAGGTTATATTTTCTTGAAAGCAGAAGGCTTATCGGCGAATTCTACCACTGGATCATATTCTTTCCATTTGGGTGGGTTTAGTGGAGCAAACAGTACCTTGTCAACTAAAAATGTTGTTTTTAATTCAGTTTCAACGGATTTAGTTGTTTCCTCAAGTCATGAAAGTGAAATTAGTATGCTTGTTTTTCCAGATAAACTATGGAACACTGCAGGAAGTATAAATACAACGAATACCATTCACATGCCTGGATCAGGTGCAAAAACCATGGCAAATGATTTTGTAAATGGAATTGAATTCGAACACGTTCACAATTAAGATTTTAATTTAAGAATGCAATAACCACAAAGATTTCGAAATAGATCTTTGTGGTTTTTTCACTAATTTCAACGCCTATTCAAACTTTTCAATTCAAGAAACTGTTTAGCGGTATGAGATTTTTTTGTTCTATGATACTGGTTTTTGTTCTTTTTTCATGTAAAAAAGACAACGAAATTGTTCCCGTCGACGATTGGGGATTTAAAAAGCCGAGCTATTTTCCTGAACCACACTATACATTTGAAAACAACGCGCAAACTAAATTGAGATTTTCTTTGGGAAGAGATTTATTCTACGATTCTATTTTATCTTTAGATAATTCTATCTCTTGTGCCTCTTGCCATGCGCAGACACACGGTTTTTCAGATCACAATGTAGCATTTAGTGCTGGTGTGAATGGAACTTTGGGTGTAAGAAATTCTCCGGCTTTGTCTAATTTAGCTTGGTATCCAACATTCATGTGGGACGGCGGAATTGTAAATATAGAAACGTTTTCAGTTGGTCCAATCACGAATCCTTTGGAGATGCATGAATCTATTTTGAACGTTGTGGGGAAATTAAATGCGAATAGCGCATATAGGAGTAAATTCAAATTAGCCTACGACGTTGATAGTATCACCGATCAAAAAATGTTGCAAGCACTTGCGCAATACATGGCGATGTTGATTTCTGACGATTCGAAATACGATAAATTCAAGAAAGGAACTTACACATTTACCGCTGATGAAAATGCAGGTTATTTTTTGTTTCAAGCCAAATGTGCAAGTTGTCACACAGAACCATTGTTTACAGATTTCACTTATAGAAATAATGGAATCGATGCAACATTCACAGATCTTGGTCGTGGAATGATTACTCAAAATGCAGCTGACAATGGTAAATTTAAAGTTCCATCCTTAAGAAATGTGCAATTGACTTATCCTTACATGCACGATGGAAGGTATTTCACATTGTCGCAAGTTTTGGATCATTATGCCACTGGAATTCAAAGTTCTTCGACTTTGGATCCATCTTTAGCATCAGGTATTCCTTTGACGGCGGACGAAAAACTCAAAATTATCGCATTTTTGAGAACTTTGACTGATTATACTTTCATGGCAAATCCAGATTTGTCGGAGCCGATTCATTAATTTTATCAGGTGCAAACATTTCTTCAACTGTTTTTAAAAGGCGTATATCAAACTTCTGTTTGGGAATGGTTGGCGGTTTTCACTTCTGTCTTGTACGTCGTTTTGGCGGCTAAAAGACTGATTCTTTGTTGGCTTTTCGCATTGATAAGTTCCGCTTTGTATGTTTACATTTGCTTTTTCTCAAAATTATATATCGAAACTTTCTTGCAAACTTTCTATTTCGGAATGGGAATTTTAGGCTGGGTTTTTTGGCATAAAAGTGCAAATGAAAAGGAAGAAATAAAAACTTGGGGCATCAAACTGAATTTGCTTAACGTGATTGTCAGTGGCGTTTTGACTATCTCATTGGGATTATATTTCAAATACAATACTGATCAAGCTTCGCCCTTTTTGGATGCATTTGTGACTTCATTTGCACTTTCTGCAACCTTGATGATCACCAAGAAAGTACATGAAGGTTGGGTGTATTTAATAATTGTCGATTTGATTTCCATTTATTTATACGCTACGAGAGAATTGTATTTGACATCAATATTGTCAATCGTTTATACAATTATTGCACTTTTTGCCTGGATTTCATGGCTTAAAGTCAGAAAAAAGTCGAATTTAATTTTAAAATAATCCTCCTTCTTTGAGGGAACATGGTGAAACGAAAACGCGTTTGGACGCTAGATTTTTCATCACCCAGCGGGTTTTGATGGCTGCAATCGGCGCCATTTTTCTTCTGATGGGAATAATGAACGGATGTTCGTCGCGTTCTTGCTGATTTGATTCCAAAATCCAATCTAAAATTCGGTTCAAATCTTCCATTTGGATTTCTTGCGAAGCAATTCCTATCGGAAAAGGTGCGTCGTGAATCATTTCATGGAAAGTCTCAAAACTTCCTGAAGCGCCGATGAGAATGTCGCATTGTTGGTTTTTGAAAAAATCTTTGGAACGCGCTTGCAACCAATTTTCGACTTTCAAAATATCGTCTTTCGTCAGCGGATCGTGCAAAATTAAATCTTGAAAAATTCTTGAAACACCAATGTCGAGACTCACTTTGTCTTCAATTCCATTGGTATTCGCGATAATAAATTCCGTACTGCCGCCGCCGATATCCATGATTGCTGCACGTTCGTTGAAATCGTAAGACCATTTTACACCGCGGTAAATCAACGTTGCTTCGTCTTCTCCTGAAATGATTTGAATGTCAATCTGTGTTTGATTTTTGATTTCGCGCAAAAAATCGTCGCTGTTTTTCGCTCCGCGTAGAGCAGAAGTGCCAAAAGCACGAATTTCTTCCACTTGAAAAGAAGCACATTGTTGAGCAAATCGCTTGATTGCCAATAATCCGCGCTGAAATGCATCTGAAGCAATGATTCCTTGATTGATTCCGCCCATGCCCAACGCAACGCCTTCTTTTTCAGAATGAATGACGACGAATGTAGCCGCAAAAACATCTGCAATCAATAAATTAAAGGTGTTTGTGCCCAAATCAATGACCGCAACCCGTTTGGAATAATCGCTATGTAAGGAATCTGTTTTCATTTGAATGTTAAGGTACGAAAATAAAGTTTAAACTTTTTATATCATTTATTTTTTCTCAAAATTTAGCTGATTTTACCAATAGATTGATTCATTTCGCCATTTAATGAATTAATCTGTCTTGATTCTTTAAAAATAAAATCTTAATTTTAATCAAAATTGGAAGATTGAGATACATACCATTTACATTAATTCTGTTTCTAGAAATTATCTTTTTTTCTAGCGAAGTATTTTGTCAAACAAATTTGGTTGTGAACCCAGATGTTGAGATTTATGATACTTGTCCAGATAATCCAGATCAAATATTTAGGGCTACTGGCTGGTGGCAATATTGTGCTGGTACAACAGACTATTTTAATTCATGTTCTTCGAATCCAATAACTACTATTCCAAGTGCTTGGGGATTTCAGACACCAGAATCAGGCAATGGCTACTTGCATGCTTCGATTTTAGGTGCCCACAAACCAAGAGATTTTATGTATTTTTGGGGTGACACAATTGGTTACCAGCAATCTAGAGAACCTATAGCTGGCACTTTTTTAAGTGCTCTCAGGCCTGTACCCCATAGAATTGAATTTTATGTTAATAAATCAGTAATAAATGGATCTTCTTTATTTACCAATGCATTTGATTTGATGTTGATGGTTAATAAAGATGATGTTTTTCAACCCGTTTCACCCTTCATAAATCAAAAGAATGTTATACCAATTTATACAGGTGACTCTATTATACAAGACACATTACATTGGATGAAATTGTCTGCGTGTTTTTTACCGAAAGGTGGAGAACGGTTTTTTGCAGTCGGTGCTTTTCGAGATACAAGTTTGATAAAATTAAAATTTGGAGAAGGTGAAAATATTGTAAATAATTATATCGCAAGCTACTACTTCGACTCCTTCAAAGTCTACGAATGCGACACTTGCTGTATCGGCGCGTTTGAGTATGACGATGGAGTGACTTTGGTCAACAACCCAAGCAGCAACACAAATCCGGCGCAATTCACAGTGGTGCTTCATGGGCAAACAACAGCCACGCTTACTTTGTACGACAGCGCAGGGCGTTCGGTGAAGAAAATTGCGTTTTCAGATATGTACACGCAATATACGCTGGATGAAATTTTGGCGCAGGGCGTTTACCATTATGCTTTTGAGAGCAGCAATGGCACCAAAGATTATGGTAAATTGTTGGTGGTCGAATAGAAAGCTTATTTCCTTAAGCCCGCGAAATCCATTTAAAAAGTTGCTTGAAACCCAAACGATGCCCGAATTGTAAAATTCCGTTTTTATACAATCTTCCCGCAGCCCAAAGCACGAGCATCGAACTGACAAGCAAAATCAAGAAAGAAACGTAAATCAAATATCCTTGCCCTTCGGGATAACCTTGCGCCAATTTGACCATGCACACCACTGGCGATGTAAATGGAATGTAAGAAAACCAACTTGTCAGTTCAGCCGTTGGATTATTCAACGCATAATGTCCAGCATACAAAGCCAAGAATAGCAATGCGATCAATGGAATAACAAATTGTTGTCCATCGCTTTCTGAACCTGAAACAGCGCCCAAAGCAGCGAAAAATGTTCCGTAAAACAAATATCCAACAGCCAAGAACAGCGCAAAATAACCCAACATATTTCCAAATCGAATGCGTTCGTAAATCAATTCAACAAATTGGTTGTATTCTTTGGCAGAAAGCATTTGTTCTTGCAAGGTTTGGTTTTTCATCGCTTCGGTCATTTGCACGACATCCATTTTAGAAGCGTCCAATAAATCGGGGAATAAAGTTTCGCGCATTACATACAATCCAATTCCGACGAACAAAATCCACAAAGCAAATTGCAGAAATGCGGCAATTCCTATGCCCATGATTTTTCCCAGCATCAATTGTCTCGGTTTCACTGAGGCCAATAAAACTTCCACAATGCGGTTTGATTTTTCCTTGGAAATACTGCGCAAAATCGTCATTCCGAACAAGAAAATAAACAACAAAATCACGCCACCGAAAAAGAATCCAACCCAGCCGCTCATGTCTGACGCTTCATCTCGTGGATCATACACATTGCGCATCGCCACGTTGATCGGTTGTTTGATTTTTCTGAAATCTGAAACTGAAAGCGAGGTAAATTGCGCAATCATCAATTCTTCCAAACGTCTTTCAAACTGATATTGCACGCGCGTTGCCATTTGCATGGAAGGTTTTTCGCGGTAAAAAAGAAAAGCCGTTTTGTTGTTCAAGATTTTTTCGTTCACTTCCAACATCGCATCGTATTTCTGAAAACGCGGATTGTTGGCAAAATCTTCTATTTCGATGTAATCGTTTGCAAAATCGTAAGAAACAGTAGCATCTTCTTGCGCCATGATTTTGGCTTGCATGATTGCATTTGGATCTGTAATTAGTACGTTCCAATGGGTTTTATTTTTTCCGCCCAAGGCAAAAAGCATGTAAGTGATTCCCAAAACCAACAATGGGCCTACAATGGCCATGGCGATAAATGATTTTGAACGCATGCGCTCTTTCAATTCACGTAGGGCAATGATCCAACTATTTTTCATCTTGTGTTTGGTTTGAGTGATTGATTTCTTGAATGAAAACTTCTTGAATGCTCGGCAAAACTTCCCAAGCCGCTTCAATTTGAATTTGTCCGAGCAGTACCTGCAATAAATCTTGGAAATTGTTCTCTCCGCGCATTTTGACATAAGCCACAAAACGATTGTCGCCCAAAATTTCTTTGTCCACCAATTCAAAACCTGTCCACAAAGCATTGACAAACGCAATCATGCTCCCAGAAAAGCGAACTGCAAAATTTCCGTCTTTTCTCGATTCACGAATTTGTGAAACGCGTCCTTCTAAAATCTTTTTTGATTGATGAATGAGTGCCACTCGGTCACAAATTTCCTCCACACTTTTCATGTTGTGGCTCGAAAGCATGATGGTTTTTCCTTGCGCTTTCATTTCTTTCAATTCTTGTTGAATCAATTCCACGTTAATCGGATCAAATCCGCTGAAAGGTTCGTCTAAAATCAACAATTGAGGTTGATGTAAAACAGTACAAATAAATTGTACTTTTTGCGCCATTCCTTTGGACAATTCCTCGATGCGTTTTTTGCGCCAATCGCCAATTTCGAATTTATCGACCCAATAGTTGAAATTGGTATTCACATCATTTTTGCTCATTCCGCGCAATCTACCTAGAAACAATGCGTGATCGTAAACGGTCATTGTGCGATACAAACCGCGCTCTTCTGGTAAATAACCAATTTGCGCCAAATGTTTGTTGTTCATCAATTCATTTTTGAAGCGCACGACACCTTTGTCTTGCTCCACAATGCGATTGATAATGCGAATAAGCGTTGTTTTTCCAGCACCATTTGGTCCCAAAAGTCCAAAAATTTCGCCTTCTTCCAAGTTCAATGAAACCTCGTCGAGCGCTAATTTTTGATAAAATGATTTAGAAATAGCTTCTAATTTCAGCATATTTACAAGAATTTGGATAAAAGTAAATCTTTTTTGGCTTGCTGAATTTAGAAAATGAAAAATGGATTAACAAGGGAAAGTTAAGTAGCGTGTCAACGCTCTCATCATTCTCCTTCTGTTTCTCCCTCTGTTTCTCCTTCTGTTACAACTGTGGAATTAATCACTAAACCTGAAAACCCTAAAGTTCTTCTAGCATTTTGATGACTTCGGGACGTTTTCTGGTGGAAACTGGGACGAGACTTCCGTCTTGGAGAATGATGTGACCGCCTTCGGTTTTGACGAATTCTTTGATGTATTTGGTATTGATGAGGTGCGATTGATGCACGCGGTAAAATCCTTGGTCGCTCAATAAATCTTCGAAATCTTTCAAGGTGCGTGTCACCATCAGTTTTTTGCCATCTTTGAAAAAGAAGGTGGTGTAATTGACACTGCTTTCACATTTGACGATGTCTGCAATGTGAACGATGTTTATCTTGTCTTGCGAGTGTAACGCCAATCTTTCATTCGGTTTGTGGTGATTTTTCAGCGAATCGTTGAGCAATTTATATTTGTCGTTTTCATTGAATTGCGTTTGTCGAAATCTGTCCATCGCTCTGACCAATTCGTCTGGATCGACTGGTTTCAATAAATAATCAATGGCTGCATAGCGAAACGCTTTGATTGCGTGGGCATCAGAAGCAGTGATGAAGATGATTTTGAAAGGAATATCCGCCAAAACGTCGAGCAAATCAAATCCGCTACCATCTTGCATTTGAATGTCTAAAAACAAAATATCTGGTTTCAATTGGCGCAATAATTTGGCGCCTTCAATCACACCGCCAGCTTCCGCAATCACTTCGACATCTTTCGCATATGCTTCCAAATCTTTTTTGAAAGTCACGCGCGCTTGCTCCATGTCGTCTATTATTATCGCCTTGATCATTTTGTTGTTCTTTTATCCGATTTTCAATCTCAACATCACTTTCGTGCCCGTTGCAACTCCGTTTTCGTCATACAAATCTATCATTTCTAACGATTGAAAGTTTTCATTTTCATTCAATAAATCCAATCTTTCTTGTGTCACCAACAAAGCAGTCGATTTATGATAGGTTTCTTTGCTCAATTGATTCAGTTCATTGGCCTTTTCACGTCCGATTCCGTTGTCAGTTACGGAGCATTCCAAGATATTTCCTTTTTCCTTGAAATCGACGATGATCAAACCGCGTTGATTATTGTCATTTGATGCGTCTTTTTGTTTGAATCCGTGTTTGATTGCATTTTCGACAAATGGTTGCAATAACATTGGCGGAATCTGAATGAAATCTGCTTCCAAATTTAAATCCACATTGATTTGATAATCAAAACGATCGCCGTTGCAAAATTTTTCAATCAACAAATAATTTTCGAGCGTTTGCACTTCTTCTTCCAAAGTGATAACCGGATTTCTCGAGTTGTCCAATATTTGTCGCATCAATCTAGAGAATTTCGCCAAATAATAGCGCGCTTCTTTTTCATTTCCTGTGCCAATATTGGATTGAATCGAATTCAAAGCGTTGAAAATAAAGTGCGGATTCATTTGTAAACGCAAGGTTTTTTGCTCCAATTCTACAATTTCCTTAGCCATTTGTAGCTGTTTCTGCATTTCTCTCGATTTCTTTCGAATCCGATTGACTTGAAATCTGAAAACGCCAAAAATCAGCGCAACAAAAACAATGATTTCCAACGTGATAAACCACCATTGCAGCCAAAACGGTGCTTTGATTTCGAATCTGATTTTTTGAGGAACTTTATTCCAAATACCGTCTTCATTGCACGCTTTTACCAGAAAAATGTATTTTCCGGGACTGATATTCGAATAAACGATGTTGTGCTCCGTCGATGCTGGCGACCAATTTTCATCAAATCCTGCCAATTTCCATTTGTATTTTACACTTTCAGGATTGCTGAAATTGATGGCGAAAAAATCAAAACTCAAGTGATTTTGATCGTAAGGCAAAACCAAATCATTGACTTGATTCCAATTTCCAACCAAGTATTTATAAGGTCCATTGGAAATACTTTTGTAGAACAATTTGACGTCTAAAATATTCGTGATTGGTTCTTGGTTATTTTTTACCGCATTCGAAGGATTGTATTTCGATAATCCATTGATGGTTCCAAACCAAATGGTTCCATCTTGGTCGTTGAAAACCGAATTCTGACAAGTCTCAACGCCAGTGAAACCATCGCCTTTGCTGTAATGTTTCACACTTGAAATGGTGCGTTGTTTGTTGAATGTGATGTAATCCAAACCGCTTTCAGAGCCTGCAATTAAGTTGTTTTTGGAATCAATGGTCAATAAATAAATATTGGATGAATTCAATCCGTTTTCATAGTTGTATTTCTGAATATTTGCCTGATTTTTGGGCGTATACAAATTCAAAGAGGCGATTCCAGAACCTGCAGTTCCAATCCACAAAGTTCCATTTTTGTCCTCTGCAAATGAACGAATGGCGTTTGATGGCAATCCTTCTTGCTGTCTGAAAAATCTTTTTTGTGGCACATCATTTTCAATGATTCCCACTCCATGACTTTCTGTCCCATACCAAATTCTTCCTTTTTTGTCAAGGTGTAAAACTGTCAATCGATTAGCTAAAAGTCCATTGGCAACGGTGAAAGTTTGAATTGTTTCTCGGCCATCTGAAAAGCTCAATTTGTGAATTCCAGTTCCTGCGGTAGCGATCCACAAATCACCATTCAGATCTTTGACGATAGAACGAATGTATTTTTTCTCCAATCCAGGAACAATCGAAAATTGCGCGCCATCAAATCTATACACGCCTTGACCGTCAGTTCCGAAATACAAATTTCCGTTTAGATCTTCTTGAATGGCTTTCACTTTGACGTCTTGAAAACCGTTGGAAGCGTCAAAATTTCGGAAACCATTTTCGGTCATTTTACTCAACCCTTTTTGCGAAGTTCCGACCCATAAATTGTTTTTCGAATCCCGAAATATGCTATAAATGAAATTTCCGCCCAATCCATTTGCTTTGTCGTAATTGGTAAATTGTTTCCCAAAATAATTACAAACACCGCCACCAGAAGTTCCAAACCAAAAATTGCCACTTCGATCTTGGATAATGCTGCGTACATGATTGTTGCTCAATCCTTCATTTTCGCTCAACCAAGTGAAGTTTTTAGATTGTGTATTGTATTGCGCAACGCCTTGATTTAAAGTTCCAATCCAAAGATTTTTGTTTTTATCGAAGAAAATATCAAGCACTGTTTGACGATACAATTCCAATTGTAAATCGATTCTGAAAAATTGATTTTTCGCATAACAATACATGCCGTCGCCATAAGTTCCAATCCATAAATTTCCGCTTTTGTCTTCGCGAATTTTGGTAATCGCGTTTCGCATATAGCGAGATTTTGCGCTGTAATCTGTCAATTTATATTGACCATTTTTGGTTGTGATTGAAAACAATCCTTCGCCAGTGCCAAACCAAATAGTTCCTTTTGAATCTACTAAAATGGTGTTAATCATTTCCGCTTTCAATCCCAATTTAGTCGAAATGTCAATGAAGTTTTTGCCTTTCAGACATTTTACCCCTTGATTGGTTGCCAGCCATTTGTCTCCGTTTTTATCGAAGGCTAAATCCAAAATCATCCATTGAGATTGGGTGTTTGGAGGAAGGAAATTCTCGAAATGATTTCCGTTGTAGGCAGACAATCCGTTGTTTGTCCCAATCCAAATCGTGTGTTTTGAATCTTCTTGAATGGTGTAAATATAATTGTTGACCAATCCGTCTTTTTCGGTGAAAGTTTTGAAATTGGTTCCATCGAATCTTGAAATTCCACCGCCACGCGTTCCAAGCCAAAGATAACCTCTAAAATCTTGGTGAATCGCATAAACTTGGGATTGAGCCACGCCATCTTTTACGGAAAAATTTCTGAAATTGTATTGCTGACTAATTCCTTTTACAGGAAGAGAGCAAATCAAAAACAAAGCAATTAAACGCAAATAAAAAGAGCACATTGAGGAGGAAATATTTAATCAAATATAAGTCAAATTCAAATAATAGCTAGAATGCAGAAGTGAAAATCGAACAAAAATTTGATTGCATAGAAATATCCTTAATTTTTCATTCAAAACACTTTTTCAGAAAATCCCGACGAATAATAAAACGATACACGTATTGTCAAACAAAAACTTTTACTTTTGGAATCATGATCAAAAGGGTTTTTCACACATGTAAGATTTGGACAAGAAAGTTCAGAAAAAGATTGGTTGTCTTCGGATTTCCGATTTTCTTGTTGTGGTTTATCTTTTGTTTGCCGACGAATTTATTTGAAGACAGCACTTCAACTGTACTTTTAGATCGAAATGGAAATTTATTAGGAGCGAAAATCGCTGATGATGGTCAATGGAGATTTCCTGAAAAATTGGACGTTCCACCCAAATTTGCCGCATGTTTGATTGAATTTGAAGATAAAAATTTCTACACCCACATCGGAATCAGCGCCAAAGGAATTGGTCGTGCGTTGGTTCAAAACTTTAGAAGCAAAAAAGTCGTCAGCGGTGGAAGTACGATTACGATGCAATTGGCACGCGTCATGCGGAAAAATCCTTCGAGAACATACAGTGAAAAAATCATTGAAATGTTTCTGGCAATGCGTATTGAAATTCGCTATTCGAAAGATGAAATTCTTGGTTTGTATGCTTCGCACGCTCCGTTTGGAAGCAATGTCGTTGGTTTAGAAACTGCATCGTGGCGATTTTTTGGTCGTTCGGCTGCCAATTTAAGTTGGGCTGAAAATGCAACGTTGGCTGTTCTCCCCAATGCACCGGGATTGATTTACCCGGGAAAAAATCACGATTTATTGCTTGACAAACGCAATCGATTACTCAAGCAATTGTATGACAAAAAGGTGATTGACGCTACCACCTTTGAATTGGCGATTTCTGAACCTTTGCCTGATAAACCTTTGCGATTGCCTCAATTGGCGCCTCATTTATTGGAAAAATTTATCCAAGAAGGAAGAAAAGGACAGTTGATAGAATGCTCTCTAGATCAAAATCTGCAAGAAAAAGCCATGTTGCAATTGCAAATTCACCATGAATTGTTGTCTGAAAATCAGATTATGAACGGCGCAATCATGATTACATCTGTGAAAACGGGTGAAGTTTTGGCTTATGTAGGAAATACAAAAACGGAAGACGTCGAAAATTCGAGTGATGTAAATTGCATTCAAGCACCAAGAAGTACTGGAAGTATTTTGAAACCATTTTTGTACGCAAAAAGCTTGGAAGACGGTATTTTGACGCCTGATATGTTGGTCACAGATATTCCTTCCCAATTTGGAAGTTTTACACCGAAAAATTTTTCAGGACAATATGACGGCGCGCTGCCTGCGAGTAAAGCACTTTCGCGTAGTTTAAATATTCCGATGGTGCATTTGTTGAACCAATATGGCTTGACGAAATTTTACGAAGATTTGAAAAAGTATGGAATGACCACTTTAACCAAACCTTCGCGACATTATGGATTATCGCTCATTCTTGGGGGTGCAGAAGCGAAATTGTTTGAGTTGAGTTCAGCTTATACGCAAATGGCGCAAGAATTGAAATTTGGCTACACGATGCCTTGTGTGTTGACCAAAAAATCGGAGGAAGAAATCAAAAATTATCCAAAAAACACCAAAAAAATCACGGATCGAGGATGTATTTATAGCACTTTTGATGCGATGGTAGAAGTGAATCGACCAGACGAAGACAACAATTGGCGTACATTCAGTTCTTCTCAAAAAATCGCTTGGAAAACAGGTACAAGTTTTGGTTTTCGTGACGCGTGGGCGATTGGAATCACTCCTGATTATGTAGTTGCAGTTTGGGTTGGAAATGCGGATGGCGAAGGTAGACCAGGTTTGACAGGAATCAGTGCGGCTGCGCCTTTGATGTTTGATGTTTTCAGACAATTGCCCACTTCAGAAAAATGGTTTAAAGCGCCCAAGAATTCAATGGTTATGGTTCCGATTTGTCATGAAAGTGGTCACAGAGCTTCCAATTTTTGCGTTCAAAAAGATTGGCGCTGGATTCCCAAAACGAGTTTAGATTCTAAAGCTTGTCCTTATCACCAATTGATTCATTTGAGCAAAACAACTAGTCAACGAGTGGACAGCGATTGCGAAAATGTGTTCAACATGAAACATGAAAAGTGGTTTGTATTGCCGTCAATCATTGAAAAGTATTACAAATTCAATCATCCGAATTACAGAACACTGCCTGAATATAAACCAGAATGTTTGTCTAAAATTTCAGACAAAGCAATTGGAATTATTTATCCGAAGAATAAAAGTAAAATCTATGTTCCGATTGAGATTGATGGAAAGCAAGGTCGCACCATTTTTGAAGCAACACATCGAAATATGAATACTAAAATCTATTGGCATTTGGATGAAAATTACATCGGTGAAACCAAAGAAATACACCAATTATCTTTGAATCCTAGTGTAGGATTACACAAATTGATGCTTGTGGATGAAAATGGTATTGTGCAGGAAATAGAATTCGAAGTGATTGGAAAATAGAGATCTATAATTTTTCGCAATCTAAAGTAACCGTTGGAAATTGATAACAAGTTGTGTTACATTCCTCATTGGTATTGTCTTTGAACTTGGTTCCATCTAATGCTACAATTGTTTGATTTGAAGTTACATAATACGCTTCTGCCGCATATCTTTTTCCAACCGGCAAATAAAATGTAATATTACTTTGATATACTGTATCGCTCCACAAAATTACATTGTCTTCCACGTATCCGTCATACAAAATCACAGGAACGCCAGGTTGACCAGCTTCGTAAGAAATATTGATAGTAACATCTCCGCTGTCAATTTTTTCAGTGTTGCAAGAAGTCGAAACTTGACAATTTGGATCAGTTTTATTGCAACTTGATAAAAGGACAATTCCAGAACAATTCAAAACTAAGAAAGTTAAATATTTTATCATTTTAGAAAATTTACAAATTAATAATTCCTGTCAACATGATTTTGCTGTCGGATACATTTGTTAGGTGATCGTTAAACTGCATATATCCCAATTTTAAATATCCTACATCATTGAAATTTAAGCACAAACCTCCGAATGGTGCAGCAACAAAAAATTTATCAGCATCGATTTTGGTTCCTTTGTAATTTCCTAAAAGTAAACCAGTTCTAACACCCGCAAAAAGTTGCAATTTGTAGCCAAAAACATCAAAATGCAAAAATCGCTTATCGAGATCTAAGGAAATCAAATATTTCTGTTCACGGTATTGTCTCACGATATTATTTTCCGACTTGATTTGCACTTTTTTATAAAACGGTCTCAAATTGAATCCAACGCGAGCGCCCCATTCAAAGCCTAAATCTTCAATACCAGCAGACAAACCAATCATATAATCTTGCAGATTGAAATCATTGTTGATGCTGAGTGTGGTAACAATCTCAATTTTCTTTGTCGTTTTAGCGCTTTCCCCAACTTGACTTGAGCAAATTTGGGTTGATAGGATCAATAAAAAAAGAAAAATATACTTCATAGGAAAAAGCTAACAATACCTGACAAATGTAAAACTTTTGCCTTTTGAAACATGAAAAACTATCTAAAGAACTAAATTTAACGCATTTGCGCTATTAGTCTCAATTTTGGAATATCGGAATATGGCGATATTCCAAAATACAGATGCACAGCCGCTTTTAGGAAATACAAAGATTTAGGTTTCTGGTCAATCAGTTCAAATGCGCCTAATTCGCAATATCGGAATATGGGGATATTCCAATAAATCAACCATCAAAAATCAAGTTTATTAGATGTTGATAATTCGCTCTTTTTTTAAGTTATTAGATTGTATTTCTAAATCGAAAATACTTACTTTTACTTTCAATGTCAGTGATCATTTTAGTCGGTTTTATGGGCTGTGGCAAATCTACGTTTGGTAGAAAACTTGCCAAGCAATTGAATTATCAATTCATGGATGCCGACGATTCCATTGAAGCCAAATACAAATTAAAAGTCAAAGATATTTTCAGTCAATTTGGTGAAGCACATTTTCGAAAATTGGAAGAAAAATTCATTTTGGATTTGGACAATCAACAAAATATCGTTTTAGCAACGGGAGGAGGAATGCCTTGTTTTGGAAAGAATATTGATTTGCTGAATCAATTGGGTACCACGTTTTATTTGCAACGGTCTGTTCCTGAATTGGTACATCGATTAATTAACGCCAAACGACCGAGACCTTTAATCCACGGAAAAAATCAATCAGAATTGACGGAATTTATTGAAGAACTGTTGCCAAAAAGAGAAACTTTTTACCTTAAATCTCACCATGTTTTAAATCGAGATCAACAAAACCCGCTGTTTGTTCAAATGCTTCTAAATCAAAAATCAGGAACAGTAAACAGCGATTAATATCCAAATCACAACGCTTAATAAATCAAGATCTGCAAGCTATCAATTCAGACGATTAAATAGAAAATTAAAAATCATCTTTGCTTTAAATATTGAAATTATGAAATTACAACGCATTATTCTTCATTCACTTTTATTGGTTCTTGGACTCACGTTTTGGGGTTGTAGCTCAAGTCCTGAAATTATCAAAATTGACCCAGCTTATGGTGAATATATTTCTGGATATTCGTCTGGAATGATTACCAGAAAGTCAAATATTCGAATCGAATTGGCTGAAGGAGTGCCAACCAATTCTGAGGTAGAAGGCGCTTTGCCGGATTCAACTTTATTGGAAGATATTTTTTCTTTCGAGCCTGCTGTTGAAGGTAGAGCCGTTTGGATCAGCGATCGCGTAATCGAATTTGTTCCGTTTGAAACACTACCTGCCAATCAATTTTATACGGTTGATTTTGATTTAGAGCGCGTTGCCAAAGTGAAAGACAATTATGAAAACTTTAAATTTCAATTTTCAACTTTTCAACAGACACTTTTTGTTGAAACCAACGGACTATCAAGCTACGATGATTACTATTCTGAATGGCAAAAATTGGAAGGAAGCATCATGACTTCAGATTTTGAAGATACAACGAAATTGAAGCAAACCATTCGCGCCACGCAAGACGGAAAACCCTTGAAATTGACTTTGAGCGAAAGTTATTACGATGAAAATCGATACGATTTCACTTTCGACAGTATCGCTAGAACTGAAAAAGCAAGTAAAGTTATTGTAACTTGGGATGGAACACCTATCGAATCAATCAGTCGCGGAAAAAGAGAAATTGACGTTCCTGCTTTAGGTGATTTTCTTATTTTGAGTTCGAAAGTAATCGACAACGAAGAGCAATATGTTGAGGTAAGATTCAGTGAACCAATTGATCCGAATCAAAATTTGAATGGAATTATCACCATTGAAGGAATTGATAAGTTGACTTATAGTGTAGATTATAACACGGTGAATATATATTTTACAAAACGATATTTAGGCACCAAAAAATTATCCATCAGCAACGGGATTCGCAATGCCAAAGGATATAAAAAGTTGGAGGATTTTTATTCTTACATCACTTTCGAAGAACCAAAACCTTTGGTGCGACTCAAAGGAAACGGAAGTATTTTGCCAAGTTCCAACGGATTGATTTTTCCATTTGAATCTATTAGTTTGAAGTCTGTGGATGTACGTGTGATTAAAATCTACGAAACCAACGTTCATCACTTTTTACAAGTCAATAATTTGGATGGAAATGATGAATTGACGCGTTTCGGAAAAGTTGTTGCTGAGAAAAAAATCAGATTAGACTATAACAAAAAAGCCAATTTAAAAGAATGGACGCAACACGTGATTGACTTGGAAAAATTAATCAAACCAGATCCAGGTGCAATTTACCGCGTAAGTATCAAATTCAATAAAAGCGATGCGATTTGCGATTGTGAATCTGACGAGGACGCGGAGGAAACTTCTTATGAAAACGAAGAATATGAAAGTTCTCAAGAGGAAGAAGATCCAAATTGGAATGAGAATTTATGGAACAGTTACGGTTTTGACGGTGGCTACGATACTTGGGATTATTATTCAGAAGATTACTCTGCTTGTGACAATAGTTACTACAACGGAAAAGCGGTTAGCAGAAACATTTTGGCGTCAGATTTAGGAATGATTTTCAAACTCGACCAAGACAAAACTTCGCATGCATTTGTAAATGATTTAATTACCACGAAGCCGATTCAGAATGCTGAAGTGCAATATTTTGATTATTCAAAACAACTCATCGCTTCAGGAATGACCGATGCAAATGGAATGTTGGATATTAAACTGAGTGAAAAACCGTTCTTAATGATTGCCAAATTGGGCAAACAACGTGGCTATTTAAAATTGCTCGACGGATACACAAATTCCTTGAGTAAGTTTGATGTAGAAGGTGAATTGGTTCAAAAAGGTGTCAAGGGTTTTATCTACGGAGAACGAGGTGTGTGGCGTCCAGGTGATTCATTGTACTTGACATTTATCTTAGAAAATAAATTGCACAAAATTCCAGAAAATCACCCTGTGAAATTTGAACTGCAAGATCCAAATGGTCAGATTATTTATCAAATAACCAAAACGAAACACGTCAATGGAATGTACGATTTCAGGGCGCAAACGAGCACAGAATCTCCAACTGGAAATTATACAGCTTATGTTCGCGTTGGA
The DNA here is from genome assembly GCA_947450325.1 of Flavobacteriia bacterium. Taxonomy (GTDB): domain Bacteria; phylum Bacteroidota; class Bacteroidia; order Flavobacteriales_D; family Crocinitomicaceae; genus JAQVCM01. The sequence continues at coordinate 111,194 of CANFUT010000013.1, forward strand.
AATATCACGTTTTCTAAAAATCTGAAAGTTGAGACCATTAAACCAAATCGATTGAAGATTTATTTGGACGAAAAACACACCAAGCATAAAGACAGTTCTTTGCTTTCAGTAAAATGGTTGCACGGCGCCGTTGCGAAGAATTTGAAAGTTCTTGTTAATGCCAAAATCAGTCAAACAAATACCACTTTTGATCAATTCAAAAAGTACGAGTTTGATTCGCCGATTCGTCAATACAATACCAATGATGAATTTGTTTTTGAAGGCAATTTGGACTCCAAAGGAGAAGCCATGATCAACACTAAATTGAATATTGGCAACAATGCACCAGGAATGATGCGCGCAACTTACATCACGAAAGTTTTTGAAAAAGGAGGAGATTTCAGCATCGATCGAACTTCAATTCCATATTCTCCTTTCAAGACGTATGTTGGAATTCAAGCGCCAGCAACGAAAAGCTACGACAACTCACTCGAAACTGGAAATAATTACAAGTTTGATGTGGTCACAGTTGCAGAAAATGGAAACCTAACAAGTACGAAAAAATTGCAGGTTAAAATCTACAAAATTCAATGGCGTTGGTGGTATGAGCAAGGAGAAGAAGATGTTGCAAATTACATTGGTCGTTCTGGAACAATTGTCGTTCAAGACACTTTAATCAGCGCACCAAATGGAAAAAGTTCGTTCAATTTCAAAATCAAATATCCTGATTATGGAAGATATTTGATGACTGTAACTGATTTAGAAGGTCAACACCAAACTGGAACAATTGTCACAGTTGATTGGCCATATTGGAGCAGAGCAAACCGCAAAAACAATGAAAATGCGAACATGTTGAATTTCTCGTGCGACAAAGAAAAATATAATGTTGGCGATATGGTCAAAGTTTCTTTTCCTTCCCCAAATGTCGGTCGTGCGTTGATTAGCATCGAAACAAGAACGAAAGTCATTCAAAAATTCTGGATTGAAACGCAAAAAGGCGAAACGACGCATGAATTTCAAGCATCGGCTGCAATGTCGCCAAATGCTTATGTGCATGTAACGCTCATTCAACCGCATGCGAATACAAAAAATGACTTGCCAATTCGAATGTATGGCGTGGTGCCTGTGATGGTCGAAGATCCTGATACACACATCTACCCGCAAATTGTGATGGCGGATGAATTGAAACCTGAAACAACAGCGAGTGTAAAAATCAAAGAAGCAAATGGTAAAAAGATGACTTATACTTTGGCAGTTGTAGATGAAGGTTTATTGGATTTGACCTCGTTCAAAACACCAGAACCTTGGAGCACTTTCTACGCCAAAGAAGCTTTGGGTGTGAAAACCTGGGACATGTACGACCAAGTAATTGGTGCCTATGCTGGAAAATTGGATAAATTATTGAGTATTGGTGGTGATGGTTCAGGAAATGTTGGAAAAAATCCGAAAGCCAATCGTTTCAAACCGATGGTAAGATACATCGGGCCGTTCACAGTGGAAGCTGGACAAACAAGAACTCATGCGATTGAGATTCCAAATTATGTCGGTTCGGTTCGTGTTATGGTCATCGCACATGACAATGGTGCATATGGACAAGCTGAAAAAACAGTTCCAGTGAAGAAACCATTGATGATTTTAGCGACTTTGCCAAGGGTTTTAGGTCCAGGCGAAGAAGTGGCATTGCCTGTGAATGTTTTTGCAATGGAAAAATTCATCAAAGATGTCAAAGTTACGGTTGAAGTGAATGATTTGGTCGTACTTCAAGGAGAAAAAACACAGTCTATCAAATTTGCGCAAATCGGCGACGAAGTGTTGAATTTCAAATTAAAAGTCGCGCTGAAAACGGGAATTGCAAAAATCAAAATCACCGCAATCAGTGGAAACGAAAAATCGACTGAAGAAATAGAATTGGATGTCCGAGCGCCAAATCCTGTGGTGACAGAAGGAACATCTTTGACCATCGAACCAGGACAAGATTGGAATACTGATTTGAAATTCAAGGGGATTTTAGGAACGAACAAAGCGACGGTCGAATTGTCGAATGTTCCATCTATGGGGCTTGAAAGAAGGTTAAATTACTTGATTCAATATCCACATGGATGCATCGAGCAAACAACTTCTGCTGTTTTCCCGCAACTTTTCCTTAGTAAATTGACTGATTTAAATGAAGCTCAACAAAACAAAATAGCGAAAAATGTCAAAAATGCATTGAAACGTTATCAATTGTTTCAAACTTCCAATGGCGGATTCTCTTATTGGCCGGGCGAAGGTTCTGAAAGCGAATGGGGAAGCAATTATGCTGGTCATTTCATGGTCGAAGCAGAAAAAGCTGGATACAATTTACCTGCAGACATGAAGCGCAGATGGGTGAAATATGCGCAAATGGAAGCGAAAAATTGGTCGAGTCAAAGCAACTTGAATGTTTCATCTCGAGGAAACGAAGCGAATCAAATGACCCAATCATATCGTTTGTTTGTGTTGGCTTTGAATTCAACACCAGAATTGGGTGCGATGAACAGACTACGCGAAGAACGAAATTTGACTAGTTCCGCAAAATGGCGTTTGGCTGCTGCATATCAGTTAATTGGACAAAATGAAGTAGCTGTTCAAATGATTTCAAAACTTCCAATTACAGTGACTGCCTACAAAGAATTGTCATATACTTACGGGTCAGATTCTCGTGACAGAGCAATGATGCTGGAGACTTTGGCTTTGCTTGGACAAAAAAGTAAAGCTTCTCAAATTGCCAAAGAAATTTCTGCGGAATTGAGTGGTGACGGTTGGATGAGTACGCAGGAAACAGCCTACAGTTTATTGGCGATGTGCGAATATGCTGGAGTGAAAGGTGCAGGTTCTGCGATTAAATTCTCGTTCCAAGTGAAAAATGGAGCAGAAATTCCGATGGCGAGCGCCAAAGCGATTCAACAATTGAAATTCACAGACAGTGATTTCGCATCGAAAGCGCCATTCAAGGTAAAAAATACAGGTAAATCAACCTTGTATGTAAAAGTCATGATTGAAGGAATTCCCTTGGTTGGAGATCAATCTGCCGCAGCGAATAATTTGAAATTGACAGTAAAATACCGCGACATGGCTGGAAGATATATCAAACCTGATAAATTGACGCAGGGAATGGAATTCAAAGCGGAAGTAACGGTTTACAATCCCGGTAAAAAAGGCTTGTACAAAGAAATGGCTTTGATGCAAATTTTCCCTAGCGGCTGGGAAATTCACAATGCGAGAATGGATGGCGAGAACGAAACCAATCAAGCAAGATACCAAGACATTCGGGACGATCGTGTTTACACTTATTACGAATTAGCACCAAACAAAAGCAAGAAATTCTTGATTCAATTAAATGCGACTTATTTAGGAAAATTCTATTTGCCAACTTGCTATTCTGAAGCGATGTATGATCATTTAATCAGCGCGAAAACTCCTGGAAAATGGGTGGAAGTGGTGAAAGAAAAGTAAGCTAATAAGATTTAAATATTTATTTAAAAAAGCGATTTAAACTACAAATAGCGTTAATAATAGTTTGACGTATGAAAATAGAATTGACAATTATTTTGTTTTGTTTTACGACACTTTTCGGTTGTCAAACGACAACCGAAAATATTAACACCAATACTGACGAATCTTTAAAACTAATTAGCTATTGTGATTCATTGTTGCAAAAAGAAAAGTATAGTTTGAATTTTGAAAGCGACACCGATAAAGGTTTTCTCAAAATCGGAAACTTCCTCAATGAAGATAGACAAAATGCGATATTAGTAAGCTTTGACAGTTCCGCAAGTTTCAAGATTTTTGAATTAGAAAGTAATGAATGGAAGTTGATATTTCGTCAAGAAGATATTGATATGACGAGAGCGTTTAGCATAGAGGCATTTATAGAAGATTATAATTTTGATGGAATCAACGATATTGGTTTGAGAAATGAGATTTCGAACGGAACAAGCATTATGACTTTTTATCTTTGGTTAAATGAGCAAGGTACCTTTGTTGAAATTCCTGAATTTAGGAATATTGGAAATCCCACAATTATAAAATACCTAAATAGAATCCAAGGTTATTCTGCATGCTGTGCTTATAGTGAAATGACATTAACGAATTACGTTTGGTTCAATAATAGTCTGAGGAAAATGGAACAATTAGAAATTAGCAACTATCCAAATGGTTCAGGAATTACTGCGAATGTTAGTGAGCGATACGGAATAACGCAGCGGGCAGTGAAAATTAAAGAAAAAGAAATAAATAGAATAATTGATAAGTTTAGTAGCAATTGGAAGATAATCGACACTACTGGCAAAATCGGTTTTACTTCAGGCGAGGTGACTTTCTTCTACTGAAAAAGTTGTATGTTATTGAAGTGTTTCTCTATTTAACAAATGTGGTGCGAAGATATTCGCTATAACGCAAGGAGTATGCTCATTAAACTGTGTCAAATATTTTTTTTAGGTTTAATTATAAAAGACATTTTTGACAAATGGACACGAAATTTGATTTTGAGCAATTCTCAAAGGACCTGGTTGCCAGCGTAAAAAGTGGAAAACCCTTAACGGGAGTTGATGGTGTTTTTACTCCTTTGATAAAAATGGTTTTGGAAGCCTCTCTCGAAGGTGAA
>CANFUT010000014.1 GCA_947450325.1 Flavobacteriia bacterium
AAATACTCAACCAAATAATCAGGTAAAAGCAACTTTAACAAATCAATATTTTCCAAAAAAAATCATTTAGGAATCAAAGGTTATAAAAAAATCTTAAATTTAGCTCCACAGGTATTTGTTTTGATCCGTTCTATTTTTACGGATAAGTCATAACTTGGCCAAAAAGAGATCCACGGAAACCAAGGTTGTGATTTGCTTTCAAAAGTTCTATTTTTACGGATAAGTCATAACGGATATGCCTTTGTCCAATTTGGTTGTGTGTTGTGATTTGCTTTCAAAAGTTCTATTTTTACGGATAAGTCATAACCTGGTCCCACAAGATTATGCGAACTAGTTGGTTGTGATTTGCTTTCAAAAGTTCTATTTTTACGGATAAGTCATAACTGCAAAGTTCAACACCAAAAGTGAACATCAGTTGTGATTTGCTTTCAAAAGTTCTATTTTTACGGATAAGTCATAACACGGAGTAGTTGGAGTTATTGCCGTTTGGGGTTGTGATTTGCTTTCAAAAGTTCTATTTTTACGGATAAGTCATAACTAAGGAAAAAATCAAAATTCGTTTCATTACGTTGTGATTTGCTTTCAAAAGTTCTATTTTTACGGATAAGTCATAACTAGAGCGTTATCAGCGAAAGCAAGTGCCGAGTTGTGATTTGCTTTCAAAAGTTCTATTTTTACGGATAAGTCATAACACAAACTATTGATATCATCTTGTATTTTTAGTTGTGATTTGCTTTCAAAAGTTCTATTTTTACGGATAAGTCATAACAAAATTCGTAACCAGGCGCAACCTCTTCCGGTTGTGATTTGCTTTCAAAAGTTCTATTTTTACGGATAAGTCATAACGTAATTATGGAAAAACAAATTAGCGCAGTAGTTGTGATTTGCTTTCAAAAGTTCTATTTTTACGGATAAGTCATAACTACTGGAATTCGAGTTCAACTGTTCAAGCTGTTGTGATTTGCTTTCAAAAGTTCTATTTTTACGGATAAGTCATAACTTGATTCGTTGTTGACGTTTCAATTCTTTGTTGTGATTTGCTTTCAAAAGTTCTATTTTTACGGATAAGTCATAACTCAAGTCAAACGGTAACAAGTAGCGCACCGTTGTGATTTGCTTTCAAAAGTTCTATTTTTACGGATAAGTCATAACTTTTTGGTGAAATATTCAACTGCACTTTTTGTTGTGATTTGCTTTCAAAAGTTCTATTTTTACGGATAAGTCATAACAAAAATATTTTAGATAGTAAACAATATTTAGTTGTGATTTGCTTTCAAAAGTTCTATTTTTACGGATAAGTCATAACTAAAATTAAGTGCATTGTTATTAAAGGTAAGTTGTGATTTGCTTTCAAAAGTTCTATTTTTACGGATAAGTCATAACCAACCGATGATCGTTTCACGTTGCAATCCGGTTGTGATTTGCTTTCAAAAGTTCTATTTTTACGGATAAGTCATAACTATAAGGACTTCAAAAATCCTTAAAAACTAGTTGTGATTTGCTTTCAAAAGTTCTATTTTTACGGATAAGTCATAACTTCACAGCTTTTAAATGTTCCACCAGCCCCGTTGTGATTTGCTTTCAAAAGTTCTATTTTTACGGATAAGTCATAACAGCACAATTTATCAAAAAAGAGGCAATTTGTTGTGATTTGCTTTCAAAAGTTCTATTTTTACGGATAAGTCATAACTCTGATTTCGTTTTATAAATCATCGTTGTTGTTGTGATTTGCTTTCAAAAGTTCTATTTTTACGGATAAGTCATAACCGCAACGGAAAAAATCGCAGTTACTAAATCGTTGTGATTTGCTTTCAAAAGTTCTATTTTTACGGATAAGTCATAACAGTTTCGCAATGAAATGGTTGAACTCGCGAGTTGTGATTTGCTTTCAAAAGTTCTATTTTTACGGATAAGTCATAACAAAAGATTTTTTTCTTTTTGGATAAGCCATGTTGTGATTTGCTTTCAAAAGTTCTATTTTTACGGATAAGTCATAACCTTGTGGCTTATTACGTAGAAATAGCAAGGGTTTTAAGCGTTTTTTAGGAATTAAAATGTTTTATCAAAATAGCCTCTTAAAACATTCCAATCAGCTGTTTTTGATTCCTAGTTATTATTAAATAACGTTAAATTAGAATAATTCTAATTGCTGTGAAGGAGGGTTGGTTGTTTCTTTTTTGGTTCCATAAAAAATTTCCATTTTCCCAAATTGCTTGTCTGTAATAGCAAAAATACCCACTTTCCCTTTGTCTGGTAAATTATTTCTTACACGTTTGGTATGTACTTCTGCATTTTCGGAACTTTGACAAAACCTTATGTATATTGAAAATTGAAACATCATGAATCCATTGTCAATCAATTTTTTTCGAAAATCGGAAGCAGCTTTCCGTTCTTTTTTTGTTTCCGTTGGCAAATCAAACAATACCATTACCCACATATTTCTATAAGCGTTAAATCGGTCCGTATTCATTTTTAAGCATTAAAATCTGGATAGTGAATTTTGCGTTGTTCACCAGCAAAGCATTTGTATAAACTGGCAGTAGTGATGCTGACAGCATGAAAAAGCGGGCGTTTAAGTCCGTTTATTTCCACATCCAACTGCGGAAGTTTTAGCAATTCAATTTTTTGTTCCTTGGTTAATCCAGCTTCGCTTTCATTCAAGTCGGGTAGGTGAAGCACCAACCAATCTACAAAAGGGCGATAAGGTTCCATGATGTCGTCAGCCAAACAAAATGCATTGTATTTGTTGCGGTGAAATATGCCCATGGATGGAAACATTCCTGATGAGGTTAATGAGCGGGCGACAACGGAACGCAAAATCGCATAGCCGTAATTCAATTGGGCATTGGGCGTTTCTGGATCGCGAGAACGCACAAAATTTCCGCCGTATATTTTGCCCCAATAATGTGATGCTGCTTGACCTTCACAATTGCTTGTGTCGCCGCTCAGTACTTCACTTATTAAATGAATTAAGCGTTCGTTGTTTTCTCCCAAATGCATCAAAACTTGCGCTTGGTTGTTGATTTTGTACTTTACAGTTTGTTGCCACAATTGTTTTTTTAGTGGTGCACTGGCATCTAATTGTGTGCGCATCCTTTGTGTTTGCTCGCTATTGCCTTCGAAAGGTAAAAACATACCGCTCGGCATAAATTTGCCATCGCAGGTTATAACAGCCACATTATTTTCGAGCAACAACTCCAATAAGCGGGTGGTAATCGTGATTTGTTGGTGCTCCAAAATCACGATCCCTAAATCTTCAATTGGAATGGATTTTATGGTTCGCTCGTCGTTTTTTAATTCAACAATCAATTGCTGATTTTTACAAGATAAATAAGCAGGATTGCTAAAATGTAGTGTACGTTTTACCATGAAAGTAGTTCTTAAAGTTGATAAACTACTTCAACGGTTTAATTTTGAAAAGGTTATATATTTTTTTGATACTTGTGTAAGACTTTTAATCTAAAAAATATGTGACGCAAATATCAATCGCGCCACATATTTGAATTAAATTAATATTCTCCGACTTGAACTATTTTTCCGAGGTGATTAATTCTAACTTTTATAATATTTTCCAGAGGCGCCATACTTTTTATTTGCATAAAACTTGTTTCTTTTAAGACTTTATTATCATTTAGAATAGTTTCAAGATGATTTCTAAATTTGAAGTCACGAATTGTTGAATTTCCATATTGAATAACTGAGAGAGTTTGAACTCTAAACAAATTAGGACTTATCAAATGATAATTATTAATATCCAATAAATCAATTTCATTTGGTTTAAAACCTGTTTTTTCATTTGGAAAGACAAAATATTCATTTTGCTTAAGTGTAAATAAAAACGTCCATCCTTCATTACTTTTGAATGTTTTATCCACCGCAGTAAGTCCTTGATTTATTCTGATGACTGCTTCATAAAATGAAACAACTTTTTCTTGAAGATTACCTTTTTCGTCTCTGTAAATTGCAACGTGGTGATTGTTTCCAGTATTTACAAAATCAACCGCTTGTTTGTTGCCTTTTTTATCTAAAAGTAAATTTCCATTTTTATCTTTTTTGTCATGTAAAGCAACCGCATTGCTGATTCCAGAAATGGTAACTGTTTTTATAAAAATTCCTTTTTCTTCATTTAACCAAATTGGGAATTCATCTAAATTTGAAAATGCTTTCTTTGCGTCACCAAATTTTTGCAATCTATCTTCTAATATTTTACGAATTTTCACATCAATAACTTTGTCAACTTTTAATTCAGGAGTGATAGATTTTCGAATAGTATAAATAGTAATCTCAGAAACAAGCTTTACCTTTTCAGGAACGAATTGGGTTTTTTCATCATTAATGTAAATTGGATTTTTTTCTAAACTATTTTTTCCAGAAAATGCTTTTTTAGGATCATTGTCGAATTCGTTAAGTCTAGCCAATAAAGCTTCTCTGTGAATCTTTTTTGCAACGTTAATAATCATCTCCTCATTGAAATTACTTCCAACCTTTAAAATAGAAGTTTCATATTGCTTTATACTTCCATAAACTGTTTCTAAATGCAGTTGACCTCTTGGTGTGAGTGTAGTTTGAGCATTTTCATTCCCTTTAGTTTTATTTTTATTTGGAGTAACAAGTTTATTCTTCGCTTTGAAAGAAATCAATGTATTTTCAAGATGTTTCTTAGCTTCCGCACGAAATTTATTAAGTTCCATAGGAGGATTAAACCTTAATTTATTTCTTTCATCTTTGTATAGTTCTTTCTTTTCTATCCCAATAACCTTAGAAAACTCTTTGCTGTTTTCATCTTTTCGAGCGTTTAAATGATTTAAGTACTGCACATGACTTGGACGCGTAAATGCAACTGTTAATGCATCCATAGCATGATGTCTATGGTCGTTTCTCTTTGTCCAATCTTCAATTCGAGGTAATTTTTTTCCTTCTCTGTTTGTCTCGAAATAAGTCAAACCTAGTTTTTCATACTTTTCCCAATTTAATTCTTGTAAAACATTGACCAATTGCCAATCTTCACGTAATCTGTTTGTTATACTTCCGGTAGTTGTATTGACAGTGCGGCAAACTTCATAAAGCATTTCTCGTGCTTTTTTGGCTATGTATTGCGAATTTCTTAAATCTCTTTCAATAAAACCATCTTCAATTTCCTTAGATTTTTTGAGAAGTTTGTTCAATTTTCCTTTTTTGCCTTCGACATTTTTAAACAAATCTTCTACTCTTTGCTCATAGTCTCGCAAACTTCCTTCACCATATTTTTCGAGGATAAAATCATAGGCAGTTTTATCTCCTTTTTCGATGTTAATACTTCTTAATTCAAGCGTTTTGTTGGAGAAAGAATCGTCAAACATTCTTGATTGTGGAATAATGTGTTCAATGTCAAACTCTTTTGAAAACAACTTGTCTGCAGAAATATATGTATTCGAGTACAAAGTTTTGTAGCCATTTGGTTCCAGTTCTTTGTAAAGTTTATACCGTATCAAATCATTTTTGCTCACATATGATAAACCAAATTCATTTTTAAGAATTTGCTTAAATTTTTCATGTTCGGCAGTCGATCTATTTATTCCTTTGGTTGTTTCTTCTCGTTCTTTTGCACTTTTTTTCAATTCACGAGCCAACTCCAATCGAATTTCATCAGGTTTTCCGTACTCGTCAATAATTGCGTTTACAACATGAATAGTTTGATTTAATATTTTTTCAACTACAGGATTTCTTAAACTGTTTTTGTCTAAAAGTGTCAATTTGTCCTTTAATTCCCTTGTAGCTAATTCTTCTTTATTCAACGATTTAGAATGGTTGTATCCAGCTTTAAAAGCTGCCTCACTATATTCAAAACCGTCTTTTAAATGAGGTAGAATTTTTGAAATTGCTTTAGAACTCAAACTGCCATAATCGGGTTCAAACGTAATATTTGCTAAAAGTGATGCAAATTCTTTTTCGAAACCAAATTTCTCGTTCAATTTGATTATCAAACTATCGTTTCCAGTATTGGAATTATCTCCTTCATAAGAATATAATAAATGCCAAAGCTGAAATGCAGCTTGTTTTTCAAAAGCTTTGCCCTCTAAATCGGCATTGAATCGTAAAATATCTGTATTTATTCCAAGTGTTTTGAAGACTTTTTCAACTACATCGAGGATTTCGTTAGCCGACATTTTGGAAAATTCAAACTCTCCATGTCCTGATAAATCAATTATTTTACAGTAAAATTCAAATAGATTTGCATTTGTTCTGTTACCATCAATATCTTTAAAGTTTAAGTCTAGTTCCTTGTGATTTTGATAGAGTAACTTTAAAATTTCATCCTTTTTGAGTGATTTTTTAACGTTAAGTTCTGCAAACAAAATATTTTTACATTCCTCATCCAATCTCCATTTTAATCTGTCTTTTTTATGTAAAACTTCTAAGTCATTCAAGCGTTGCCAAATTCGAAATTCTTGAAATAATGGAGAAGATTTAGGAGTTACTTTTGGACCAATTAATCTCATTTTAGGCTTTCCATCGATAGAAACTTCAATTTCTTTACTTTCAAGTTCGCAAGTACTAATCAAACTTTTTTGTGATTTCAATTTTCTTTGATAGAAAATGCAAATATCCTTTAATTCAGTTTTCAATTCATTTGAAAGTGAACTGTGATGTTTTGACTGTTCTTTCCAAATTGCATCAAACTCATTATCGTAATCTTTACGATAAAACACTTGCCCTTTCAATCGTGTATGGCGATTTTCTTGAATTTGACGGTACATGAATTGTCCAACAGTTTGTTTGTTGAAAAACAGTTCTTTACTACGGTCACTAATATCTCCGAAATATCCACTGGATTTATTGATATCGTTATTGATTTCTGTTAAAACATACGCTACTTCCTCTTTGGTCAATTGTTTTTGCAAGCCTTCATTGCGCCATTTATAAGCTTGTAATTTCTTTTCTTCCCTATTTCCTTTCTTTTCTGCCGTGTTGAAATTATAAGTTGACCAAAAAATTGCGGAAGTTGCTCTTTGACCTTTGCCTTTTATTTTTTCTTTGAAATCTTCAGTTAAAATTTCCGAATGAAACTCTTTCTGGAAATCCCAAATTTTATCAAATTCATTTTGTAAATCAGATCGATAAAAGTCAGGTAGATTTTTTTTGCCTTCATTTAAAAGTAATAAGCAATATTGACCTGGAGTTAGATTTTCTTCATAAAGTTTTAAAGCAACTTCCATTCCGTCAATCAATTGTCCCTCATCTTCATTTTTTACTTTTCTACTACTTTTATATCCTCGTTTCTTATTTATCGACAATAAAACCCTTGCAAATTCTTCCTTTGATATTTTTTCAGTAACAGCTTTAGCTCTCAGCTCAAGTGTCTGATAAGTAGTGTTTTTACCTTCTTCTGAAAAATTTGATTCATTTGTAATAAATCCATTTTTCATCAGAACTTTAAGCAATACACTTCTTCGTAGTTTATAGCGTTGCAAATTTCTTCTTGCACTTCTGCTGTTTGTTCGGTCTTGGTTAGTTGTTATTGCTTTTCCTTTTTCAAAATTTCCAATTTCATCAGTACTTAAAGGAATTACTCTCACACCGGTTCTGAGGATTTCAGATTCTTGATTATTTTTTTCAAGAACCAAAGCCCAACCTATACTGGTGCTTCCTAAATCCAACCCCAAAATCACTCTCCCATTTTCATTGCTCATCGTAATATAAATTAAGTTGCTTAAAACTAGTTAAAATATTCAATTTGATTTCTTTCCGTTAAAATTTGTTTGAAATTCTTTCAAATAGTGAATTAATTTCCTGTTTTTCAATTTGTTCGTCTGGGCAAAGCCCAACTTTTTTAATCTAGAAATTGTATTGTTTTTATCCTCAAAAACAACTTCAAAATAAGGCAAACCATATTCTCCCACCACTGGCTTAATGCCTGTAGCTATAAAATTGTTGTCCATTAGTTTATTGATGTCAAATACAAAAAACCTTTCTTGCTTGAGATATTCCTTCTTTTGGTTGTAATGGAAATTGATTTTTTCCATCAAAAGATCTTCTTCCTGCTGGGTGATAAAAGGTATAATGGTTTGCATCGTGTCTACCGAATTCAGTTCTTTTTCAAATTCATCAATTGAGTCAAGTGAATAGTAAACAAGAGAAGCTTCATCATATTCATTTGATTTAGACCATTTTTTTTCAAAATAAATATCGGCTTTGATTCTCGGAAGCGATTCACTTTCATAGTTACTAATTGTGGAAATTCTCGTCAAAGTATCATCCTCTGATTTCAATGAATAATATTTTGGCGTTTTCAATGCGGCATACGGTTCGATTTTTTTCCAATCTTCGTTGTTTTTTATTTCTTTCAAAGCATAAATAGCCACTCTAATTTGTTCCCAATGGTCTGCTTCAGGTTCGATATTTGTAATTTCAGCGTGAAATTCTAATAAATCAGTATCCATTAAAATACTGATAGTTTTGTTGCTTTCTCTGGGTACAAATCCAATTTTCTTTTTGTTGAAATACAAAGCTATGGCACGCTTATCAACAGTGTTTTCAGGCTCGCGAACTAATTCAATCAATCCACTTTTATTGATTTCATCAATGCACTTTGGACCTTCATAGTATTGAAATCCTCGCACAAAGAATTGCTTTAAATATACTTTTTCGTATTGTTTTATTTCGAGAGTAGAAATATTGGTCAAACCATAAATTCCAACTAAACTTTTTACAAACTCTATTCGTTTCATTTATCAAAATTTTACACAAACGTAGTTTGAGACATCGTAATCTATGTACGTTCTTCATAATCCGTAGAAAATATTTTTTTTTCGTCTGATTTATTTGTTTACATGAAATTAATTAATAAGTTTGTGTCAGAACTTTTGAAGCAAATCACAATAAGGATTATTCCGTTGTGAAAACATTTGGGTCGCCTCTTGTCCATAATCAGGAGGCTTTTTTTCGCCTATGAATTTTGGAAGATTCATTACTGCAATTTATTCCCAAATCGAAACGCAATAATTTTTTTCTAATATCTTTGATTTTAAATTTATTCAATCAAAATCATGAAACGAATGAAAATTGTTAAAATCGTTTTAGTTCTTTCCATTGTTTTTAATATTGCCGCTGTGGCTTTCATGATGGCGGGTGGAATTTGTTACGACGAAAAACACAGTGTATCCAAAAAATTAAAAGCAATTGTTCATCAGCCAAAATCAACTTATTTTATGGGAAGAGATTTAATTTTTGAAATTCTACCCGCTGATTCGCAAGCAATTGTTTTCTTAGGTGACAGTCATACAGAACATTTCTTGTTGGAAGAACTATTAGGAAAGGAGCATCTCAAAAACCGCGGAATTAATGGCGATCGAGTAAAAAAAATGATTCCGAGACTAGAACCCATTGTGGCAATGAAGCCGAAGAAAATATTCATTCAAGGCGGAATTAATGATTTAGGAACAGGAGATTCTAAAGAAGATTTGATGGGATATTATACGGAATTGATGGATGAAATCGCACTGAAAACACCAAAATCAAAAGTCTATTTGCAAAGTATGTTCCCGACTGAATTGAAAGATGGTTCAACTTACTGCAATCCACAAGTAAACAAAGACATACAAGTTGTCAATGAATTTTTGGAAAAAGAAGCGAAAAAACGTGGTTTTACTTACATTGAAATTTACAAATCATTGGCTGTTAATGGTGTTTTGAATCCAGACTATTCTTTTGATGGCATTCATTTGACAGCGGAAGGATATTTACTGTGGACCAGAATTTTGAAACCGTATTTGGAAGAATAAACTGGAATTTGATTCTTTTTCAATGCTTAGCTTGAGCTCGAAATACGAGTTTCAGCTTAAGTTCGTATCTTTGCACTCAATTTTATTATAGCACCACTTCATGAAGTACCAAGAATCTATTGAAAAACGAAGAACGTTTGGAATTATCGCGCACCCTGATGCAGGGAAAACGACATTGACTGAAAAGTTACTGCTTTTTGGTGGTGCGATTCAAACAGCTGGTGCGGTGAAAAATAATAAAATCAAAAAAGCCGCTACTTCGGATTTCATGGAAATTGAAAAGCAAAGAGGAATCTCGGTTGCCACTTCTGTAATGGCGTTCGAATATGGCGGAAAACAAGTAAACATTCTCGATACGCCTGGTCACAAGGATTTCGCGGAAGATACTTACAGAACATTGACTGCTGTCGATAGCGTTATTTTGGTGATTGACTGTGCAAATGGGGTGGAAACGCAAACTGAAAAATTGATGGAAGTTTGTCGCATGAGAAACACGCCGGTGATTATTTTCGTCAACAAAATGGACCGCGATGGAAAAGATGCTTTCACGCTTTTGGATGAGTTGGAAGATAAATTAGATATCAAAGTGCGTCCGTTAACTTGGCCGATTGGAATGGGAGATTATTTCAAAGGAGTTTACAATATTTACGACGAAAATCTAAATCTTTTTCAAGCCAACAAAACCAAGATTTCAAAGGAAATTGTTTCTATTTCAGATTTGAACGATCCAACGATTGATGAATTGATTGGCGACAAACCAGCAGCTGAATTACGCGAAGATTTGGAAATGATTGATGGTGTTTACGATGCTTTCGACAAAGAAAAATATTTGTCGGGTGAAGTTGCACCTGTATTTTTTGGTTCTGCTGTAAATAACTTTGGAATTCAAGAATTGCTAGACACTTTCATTCGCATTTCGCCTTCTCCTCGCGGAAGAGATACAGATTTGAGAATGATCGAACCAAGCGACGATAAATTTTCAGGATTTGTATTTAAAATTCACGCGAATTTAGATCCAAAACACAGAGATAGAATTGCTTTCTTGCGTATCGTTTCTGGTCGTTTTGAGCGAAATACATTTTACAACCATGTTCGTTTGGGAAAGAAATTCAAGTTTCCAAATCCAACGTCTTTCATGGCGCAAGACAAAAGTGTCATCGATGAAGCTTTTCCTGGCGATGTAATTGGATTATATGACACTGGAAATTTTAAAATTGGCGACACATTAAACGAAGGAGAAAAATTCACTTTCAAAGGAATTCCAAGTTTCTCTCCAGAAATTTTCCAAGAATTAGAGAATTTAGATCCAATGAAATCCAAGCAATTGGAAAAAGGTATTCGCCAATTGACAGACGAAGGTGTTGCGCAAATGTTCGTTCAACAGCCTGGAAACAGAAAAATCGTTGGAACTGTTGGACAATTGCAATTTGAAGTAATTGCGCACCGTTTAGAGCACGAATATGGCGCTTCTTGTCGTTTTGTTCCTAGAAATTATCACTTGGCTTGTTGGATTACTACCGATAATGAAGAACAATTGAAAAAATTCTTGAATGCCAAAACTGGAAACATGGCGAAAGACAAAGACGACAATTGGGTTTTCTTGGCTGAAACGCCTTTCTTGTTGACGATGGCAGAACAAGATTATCCAGATTTAACCTTCCACAGAACGTCTGAGTTTAAGTTGGATTAATCTTTTTACAGATTATCAAAATCTGGCAATTCATTCAAAATTTTAATCTGATTGTTATTTCTATCAATGAAATACAATGCATGTTCAATTCCATTGGTAATCCACAGGTAATCGACATTTAAAGTAGCGTTGTAATGCGCGATTTGTTGCAAAGTATTTTGATTCAATTTTACTTCTGGTGCTTTGCATTCGACCAATAGTTTTGCGCTTTGGTCTTTTCCAAAAATCACGACATCACAGCGGCGATTCAGCTGATGAATTTGAATTCCCAGTTCTGAAGAAATGAGTCCCAAAGGAACATTTTTTTGATTGATCAGAAAATGAATTACGTGTTGACGAACCCATTCTTCTGGTGTTAGAATCAAGGTTTTCTTGCGAACAATACACCAAACACAAAGCTGCTCATTTTTCTTTGAAAGCTTTAAATTTGCTTGGGGTAAATTCAGGGGAACAATCATGAATTGAAATTAATAAATTCCTTTCACTTTCAAAAATTCTTCCAAAGCTTCAATGTCAGAATAAAGTACTTCTCGTGCTTTACTTCCTTGGAAAGGTCCGATGATTCCATAACCTTCCAATTGGTCAACGATTCGGCCTGCACGGTTGTAGCCTAATTTTAATTTTCGTTGCAATAAACTCGCTGAACCTTGTTGATGCGTGATCACGATTCGCGCCGCGTCGGCAAACATTGGATCGATGTCATTCAAATCAATTTCTTTGTCTTCTCCACCGCCTTCGCCAGTATATTCTGGAAGAATCAATGCTTCAGGATAAGCGCGCTGATTTCCGATAAATGCACAAATTTCATCCACTTCAGGCGTGTCCACAAATCCACATTGCAAACGAATCATTTCTGAGCCAGTAGAAATCAACATGTCTCCACGACCAATTAATTGATTGGCTCCGGAAGCATCCAAAATAGTTCTTGAATCGATGGCTGATTGAACTCTAAATGCAATTCTCGCGGGGAAATTGGCTTTGATCATACCCGTAATTACGCTTACAGAAGGTCTTTGTGTAGCGACAATCAGGTGAATTCCAATTGCACGGGCAAGTTGTGCTATTCTGGCAATTGGATGTTCAATTTCTTTTCCAGCAGTCATAATCAAATCTGCAAACTCATCAATCAAAACGACGATGTAAGGCAAATATCGGTGTCCATTTTCAGGATTTAATCTGCGTGAAATGAATTTCGCATTGTATTCTTTGATGGTACGAACTTGCGCGTCTTTCAGCAACTCATAGCGTGTGTCCATTTCGATACAAAGTGAATTCAATGTGTTTACCACTTTCGAAGTGTCAGTAATAATCGCATCATCTTCACCTGGTAATTTCGCCAAGAAATGACGTTCAATTCTGCTGTAAAGTGTTAATTCCACTTTCTTCGGATCAATCAATACAAATTTGACTTGCGAAGGGTGTTTTTTGTATAAGATCGAAATTAAAATCGCGTTCAAACCAACAGATTTACCTTGACCAGTAGAACCAGCAACCAACAAGTGAGGCATTTTGGTTAAGTCGAAAGTATAGGTTTCGTTGGTAATTGTTTTTCCAATCACAACGGGCAATTCGTAATCAGAATTCTGAAATTTCTCAGAAGCAATCAACGAACGCATGGAAACCATTTCAGGATTGCTGTTTGGCACCTCAATACCAATGGTTCCTTTCCCTGGGATTGGCGCGATGATTCGGATTCCCAATGCTGATAAGCTTAGAGCGATGTCATCTTCCAAATTTTTAATTTTCGAAATTCGAACACCTGGCGCAGGAATGATTTCATATAAAGTTACAGTCGGACCAACAGTAGCTTTGATTTTCGCAATGTCAATTTTGTAATGAGAAAGCGTTTCAACAATTTTATTTTTGTTGTCCTCAAGTTCTTGCTTGTTGATGTTTACAGAACCGCCGCCCCAATCTCTCAATAAATCAATCGAAGGCAATAAATAGCCAGATAAATCTAATGTTGGATCATAATCTCCATATTCTTTGCGCAATTTATCTTGTTCGTCGTCAGAAAGAATTTCTTCATTTTCAGGTGCAACAACTGTAAAATCATCAGCATCTAATGGTTCGGAGAAAACGCTGGTTGGTTCAGGAATATTGATTTCAAAATCATCTTCAATAGGCGTAACAGTTTTTTGTGTTTCCGGCATTTTCATCGTGATTTCAAAATCACTGTCTGCATCTTCTTCGTCCTCGTCTTCATCGTCAAATAAAACAGGTTCGAACGGTTTGTCAACGATGATTTGTTCTTCCTTGATAGGATTGATGATGTGAATATCAGCCATTGAGTTTTCAGGCTTGGCTTTTACAGTCTCTATTCCTTCATTGTCATTTTCTAGGAAATTTTTAGAGATGTATTTGTTCCAAAGTGCTTTAAAATTTGGATTAAACAATGCGACTAGGACAATGTAAAGTAAAACCAAAATAAAAACGAGTGAACCAAATTTACCAAAAGTAAACATGAGCCAATTGTTGATGTGGTAGCCAAATGCGCCTCCTAAATAATTAACTGAGCCAGCAAAATACCCAAAGAAAAGGGAAGACCAAATCATTAAAACTATCGAATTGATGGTCGTTTTGGCGATCGGTAAAAGTTGAATAGCCAACAACCATTTAAAACCGATAATGAATATTAGAAAGGAGAATGCAAAAGAAGAAATTCCAAACCATCGATAAATAAAAAGATGTGAAGTCCAAGCGCCCATTTTTCCAAACCAATTGGAAACGGGTTCTGTGTTTTCTTCGAAAAGAAAATCAATCAGTGTTTTGTCGATTACGCGATCTTGATCTGCTTTCCAGGTGAATAAATATGAAAAACAAGCTAGAAAACAATAGAAAGCAGTGAGCACTAAAATAGCACCAATAATGGTTTTTGTTCGTTTTTTATCAAAACGATTTGAAAGAGAAGCTAATGGATTTTTCTTTGGGTCGAGTGGCGCTTTTTTTTCCTTTACAGGTTTTTTCTCCGCTTTAGTTTCGACCTTTTTTTCCTCTACTTTTTCTGTTTTTTCATCCTTTGGGATAAATTCATTTTCTTGTGCCATTTCGAAAGACTATTTAACAAAGATAATCACGAAATCAATCAACAAAAAGTGGTTTTAAACCAAGTTTAAACAATCAGGTGTTAATGTAGAAACAAGTCAGATATTTATTCTTTTATTTCAGGCTGAAGTTGCATCATTTGGTCTAAAAATTCATCAAAACTGACCTTTTTAAAATCAGATGGAATGCCAAAAAGATCTTTGTTTACTTCCGAAAATTCAATTTTTTCCAAGGTGTAATGCAAAATTCCATCTTCCAGTTGAATGTAATAATCGACTGGCAATCCTTGAATTCCT
This sequence comes from Flavobacteriia bacterium, assembly GCA_947450325.1. Classification (GTDB taxonomy): domain Bacteria; phylum Bacteroidota; class Bacteroidia; order Flavobacteriales_D; family Crocinitomicaceae; genus JAQVCM01. The sequence continues at coordinate 14,793 of CANFUT010000014.1, forward strand.
TTCAAAACATCTAAATATTTGGGGCTAATTTTCGGGAAATACCACATTTCGATAGGTTTATCAAAACTAGCTGCACTTACCAAAACCCTTTTTGCTTTGATTCCAGCGATTTTTTTGGATCCAAATTTCTTTTTGAAAGTGTATTTTGAAGGAATTGTATCTTTCGGCACATGTTGTTGAATGGCAAACTTGGTGTCGTTGTAATTTATCAACAGATAATATTTTTGGAAAATCAAATGTTTGATCAAAACTTGCGGTCCTAATTGCCCTGTTTCCGATTCAACTCTCACCAAGGTGTCGTTTGTATAAACGATTGATTTAGAAATTGTATTCTGTGTGCTATCTACTGGATTGATAAACTCAATTTGATAAATTAATCTTCCTTGAAAAGGCGCTTGTTTTTGCGCTAGAACTGCAAATTGAATTGATAAAATAAAAAGAAGTAATGCTTTTTTCATGGTGCTAAATTACAAGTTTTTATAAAACCGACATTTTTATTTTTGTTACCATTTTCATTCTTCATTTCATCAATAAAAGTTGATTTTATTCGATTTTAGTTCGGATTCCAGTTTCTTAATCTGCGTCATAAATTGTACATTTGTATTCTACAATCGATTATATGCAGAAGGAAATTAATTTCATTATCAATACCTCAGAGATAACAGCAGGTACAAGGGGCGCTTCATTGGGTCCATTGGCGATTATCACTGCGGCGAGAAAAATCGGAAGTTCCATTTTTGGAGACAATAAAGTAACTTTTTTAGAAGATAAAAATCATTTGTTGGATCACCCAACCAACTATCGTTTTGCCAAAAGAATCGACGGACTTTTAGATGTTTACAACAACGTGAGCAATGCCGTTTTAGATTCTGTAAATAGCAACGAATTCCCATTTGTTTTGGCTGCCGATCATGGTTCTGCAGGAGGAACAATCGCAGGAATTAGAAAATCATTTCCTGACAAAAAATTGGGTGTAATTTGGATTGATGCGCATGGCGATTTACATTCTCCTTACACAACGCCTTCTGGAAATATCCATGGAATGCCGCTCTCAACAGCATTGAATGAAGATAATATTCCTTGTCAATCAAATGATGTTGATGCCGAAACCATCTCCATGTGGAATCAGTTGAAAGAATTACATGGAATTGCGCCTAAAATTAAACCTGAAAATTTGGTTTTTATTGCGGTTCGTGATACTGAACATCAAGAAGATGCTTTGATGGAGAGATTGAATATCAAAAACTTCAAAGTAGAAGAAGTAAATGATTTAGGAGCCAAACAAGTTGCGGTAAAAACCTTGGAAAAATTGAATGATTGCGACATCATTTACATTTCTTTTGACGTTGATTCAATGGATCCAGATATTACTTCCTATGGAACAGGAACGCCGGTCAAAAATGGATTATTGCCTTCACAAGTAAGTGAGATTTTCCAGACTTTGATTGCAAGTCAAAAAGTGGTTTGCATAGAATTTGTGGAAGTAAATCCATGTCTAGACGAAAAAATCAATACGATGGCAGAAACAGCTTTTGAGTTGTTACAACCCATTGTACAACAAATAAAATCTTAAAAATAATTGCCAATAATATCAAATGGAACAGCTTATAAAACAAATCATTATTACCAATTCTGAAACACTTTTTGGTCAGCAAATCGAAGAAAAAACAATTCAATTTCAACAAACAAGGAAAGAGTTTGAAGGTGATTTAACATTGGTAGTTTTTCCATTTGCCAAATTATTGAAAACTTCTCCAGATCAAGCTGCGAATCAAATAGGCGCTTTTTTGAAAGACAATTTAAAAGAAATTTCTGCTTTCAATGTGGTTCAAGGATTTTTAAATTTGTCACTTTCTCCTGAATATTGGTTGAATCAATTGGAAACAATCAATCAAAATCCAACTTTTGGTTTCCGAGAGCCGAATAGCAAAGCGACAAAAATGGTCGAGTATTCTTCGCCAAACACAAACAAACCCTTGCATTTAGGACACTTGCGCAATAACTTTCTAGGTTATTCTGTTGCCGAAATTTTAAAAGCAAATGGTCACAAAGTTGTGAAGACACAGGTAATTAACGACCGCGGAATTCACATTTGTAAAAGCATGTTGGCTTGGGAACGATTTTCTCCACTGAATGAAAAAGGTGAACGAGAAACTCCTGAAAATACGGGATTAAAAGGCGATAAATTAGTTGGGAAATACTATGTAGAATTTGATAAGAATTTCAACAAAGAAGCCAAAGAAATCATCGAAAAATGGAATGCTGGAGATTTTTCAAATTACAGCGACGCCATCAAAAGTGGATACCTCAAATTTGAAGAAGCAAAAGTAGGAAAGGATGAAAAAGCTGTTGCTGCATTGGATGATAAAATCAAAGATTTAGCCAAAAATCAAACAGGAATTTTACGCGATGTGAAAGAAATGTTGGTGAAATGGGAAGCACGTGACCCGCAAACGTATCTTTTATGGTCAACAATGAACAGCTGGGTTTACGCTGGATTTGACGTGACGTATGAGAAAATGGGCGTCAATTTCGACAAGCTTTACTATGAATCAGAAACCTACATTTTAGGAAAAGATTTGGTCATCGAAGGATTGCAAAAAGGCATTTTATTCAAAAAGGAAGATGGTTCAGTTTGGATAGATTTGACGGCTGATGGTTTGGACGAAAAATTATTGTTGCGTTCAGATGGCACATCTGTTTATATGACGCAAGATTTAGGGACAGCAACTGATCGTTTTCGCGATTATTCAGATTTAGAAGGAATTGTTTACACCGTTGGAAATGAACAAGATTACCATTTCAAAGTCTTGTTTTTGATTTTGAAAAAAATGGGCTATTCCTGGGCTGAAAGTTGTTTCCATTTGTCTTACGGAATGGTTGATTTGCCATCAGGAAAGATGAAATCCCGAGAAGGAACGGTGGTTGATGCTGATGATTTGATTGATGAAGTAGTCGGTAAAGCCAAAGAAATGACGCAAGAGCGCGGGCATTTGGAAGGAATGTCGGAAATTGAAAGGGAAGAGCTTTTCAAATTAATCGGTTTGGGAGGATTGAAATACTATCTTTTAAAAGTTGATCCTAAAAAACGCATGTTATTCAATCCGGAAGAATCTATCGAATTAAATGGAAATACCGGTCCTTTCATTCAATATGCGCATGCAAGGATTCAGTCGTTGCTAGCCAAAGCGGGTGAGATTGGTGATTTTTCAAAAGCAACTTTGGGAGCGGAAGAAAAAGAAATCATCAAAGTATTGGCACAATTTCCAGCAGTTGTAGACGAAGCAGGAAAAATGTATTCACCAGCGTTAATTGCGAATTACACTTATGAATTAGTGAAAGCTTTTAATCACTTTTATCAAACAGTACCAATCAACATTGAGCCTGACTTGGCAGTTAAAAATTTACGATTGATTGTTTGTCAAAACGTTGGATTGGTGATCAAAAATGCAATGAATTTACTTGGAATCAACGTTCCAAATAGAATGTAATTCAATATGAATATTTTAAAAGCGGGTATTAATTACTCGCTTTTTTTATGAAATAGATTTTATAAAAAAGAGATTTTAAGCAAATTTCTTAGGCAAATTGGAATCAAATCGCATGATTTCTCCAGATACTGGATGTTTGAAAGACAAGACTTTGGCGTGTAGTCCCAAACGCCCAATGTGATTTAATTTTGCGCCATATTTTTTATCTCCCACAATGGGATGTTTGATGTCTTGCATGTGCACACGAATCTGATTTTTTCTTCCAGTTTCCAAGTTGACTTTCAATAGAGTAGTGCCTTTTTTTCTTGAAATTACTTCGTAGTGCGTGATTGCTTTTTGACCGTAAGTTTCGTTTTGACTTGAATGGACAATCAATGCTTTGCTTTCTTTCAAATACGAAACAATCGTGTCTTTGTCTTTTCGAACTTCGCCTTCAACCATCGCCACGTAAGTTCTTTCGATGATATTGTCATTCCAGGATTCTTGCAATGTTTTCTTGACTTTTTCTGTTTTTGCAAAAACCAACAAACCAGATGTATCGCGGTCTAATCTGTGCACGATGAAAATTCTATTCTTTGGATTTGCTTTTTGAACGTATCTTGTCAACATGGCATAGGCCGTTTTAGTTCGCTCTTTTTCAGAACCCATGGTGAGTAAACCAGCTTGTTTATTTACTACAATAATTGCTGCATCTTCAAAAAGAATATCAATTCCAACCAAAGGTTTTTCAGCAACTATTTTTTCAGCCAAAATAGTCATGATTTGGCCAGTTTTCAGTGGAGTGTTGAATTGTGTTTCGACTTTTCCATCAACTGCAATTAATTTTTCTTTGAGTAAAAACTTGACATTGTTTCTGCTTTTTCCAGGCAAAGATTCCATGATGAAAACCATTAAAGTGGTTGCAGATTTGACCGTAAATTTCAAATCTTTCTTTTTTGCCGGTTTACCAGCAGATCTTTTTTCTTTAAATTTCATTTAGAATCCTTGAGTTGGAGCGCAAAGATACGGTTTTTGTTTTAGAGTTGTTGTTATTGTTTGATGGATGGACTTGTTTGGACTAAGTGTTTTTATCCGTTAGAATCACTTAAGTACCCCTAAAATCTATGGTTTCATTAGCTTGTTAAGCATTCATTCTACCCCAAAAGAGACAAAGTTGATATCGACAAATTTTAAATCATAATTTGCATTACAAACCAAATGCAATGAATAAAATGCTCAAAAATTGGTTAATACGATTAAGTGTTTTTATCCGTTAGAATCACTTAGCATCCTATAAATACTCAGAAAATGAAATTTGTTTCGACTAAAAAACGGTTTTACTTCAAAAAAGCATACATCAAAATATTCGCACCCATTTGTAGTGCTTGCAGTCTTTTCTCAGATGGATCATTATGTACCGCTTGATCTTCCCAGCCATCGCCCAAGTCGGTTTCATAGGTATACAAACAAACCAGTCTTCCTTCGACAATTATACCAAAGGCTTGTGAGCGTTTATCATCGTGTTCATGGATTTTCGGCAATCCATTGAAATTGTATTTCTGGTGAAAAATTGGATGGTTACTTGGCAATTCAACCAATTCCTGGTTTGGGAAAACTTTTTTCAATTCTACACGAATGAATTCGTTCATGCCATAGTTATCATCAATATGTAAAAATCCACCTCCCAATAAATAAGTTCTGAGATTTTCAACTTCTGCATTGGAGAAAACAACATTTCCATGTCCTGTCATGTGCACAAAAGGAAAATTGAAAATATCATTACTTCCTGCTTCAACGTAGGGAACGTCTTTGCTGATATTTGTAGAAAGATTTTGATTACAAAAGGAGATTAGATTTGGCAATGAAGTTGGATTTGCATAATAATCGCCACCGCCATTGTATTTCAAAACTGCCAATTGATAGGTTCCCTGAGCAAACGAGGAAGCACCTATTAACAAGCTAAAAAAGAACAAGCAATTTCTCAACATAAATAATGAATTAATCAATTAACAAACATTGCATGCAAGCATAAAGCCCAGCAGTTTCTGTTCTCAATCTATTTTTTCCTAAAGTTACAAAATCATATCCAGCTTTTTTCGCCAGTTCAATTTCTTCCAATGAAAAATCGCCTTCTGGACCAATCAAAATAGGGTAGTTGTTTGACTTAAAAACATCATTTAATGTCGTTTTTGCATTTTCATAGCAATGTGCCAATGCTCCATTTGGATGTTGATTTACAAAGTCTTTGAATGAAATTAGCAAATTCATTTTAGGCAAGTGAGTTCGTTTGGATTGTTTCATGGCTGAAACCAATATTTTTTCCAATCGATCTTCCTTAATTTGTTTTCTCTCGCTGTTTTTACAAAGCAAAAAGGTGATTTCATCAATTCCTAATTCCGTCGTTTTTTCCAAAAACCATTCAATTCTGTCCATGTTTTTGGTCGGCGCAATCGCTATGTGAACGGATTTTGTCTTTTTTTCCTCAAATTCATATTTCAGCACGGAAACACTGCAATGTTTAGGATGTGCATCTTCAATTTCAGCTAAATAAGTTCCACCAACGCCATCAAGTAGTGTTATTATGTCACCATTTTTAAGTCTTAAAACACGGCAAGCATGTTTCGATTCTTCTTCTGAAAGAGTAATTTGTTTTGAATCTGCTGTTATTGTGGGTATATAAAATAGATTCATCTCAATGCATTAATTTGTAAATCAATTCTTTCATTAAATCCGCTTTGGTAAATGAAGTGTTATTTACACCTTTTGATTTCAAATCATATTCGTATAAATAAGAAATATTTCTTGAAATCATTTTGGGAGGATAAATTTTACTGGCGTTTAATAATTCTTTGACAGCAAAAGGATGTATTTTAAGTAGTTGACTCAAAGCTTCATTTGATTTGTTGTTTGAGAAATGAACACGCATCAATTTGAAAAACAAGTTGAAAATATTCCCAATTACAACAACTAACTCACCAGATTTTGGGTTGTGTTCAAAGTAATTGACAATGGTAAATGCTTTATTGACATCTCTTACCGCAATCGCATTGGTTAATTCGTAAACATTATAGTCTTTTGAAATTCCGATGTTTTCTTCAATGTGAACCTCATTTATAGTCGTTCCTTTTTGAAGTAGAAGCGCTAATTTGTCTAATTCATTGGTGATTTTACTCAAATCATTTCCCAAAAAATCGGCAAGTAGGGTTGAAGCTTTTGGCGTAATGGAAAAATCTGTTGTTTTTAGATAATTATTAATCCAATCGACCAATTGGTAATCTTTGATTTTATCAGAACAAAAAGCCAAACCATTTTTAGATGCTTCTTTGAAGACTTTTTTTCGAGAATCAAATTTTTTGTACTTGTACATAATCACCAAAACCGTTGTTGGTTCTGGGTTTGAAAAATAGTTTTCAAGTAATTCGATGTCTTTCAGATCTTGTGCTTCTCTCACAACAACCAATCGTCGTTCAGCCATCATTGGATAGCCTTTGGCTTCTGAAATAATCGATAGAACCTCAGCGTCTTTTCCGTAGACAATCATTTGATTGAAGTCACGTTCGTGGTCTTCTAATGCATTTTCGATAATTGCCTTAGAAATCATATCAATATAATAAGGCTCTTCACCATGTAATAAGTATACAGGCTTGAATTGCTTTTTCTTGATATCTTGAATTATCGACTTGTGATCCATGATTCAAAGGTAATAAACTACAAAAAGATATGAATGTTTTTAGGGGAAAAGTTTTCCAATTCAGCTCATTTTTTAATGCTGATTTTTGATTAAATGAATTAAATGGAAATTATGATAAATTTATTTGGCACAATTTCTGATATTTGCACCGTAAATACAAAACAAAATGAAATTTTTATTAATTGCAATCAGCATTATTTCTTTGACAGCATCTGCACAAGATTCTAAATCTCAAGCGATTTTAGATAAATTGTCATCTAAAATGAAAGGAATGAAATCCTTTTACATCGAATTTAGCGCAAGTATCAAAAACTCAGCAGGTGCCAATGAAAGTGAAATTGGAAAAGGTTGGGTAAAAGGAGATAAGTTTTGCGCATCATACGGAGATAATACAATTATTTCCAATGGTTTGAAAACTTGGACTATCGTGAAAGAAGAAAAATCTGTTTACGAATCAGATGCAAGTGGAGGAGATGAGCAATCAATCAATCCAAAAAAGTTGATGACGATTTGGGAAAAAGATTTCAAAAATGCTTTTGAGAAAGAAGAAACAATGGGTGGTGAAACTGTTTCAGTGATTAAATTGGTTCCTAAAAACCCAGGTAAAGTAGATTACCATACAATTATCTTGTATATCTCTAAATCTGACAATGAGTTGAAAAAAGCCGTTATGAAAGCAAAAAATGGTACAACAATGACTTATTCGTTGACGAAGTTTACCGCAAATGCTACAGTTGAAGATACGAAGTTTGTCTACGATGCTAAAAAATATCCTGGATACACTTTGATAAAAGATTAGATAGCATTTAAACAAATGTTTTTTTGAAGCCCATTTCTTTTTGATTTGGGCTTTTTTATTTGAAGTAATTAATTTGATTTACCATTCCGTGATTTGATGTTCTTTTATTGAATAAACAACCAAGCTTGTATCCAAACTATTATTCGACTTTGGATAATATATTCGTTCAAATTTACTTATTACAACTAATGACAACAAACTGATTCCAATTAGATCGGAACGAAAACAAAAAAGGCCTTCTTTTCAGAAGACCTTTCACTAAGTATATTAATTGCTTGAAATTATCTTTCTGCAATCGGAACATATTTTCTCAATACTTCACCGTTGTAGATTTGACGTGGACGACCGATTGGTTCGTTATTTTCAGTCATTTCTTTCCATTGTGCAATCCATCCTGGAAGTCTTCCTAATGCAAACATTACAGTAAACATATCTGTAGGAATACCAAGCGCACGGTAGATGATACCTGAGTAAAAATCTACGTTTGGATATAGACTTCTTGATTTGAAATATTCGTCTTCCAAAGCAACTTGCTCTAGTTTTCTAGCAATTGCCAATAATGGATCATTGATATTCAATTTTTCCAAAACTTCATCACATGCTTTTTTGATAATTGTAGCTCTTGGATCAAAGTTTTTATAAACTCTGTGACCGAATCCCATCAAACGGAAAGAATCATTTTTATCTTTTGCTTTCAAAACCCATTTGTCTACATCACCACCATCATTATGGATTTGTTCCAACATTTCCAATACAGCTTGGTTAGCTCCACCGTGAAGTGGACCCCAAAGTGCAGAAATACCAGCAGAAATCGAAGCATAAAGATTTGCTTGTGAAGAACCAACGATTCTTACAGTAGATGTTGAGCAGTTTTGCTCGTGATCTGCATGTAAAATCAATAAAGTATTCAATGCATCCGTAATTACTGGATCAACTTTGTATTCTTCAGTTGGCATTGAAAACATCATGTACATGAAATTCTTGCAATAATCATATTCATTTTTTGGATACATGAAAGGATGACGCATCGAATTTTTATACGCCCAAGCAGCCAATGTTGGCAATTTTGCCAATAATCTCAATACAGTTAAATTTTTTGCTTCAGGACTTCTATTTGGATCCAAAGATTCAGGATAGAAAGTGGAAAGAGAACAAACCATTGAAGACAATACACCCATTGGATGCGCTTTCGCAGGATAAGCTTCAAAAAATTGTTTCATGTCTTCGTGAACCAAAGTGTGCTTAGTGATATCAGAAGAAAATTTATCTAATTCAGTTTGAGTAGGTAAGTTTCCGTAAATCAATAAATAAGCTACTTCGATAAAAGTTGCTTTGGCTGCTAATTCTTCAATTGGATAACCTCTGTATTTCAAAATACCTTCTTCACCATCAAGGAAAGTAATAGCACTTTGTGTTGCACCAGTGTTTTTGTATCCAACGTCTAATGTAATGTAACCAGTTGCTGAACGCAGATTGCTAATATCAATCGCTTTTTCATTTTCGGTTCCTTCGATAACTGGGAATTCATAAACCTTCCCTTCTAATTCTAATTTAGCAATTTCGCCCATTTTATTAACGGATTTTATGTATGTGAGTCATTTTTTTAATAACGGCAACTAAAGTAGTAAACAAATAGTAATGTAGAACAAATTTTTGACACATAATTTTCAAAAAAAACGATAAATTTTTTAAAAAACGATTTTTAATCAATTTTTAGCCAAGAAGTATGACTTTTATCATGATAATCAACGTTTGAAACTAAAGTTTTGCTCAAAAAAAAGAGGCAACTTTCAAGAAATTGCCTCTTTGAATATAAAAATATCTTTTGTGGTATAACTACAAATTCTCTAGCGTATAATTCAAAAGCATATTGAACAAATGATTTCTCGTATTTCCGCCATAAATTCCGTGGTCTTTGTTAGGATAAATGAATAAATCAAATTGAACATTTGCATTTGTTAAAGCGGTGATCATTTCCATTGAATTTTGGTAATGTACGTTATCGTCACCAGAACCGTGGATCAAGAAATATTTTCCTTTGATTTTATTCGCGAAGTTAATCGGTGAATTGTCATCATATCCTGTCGCGTTTTCCTGTGGCGTGCGCATGAATCGTTCTGTATAGATATTATCATAAAATCTCCAATTTGTAACCGGTGCCACAGCAATTCCCATTTTGAAATAATCAGCTCCCTTGGTCATTGCCAATGAAGTCATATAACCACCATAACTCCAACCTTGGATTCCGATTCTATTTTTGTCTACAAACGACATTTTTCCTAATTCTTTAGCAGCAGCAATGAAATCTTCTAATTCCAATTTACCCAATTGTAAATAAGTTGACTTTTTGAAAGCAGCTCCTTGGTACATCGTTCCTCTTGGATCAACACTAAAAACAATGTATCCTTTTTGAGCCAAAAGCTGATGATACATGTAGTCGTTTCCATCAAATTCATCAGTCACGGTATTACTTCCAGGACCGCCATAAATGTTGATATAAACAGGATATTTTTTAGAAGGATCAAAATTCATTGGTTTAATCATCCAAGCATTTAATTTACCAGCGGCACCATCAATGGTCATGAATTCCTTTTTAGATAGAGTGTAATTATTCATTCTATCCACCAATTTTTGATTGCTTTCTAAAATTTCAAGTTCTTCGCCGTTTGCATCACAAAGTGTTACAACATTTGGTTTATTTGCAGTCGAACTGTATTTTACAAAGTATTTCATTCCTTTGCTAAATTCAGCGCGGTTGTAGCCAGTTTCGATACTCAATGCGGTTTTATTAGAGCCGTTTAAATTGATTTTGTAGATTCCTTTGTAAATAGCACTTTTCTCAGCGGATGTATAATAGATTGTCTGATTGTCATCACTAATTCCTAAAAATTCAATCACGTCCCAATTTCCCTGAGTAATTTGTCTATTCGTTCCGTCAAATCCGACTTGATAAATGTGCATAAATCCAGATGCTTCGCTTGTTCTTAGCAAAGACTTCCCATCATTTAAAATAATCAAGTTGTCGTCGATGTCTACATAAGTATCAGATTTTTCTTCAAAAATGACTTTTTGAGTCAAGCTTTTACCAGTAAAATCTGCCAATTGGTATTTTACATGATTTTGATGTCTATTCAAAGTTTGAATAATCAGCTGATTGGATGAATTCGACCATTGTAGACGAGGAATGTATTCATATTCTCCCAGATTTAGTGCGATTGTTTTTTTAGAGGATAGATTGAAAACGTGCGCCGTTACTTTTGAATTGTCTTCACCCGCTTTTGGATATTTGTATTTATAAATTTCAGGATATAATTTTCCGTAATAAGCCAATTCAAATTCTTGCACTTTGCTTTCATTGAATTTTAGAAATGAAATGTATTTGCTGTCTGGCGACCAATCGAAACCCTTGGTCAATGCAAATTCTTCCTCATAAACCCAATCCGTTGTTCCATTGATGATATTGTTTTTTTGACCATCCAAGGTAATTTGACTGGTTTTTCCAGAAATAAGATCTTTAACAAAAATATTATTGTTGTGAATGTATGCGATTTTGTTTCCATCAGGAGAAAATTCCGCCAAAGTAGAACCGGCTCTTTTTTCATCTAAAGGAGTAAGTTTTTTAGTTTTCAAGTCTAAAATGAAAAAATCTGCGATGTAGCTTCTTCTGTAAACTGATTCAGCATTGGTTGTAATCAATAATTTGGTTTCATCTGCGTTGAAAGAATAGTCGTCTACTTGAATTGAGATTCCTTTGTATAATAGATCTTTTTCAGAAACCAAAATTTCACCTTCTCCTGAATAATTTAAAAAAGCATGCTTGGTAATTGAAAATTTCCCTTTTTCAAAATTCATTTTAGTGAAATGTTCACCGTCATTCATCCCGTTAAACCCAGGAAATCCTTTGGAAGAGAATTCGTAATTTTTCCAAATACTTTCGACAGTCAAAGGTTGTTTGATGATTTTTTGAATTTGCTCAATAGGTTGACAATGAACAAAATTTGAGATTGCTAAAAATAAAGTAAAGCTGAGAAAATTGATTTTTTTAAACATGATTTTTTCGTTTAGAACTGGTTAAAAATAGTACTTATAGGACGATTAAGCATAAATTGTGCAAAAACCTTTAATCATTGTTAATATTATCATAATGCAAACACATTAAAAAATGTCTTACATTTGTATCAAGTTTTCGAGTGTTACCCTTGAAGTCATCGACAAAGATTGATTGAAACCATTCGGAAATAAAACAAGATAAACTATGAAATAAATGTTCCTATTCTTGATAACCAAAAGGTTGAGAAGTTTAGATGCTTATTTTAACTCATTTAGATTCGGTTTTTTTAAAACTGATAAGTTCATAGTAATTCCAATGTATTCCCTTAATTTAAATAAATATCTGTTATGAAAAAAGCTTTACTTTTCGTTAGTCTTTTTACTTTAGGTTCAACTTTCGCTCAGGATTGTTCGAAACTTTTTATTTCTGAGTATGTTGAAGGATGGTCTAACAACAAGGCGATTGAAATCTACAATCCAACAAATGCTGCAATCGATTTAAGTGAGTACATTATTGCTCGTTATTCAAATGGTGCTAATACAGCAACGATTGCTAATGCAGTTCAATTGACAGGAACAGTTGCAGCGCATGATGTTTACGTTGCAGTTTTGGATAAAAGAGATCCACTAGGAACAGGTCAAGAAGCACCAGTTTGGGATTCTTTACAAGTTAAAGCTGACGGTTTTTATGCACCAGTTTATGCAACAAATAATTCATTTTACTGGAATGGTAATGATGCAGTAGTATTGTTCAAAGGAACATTAACTGGAGCTGCTACAACTCAATTGACTGCAATTACTCCAGCATTGGTTCCTATTGATATTTTTGGTAAAATAGGTGAAAACCCTGGTCCAAATACAGGTTGGTCAACTACTGCCCCTTACAATACTGGAGCTGGTACTGTTGTTACCGTTGATCACTCTTTGATTCGTAAGTCTACTGTTTTGAAAGGTGTTACAAATGTTGCAATCACTGAATTCAATGCATTGGCTGAATACGATTCAATTCCTGCTAACACTTATTTGTTTGACATCAATGGAGATACCATTAAAAGTAATGCAGGAAATCCAATCCAATTTGGTAATTGGGCTTCTTTAGGAACACATGCATGTAATTGCAGTCCTTTGGCAGTAAATAAACTTCCTGAATTAACTCAATTCTCTGTTTTCCCTAATCCTTCTGTAGATGGAACTTTCAATGTAGTTGCTACTGCAGGAATTGAGAAAATTGTAGTGATTAATGGTTTGGGTCAAACAGTGAAAACTGTAAAAGCGAATTCAAATTCAGCTGTAATCAATATTGGTGATGCTCCAGGAGTTTATATCATTAAAGTTGAGACTGGAAATGGAATTGTTACTAAAAGAGTTATTGTAAAATAATTAATATTTAAAGTGAGAAGGTCGGAAAAATCCGGCCTTTTTCTTTGCTCAAAATTTTTAAATGATGCGTTTCTTAGCTCTATTTATTTTATTTATTCCATTCTGTATTTTCTCACAAACTAGTGAAGTTACAGTAATCGTTTCTGATTTTGCTACCAAAACTTCAGTTCCGTTTGCTAAAGTTAAATTATCAGATAAAATCAAAGGAACAACCAATGATCAAGGTATATTGATTCTAAAGGATGTACCATTTGGAGAATATACCATGTCAGTCATTATGGATGATACTTTGATAACCAAAATTAAAGTTAATCAACCTACAATGCGTTTTCCTGTTTCTTTAGGGGAAACATTGGAATTGGAAGAAGTTCAAGTTATCAGTGGGGCTGTAATCGGAAGACGAACTCCAGTGCCTGTAACTAGAATCAATCCTAAAAAAATCCAAGAAGAATTGGGTTCAAGAGATATTCCTATGTTGTTAAATGCAACTCCTGGTGTGTATGCTACTCAGCAAGGAGGTGGTGATGGTGATGCTAGAATTACTGTACGTGGTTTTGATCAAAGAAACGTTGGGGTGATGATTGACGGAGTTCCAGTAAACGACATGGAAAACGGTTCTGTTTATTGGTCAAATTGGTTTGGTTTGGATGCGATTACTTCAAATATTCAAGTTCAACGAGGTTTGGGAGCTACAAAATTAGCCATGCCATCCATTGGAGGAACAATTAATATTTTGACTTCTGGAGTTGGAAATAGAAAAGGAACTACAATCAAACAAGAATATGGAACTGGAAATTTGATGAGGTCAACGATTTCATACAATTCTGGGATGATGAAAAATGGTTTTGGTGTAACACTTTCTGGCTCTTATAAACAAGGAGATGGATGGGTTTATGGTACGCCAACTCAAGGAGCATTTTTATATGCGAAAGTTCAAAAGAAAGTAGGTAAACATTTGATTTCTTTGAGTGCATTTATGGCACCACAAAGACATGCACAACGAGCATTTAATCAAAGAATTCAATATTGGGATTCAACAGACGCAAACGAAAATGGAGTTCCTGTTGATCAAGCTCAAATTTACAACCGTGGGATTAGATATAACGAGCATTGGGGTTATATAACTGATCACGAAAATAAAGGTACTTTTAAAGAAGGTGATAAAAGAATATTAAGCGAAAGATTGAATTATTACAACAAGCCACAAATCACTTTGAAAGATTTCTGGCAAGTAAATAAAAAATTATCTGTCTCGAATTTAGTTTATGCTTCGATTGGTAGAGGGGGAGGAACTAAACTTTCCAACTATGGAGCAGCAGTTCGAACTGCGGATGGAACAATTGATTGGGATAAAATTGTCTATAATAATCAATACACTTCTTTCTTTGGTCAAGTTGCACCAAATATTGATGCCAATTATTCAACAACTGAATTGAAATCAAACCAAGTATTGACAGCTTCTATTAATAATCACTTTTGGGTTGGTTATTTGGGACAAATCAATTACAAAATGTCTGAAGAATGGAGTTTTTCTGGAGGTTTGGATTACAGAAACTACAAAGGGACACATTACAGAGAAATTAAGGATTTGTTGGGTGGCGATTATTTTGTTAATCCTTCAAATTTGAATGCTTCATCATCTATGAAAAGAGTAGGGGATAAAATTGCAGATACAGATAAACCTTATGAAGATTATAGAGATGGATTCGTTCAGTGGGCAGGTGCATTTGGTCAAGCTGAATACACCGGAACGCGTTGGACAGCATTTATTAATCTTTCTGGAGTTTATAATGGTTATAAAGGAACAGATTATTTTCAGAAAAAAGTACTTGAAGTAGGGGATACTACTTTGAGAATTGGTGCCAATGATGTGATTACATACAATGGAAAAACTTACAATGCTCAAAGTGAAGGCTTGAAAGATTATTCTACCAATTGGAAGTGGATTCCTGGGGGAACTTTCAAAGCTGGAGCGAGTTACATTTTAACTGAAAAATCAACTGTATTTGTTAATGCTGGTTATTTGTCAAGAACTCCTATGTTTACAAGTGTTGTAAACAATAATGAAAATCAATTTTTCAAAGAAATCAAAAACGAGAAAATTTTAGCTTTTGAAGCTGGATACAGTTATACAACGAAATTTTTCGGCTTGAATTTGAATGGCTACGCGACCAATTGGAAAAACAAACCATTTCCTAATGGATTAGCAATTCCTGATCCATTAGATCCAACTTCAACAATTAGAATCAATGTAAACGGGATGGATGCGATTCACTATGGAGCTGAATTGGATGTTGCCTATAACATTTCTAAAAAACTTTCAGCTGAATTGATGCTTTCTTATGGTGATTGGAGATGGAATTCTTCTCAATCAATCATACTTCCCCAATATGATTCGTTGAATGTCAATTTTGACGCGAAGGGTGTTCATGTTGGAGATGCGCCTCAATCGACATACAGTGGTGCTTTAAGATATGAACCTTTTAAAAATTTCTTTGTAAAAGCACAGTACATGTATTTTGACCGATACTATGCTCAGTTTAATCCTTTTAACTTGCAAGGTGCAAACGCAGGGCGTGAATCTTGGAAAATCCCAGGATATGGAATGCTGAATTTATTCATGGGTTATAAATATAAAATGAAAAAATCTGAGCTTTTATTCAACGCTATGGTGCAAAATGCGTTAAATAGTAAGTTCATTGCTGATGCAACATTGTCTAGTACTTATGGTCCTGGTTTCGATGCTGCTTCTGCAGGTGTAATGTATGGCGGTGGATTTAGATATAATATTTCTGTTTCATTGCAATTTTAAATTTAAGTAAAAAAAAAAAACAATTATGAAAAAAATCATTTATTCATTGCTCCTTGCGCTAGTTTGCAACCTTTCTGGTTTTGCACAGGCAGTTTTACCAACAACTTGGAGTTTTACAACCACTTCATTACCGACAGGATGGACAGAAAGTTCAACTGTTTTTTACACAGCGTCTGGAAATACACCTCCTTGTAAGAAGTTTTCAGCAACAGGAGAGACTTTGACCATATTTTTTGCAAGTAATCCTGGAAATCTAACTTATTATTTAGCAGGGAATAGTTTTAGTGGTGGAACTTTTTTAGTTGAAGAATCAGCAAATGGGACAACTTGGACAACTCTTCATTCTCATACTGCACCTCCAGCAGCAACTTATACTTTGTTTACTGATGTTCCAAATAGTTTAACTCGATACATTCGTTTTAATTATACGAATAAAGTTACTGGAAACATTGGCTTAGATGATGTAAACATTGCTCTAGGTGCTGCAACTCCTGCGCAAGAGATTAATGTTAAACAAGCAACAACAACCATTTTAAGTGGCGGGAACTATGTAACAGCTTCTCCTGTATCAACAATGTTACCAATCAATTTCACTATTGAGAACTTGGGTACCACAAATCCATTGAACATTTCGGGTGTGACTATCACAGGTCCAAATGCTGCTGATTTTGCGGTTGGTTCAACACCATCTTCAATTGCTGGATTGGCAAACGGAACTTTGACTATCAATTTTACGCCTTCGGTTGCAGGAAATAGAAATGCAATTATCAACATTGCCAATGACGATTCTGATGAAAATCCATATATCATTAACGTACTTGGGATTGGAGGAAGTTTTGCTACAGAGCCAACTGCTCAACCAACGAACTTAACTTTTGCAAATGTTAAAACTTACCGTTTATCTGCTTCTTTTACAGACGCGGCAACAATTCCTGATGGATATTTAGTTTTGCGTAAAAAAGGTTCTGCAATTGCAGGTATTCCTGCTGATGGACTTTCTTATAAAAGAGGAGATTTAGTAGGTGATGCACAAGTTGTTTATAGCGGAGCTTCTACTGCGTTTACGCCAAACAACATCGTTGCTTCTACAGGATATTATTTTGCAGTTTATGCATATAACGGTCCTGGGGTTTATAGAAATTACTTGCAAGCAAATCCATTGACAGGAAATGTTATGACACCAGCAACAATGATGCCTACAGGTTATTACAATGCGATCAATACGGCTAGTGCAACTTTCGTAACAGATTTACATAATTTGATTAATCCGCACATGGAGCAATATTATAGTAATTATTCAACTAGAATGATTTCTTTGTTTGCTGCACGTGATACAACAGATGATAGAAGAGTAATCACTTGTGTTTATAGTGGTGAAAACAAAGTTTATACAGAACCTTTTGATTTTACTACACAAGGATACAGTAGAGAGCACACTTATTGCCACAATTGGATGCCAACAAATCCAGCTGATTTATTGCCAGAATACAATGACTATCACCATTTATTCCCGACAAATCAAAATAATGCCAATGCTGTACGAAGCAATTATCCTTTAGGGAAAGTGGTTACTGTTTCATCTAGTTATATGGGGTGTAAATTTGGTTTAGATGCAAACGGACACATGGTCTTTGAACCAAGAGATGAACACAAAGGTGATGCTGCAAGAGCAATGATGTATGAATCTGTATGTTACAACTCAGTAAGTGGAAACAACTGGAAATTCCCATCTTATATCAGCGGAAGTATTCCTTATGGTCAAGATCAATATGTATTGAAACAATGGGCTTTACAAGATTTGCCAAATAACTGGGAAATTTCCAGAAATGACTTCATCGATTCATTACAAAATAACAGAAATCCATTCATCGACAATCCAGAGTATGTTTGTTATGTGAATTTCTCTGACATGACTTATGAAACAAACGGATGTTCTGCTTCTATCGAGGAGCAATTGATGAATGCTTTTATTGTTTATCCAAATCCAGCGAAAAAAGAATTGTTTTTACATGTAGATGCAACAACTATTTTGAGCTACGAAATTATCGATATGCAAGGAAGAACTGTTAAATCAAATGCAGTTTCTAATCTTTCAGTTGTAAATATCAACACCGAATCTATGCGTGCTGGTTCTTACATCGTGAAAGTGAAAACGCCTTATGGAGAAGTTCAAAAATCATTGATTATTGAATAATGAAATTTAAATTTTATATTTTCATCTTAGGAGCAGGTCTATCGGCCTGCTCTTTTGGTAAACAAACTTTTGTGAATGGTAAATCCATTCCTTTGTCTGCGGAATATCCCAATTCTAGAAGTGTTGATTCTATCGTTTCTCCATACAAAATCGAATTAGATAAAGAAATGAACCAAATTGTAGCGCAAGCAGAAGTAGATTTTATCAATCAAAGACCGAATGGAAGTTTGGGTTTTTTGGTTGCGGATATTTTACTTGAAAAAGGAAAAGAAGTACTGCCAAATGAAAATATGATTTGCTTAATTAACATCGGTGGATTGCGCGCTCCGATAAGTAAAGGAAATGTTTTGTTGGGCGATGTTTTCAAATTGATGCCGTTCGACAATCAGTTTTTGTTGGTGAAAATGCCGGCAAAATCAATCGTTGACATTCAAGCTTATTTAAAAAAATCTGGTGGCGAACCTATCAGCGGATTTAAAGTTTTGCAGGATACTATTTTGACTGGTGATAACCAAGTTTGGCAAGCAAACGATTTTTGGGTGGTTACGTCCGATTACCTAATGAATGGTGGCGACAACATGAATTTCTTCCAACAAAAATTGGAAGTTAAAAACCCTAATCTACTTTTGAGAAACGTGATTTTAGAGGGTTTTAAAAGCCGAAAAACGCTTTCAAATGTAATTGATACACGCATCAAATTATAGGTTATGGATAGAAGAAAATTTATTCAAAGTTCAAGTTTGGCTTTTGGTGGATTGATGGTTTCACCGCAATTGTTGGCGGCTCCCAATTTGAAGAAAACGACGAAAATCACGATTTTACACACCAACGATACCCATTCAAATATTGATGCTTTTCCAGCGAATCACGCTAAGTATGCCAATCAAGGTGGCGTTTCTCGTCGGCATGAATTGATTCAAAAAATCAGGTTAGAAGAAGAAAATGTCTTGCTTTTAGATGCCGGTGATATTTTCCAAGGAACGCCTTATTTCAATCGTTTTGGTGGCGTGTTGGAAATGAAATTAATGTCGCATTTAGGATATGACGCAGCAACGATGGGCAACCACGATTTCGACGGCGGCATGGATGGATTTTTGAAAGCCAAAGAATTTGCAAATTTTCCATTTTTATGTTCAAACTACGATTTCAAGAATACGATTTTAGACGGACAAACAAAGTCGCACCACATTTTTGAAAAAAGTGGTGCAAAAATTGGTGTGTTTGGACTCGGAGTAGAATTAAACGGACTAGTTCCTGATATTCATTTCAAGGAAACGAAGTATTTAAATCCGATTGAAATGGCGCAAGAATCAATCAAAAAGCTGAAAGAAGCGAAAGTTGATTTGATTATTTGTTTGTCTCACTTGGGATACGAATACGCGACAGAGAAGATTTCAGATCGGAAATTGGCGCAAAAAACGGACGGAATTGATTTGATTATCGGCGGACATACGCACACTTTTTTGGAAAAACCGACGGTGGAATACAATTTAGGAGGAAATATTACATTGGTTAACCAAGTTGGTTGGGCTGGTGTTCAACTAGGAAGGGTAGATTTTTATGTAGGAAAGCATGTGAGATCTGACTCAGGTTTAATTTTAATTGACTAATTTAACAACGAATTTTAAGATTCAACGTTTAACCGTTTAAATAATTACAGATATGAAAAAGCTCTTTTTACTTTATTTTTGTTTTTCAGGTTTACAATTAATTGCACAAGACGACAGACAAGTGATTATTTTAGATAGAACATCACAAAGAAATCGTCCTGAAGCTGAAAGAATGCCAAGGAGAATGGTAGAACATATGAATGTTTTCAAATTTGATCCATTGCGTATGGCGATTGGTGAAATCAATTTTGCCTATGAACGTGTATTGGATGATCCATTGAGTTTGGAGGTTGAATTGGGTCCTACAGTTTCGAATTTGGGTAGAAACAGATTTACGGTTAATCAAACACAATCTGTAACCAATTCAGCAATGGGTGTTTTCACTTCAGTTGCGCTCAAATTTTACCCATTGGACGGAAGACCTGCTTTGAATCAATTGTATATCTCTCCAAAATTCAAGTATAGAAGATACAACGAAACAATTGAAGGAGGTGCAAATAGCACGCTATCATCAGTAAAAGGCTTTACTAATGAATCGATTTTCACATTTAATTTTGGGTACCAACAATGGTTGGCAAATCGTTTTTCATTCGATTATTACTTCGGAGTTGGAATTGGAAGTTATGGTAAAACATCTTACCAATCAACCTCTGAATATGTAAACAACGAATGGAAAGAAATTTGGCAAAAACAAAGCCAGAATTACACGCATTTTGTTGCTACAATTGGGATGAAAATAGGAATCGGTAAATAGGTAGAAAGACCCGCTTCGCTATTAGACAGTAGACATTAGAACCGTTGCTACGCAACTATTAGACTTATTTTAGATTATTGGATTGTTAGATTATTGGATTGTTGGAATCGTCTAATGTCTTCGGTCTATCGTCTTTGGTCTAATGTCTAAAAAAAAAGCCATGAAAAAAACAATCTTTTTGGGATTTCTCCTTTCGGTGTTTTTGCAATTCAACGCTTCTTCTCAAACCATTTGCGATTCAATAATCGTTGAAAATGTCGTGTTGGATGCTAGTTCTATTGATATTCAAGTTTACAACAGCAGTCAACATACGATTATCTATCCGTTTTTCACGGCTACTTTGAACGACAATCCATTCATCACCATGGGAGACACCTTGAAAGTGCTTTCATTTTTGAGTGTACCAGGTGATGGAAACAATGGATTTTCGAATGCGCTGTATTCCAACGTCACTTTTGCACTAGAATCAACAGTTCCTGCAAATACTTTGTTTTCGGGGAATTTGGTGATCACAGATCCAAACGATTCAACATTTTCTTGCACCAAACCATTCAGCTTTACTTATGGTTCAGCAACAGCAGCAACTCCAGAAACAGAATTAGCCAAATTGCAAGTGTTCCCCAATCCAAATGAGGGAAAATGGACCGTTATTTCGCCAGTTGCACAAGGAAACATCGCAGTATATGACGCGCTTGGAAAAGTTGTTTTTACGCAAGTAATCACCGCTGAATCTTCCACTTTCGAAGTAAAAAATCCTGGGATTTATACCGTAAAATTTGAAAGCACTGCTGGAAGTTGGATGGAGAAGATTTGTGTCAAGTAAAAAAAGACCCGCTTCGCTATTAGACAGTAGACATTAGAACCGTTGCTACGCAACTATTAAACTTATTTTAGATTAATAGATTATTGGATTATTAGATGGTTGGAAAGTGCACTTTTTGAATGATGCGAATGTTGATGCGTTTTTTAATTTCATTAATGATATTTCTAACATAAATGTAATCCAATAAATCTATTCGCATAGCGAATCTTTCCTTTATTTTTCAGTGTAATTTGTGACATCCGTGGCGAGTTTTTGATTATTAGATTTTTGGATTTTTAGACTTTAGCACATTTTATGGAAGTATTATTTGTCATATAATGACGAATTGAACTGCGAAGTGAATAGCAATATCTTCAATACAATCCACAAAAAAATCCGTGCATCCGTGGCTTATTTTCGACAATTGTATATTTTTACGATGATTAAAAGTCTTAAAATCTTAATATCCTAAAATCTTAAAATCTCCTTAAGAATGCTCAATTCAAAAAAACAAATCATCTTCACCATATTCGCAGGGATTTTTATTACCAGCGCAATTGTGGCGGAGTTGATTTCTGCGAAGTCGGTGCCTACGCCGTTGTCGCCGATTATTGCGGGGATCATTCCTTGGCCGATCGTTTTTTTGTTGACCGATGTGATGAACGATTATTTTGGGAAAGAAACCGTGAAACGTTTGAGTTACATCACCGCTGGATTGATAGCCTTTTGCTTTTTGTTGGTTTACATCGCGGTGGAAGTACCGACGGATGCCAATTCTTATTTGAGCGACAGCGAATTTCGCAAGGCTTTTGGCGGAAGTTTACCTATCATGATTGGAAGCATCACCGCGTTCTTGGTTTCGCAGTTGGTGGATGTGCAATTGTTTGGCGTTTTCAACAAACTGACCAACGGACGCATGATTTGGCTGCGTAGCACAGGTTCTACCGTGATTTCTCAGTTGATTGATGGATTTATCGTCCTTTTTATTGGTTTTTGGTTGCCGGGCGTTTATTCGTTTCAAGAAATTCTCGTGTTTTGGATTTCCGGTTACAGCGTGAAATTGATTATCGCAGTTTTGTTGACACCCTTTGTGTATTTGATGCACGCTTTGGCGAAAAGGATTTTTTAGACTTTTTTTTGTTTTGGGCGCCTTGTCCGTCTGCGGCTTCAAGTCCTCGCTGTTTACAACCGCTGTGGGCTTTCCACCTCCGCCGGGGCGTGGGGATTGATGTGAAAACTTATGTTTTTCGTTATGATTTCAAAAAAAATACTTGAAACCAAGTTGCATTCAATTTTTTTAATAAATTTATGGTATGTAGATAAGTTATAGCCAATAATCTATACTCGAATTAAACATTGGAAATACCAACTAAAATGAAATCAACAATAGTTGAAACACAAAATATATTAATCATAACAACTCCTAAAAGAAAAAGTTGGATTCTAATTATCGTATTGTCTTTATATTTAATTCAAAGTTTATATGGACTAATAAGAGGACTTTTTTTTGAAAAAGATTTGATTCCATTTGAGTTAACTATTATCTTAATCGTATGCCTAATTATTAGCTTTTTTGCAACCAAATGGATTTTATGGCAATTAAAGGGGATTAAATTTATTGAAATTGATTCCAAGAAATTAACCTTTAAAAGATTGTCCCCTTTGAGATCAAAAATAACAGAATATGCTGTTAAGGATATCAAATCAGTAAATATTAAAGATGATTCTGTAGCAACAGGACCGACCGCAATGCTTCAACTGTTAAGCATCAAAGATCCAATTAATATCACTTTTAAATATGGAAATGATACAATTAAAACTATTGGTGGTTTTGATTTTGTCGAAGCATTGGAAATTCAAGAATTAATCAAAAGAAAAATGGAACTAAAATAAGCACTGGCTATAGCACGGTTCTAGCTGCATGCCAAAGTTCTTTCTTCGAAAAACAGTTTTTGAAAAGAAAATTATTTAACTTCGAGTTTAGGTTTACTCTAAAAAGTTGGGCACGCTGCCAGGCCTGATAACGTTTTAGCAAATTTTGGATTTATACTGTAAAAAAAATATCAGAATAAACTATGAATGAAATAATACTAACATGTAATAGTGAAGATTTAAGGGAGATTTTTTTCGGTTCAGGAAATCAAAGATATTTTTTTGGACCAGAAACAAAAAGACAATCTCTGTTGATGGTTTTAGCGATTATTTTGTTTCCATTCTTTGCAATCTATTCGATTAATTTAGAAGACGATTATATTTTTATATTTGGAAGTATACTTTTCGTACTACCAATTTATGATTTCTGGAGCGTTTCAAAACCAATATTCAGGTGGAAAAAATCGGTGGAACAATTTTTAATAAATTCACAGAAGATAAAAGATCTAAGATTCAAGTATAATGAAGAATATTTCATTCATATTCAAGATAAAACAGAAAAGAAAATGAATTGGACGGAAGTAGTAGATGCAACTATTAATGACAGATTAATAGAAATTCATACAACAGAAAATTTTCTATTACCTAAAAAAGCAATGACCGCCGTCGAATTTGAAAATTTATCAAAAATAATAATGGACAAAGTGAAAAATGTGATAAAAGAATAAAATCTGGCTATAACACACGTCTGGCAAAAGAGCCGAAATCTGAGTAACGAAAAACTATAAAGTATAAAATTTGCGATTAATGACCGCAAATAATATTAATTTTAAAAAGCGACTTCTTCGCCAATCCCGAACGTTTTGTCCAAAAAAAGCATGGTATTTCATCATGCTTTTTTTTTTATATTTTTATCCAATCAGCAACGAGCACACCAAAGTTTTTAAAAGATATTCAAAATTTTAGTCTTTTTTTTCCGTTTGGTTATTTGACGGAAAATATTAAAACAAATCAAACATAAAAAAACATGGAACAAACATCAATTTTAGGTTTAAGAACCACCATTTACAAAGTTAGCGACATTCAAAAGGCAAGAGATTGGTATGCAATGGCATTTGAAACAAAAGCATATTTTGACGAGCCATATTATGTTGGATTTAATATCGGCGGCTATGAATTGGGACTTCAACCTGACGAGGGAATCAAAGGCGAAAAAATAGAAAGTGTTGTTTCATATTGGGGAGTTGAGAAAATCCAAGACGTTTATGATCGACTTATTTCATTAGGAGCAACAGAAAACGAAAAACCATACAATGTAGGTGGCGAAATGATGACTGCTACGGTAAAAGATCCATTTGGTAATGTAATCGGACTTATTTATAATCCGTATTTTAAGCTAGGATAAATTTGAAAAACACTGCTTTATCTTTATACGAAGATTCATTGTTGAAACCACAACTTTGTTTATCACGGGAACATACCAGTCAATTTTAATATGAAAGTTAAACAAAATGGAAGAATTTAAAAAGATGACTTCAACAATTGTGGAGACAGCATCGGGATTTACTATTTCAACTCCGAAACGTAAAAGTGGGTATTAATATTTTTTTATCATCAATCACGATTCAATTTATGAATGGAATTGTTCAATCCTTATTTTTTTCCTTAATTGCGCTAACATCAATAGCACAAAGTAATGTTGCCAATAAAAGCAATGATTCCGTTATTTACTATAAACAAGACCAACCTGCTTATTATTTTGATTTAGCGGGCAAAAATCAAAGGCTCGTTTTTGATTCTGCTATTTATGACAATAGTCGTCCAATTACTGTATTCATTAAAAATAATACGCCCAATTTAGTGCAGATCTATCCGCGATTTCATTCAAATACCTTTTGGAAGCTTGATAATAAACAATATTTAGAGCCCAATGCTTATTTTAAAGCTCAACTGATTATAAGTGATACTAAAAAATTTGAAAGAATTGGTCCATTTATAGGTTTTTTAAAAATTGAATATTGGGATGCTCCAAATTCAAAGCGCAAGAAGTTCGAATTGAATTTAAAAGGCACCGTTGGCTTAGGTTCTCTTCCTCCATTTAAAAATAAAACTTTGGACGAGAAATCGACACCCAACGCCGAGACTTTGCCTTTACCAATTCCAAGCATAAAAACGGATAAAATCGACACATTATCTAATCTCGGTTCCGGCAAAGAAGATTTAGGACGAAATAAGGGTAAAAACCTCACTTATACTTTTCAAACATTAAATAGTCAATATTTGACCGAATTTACTTTCAGGCGTTTTGCAGAAACGAGTAATCTAAAATACCATGACAGCATTTTTGTGATAGAATTCAACAGAATCAAAAATGAGCAAAAACAAGGTGTTTGGTTAGTAAGCAATTTATCGATGGAAGAATTCGTCAATGAACTTAAACGTTTTGAAAAGCTTGCGCTAGGAAAGCCAAGTATGGCTAATCGTGAATTCATTTTTCAATATCCTTGGGAAATTTATCAGGACGGGAAATTAAAAGAAAAGCAGTATTACTCTAAATTCGGTGACATTATTAAGCTAATCAACTACCAAGGAAATGATACCATAGTAACAAATTATGAAAATAAATTATTGATTGATTCCAATCTAGTTAATCTAGAAACGCCACAAGTGATTTACCACAATGACACAATCACTTATTTTGATCGAAGAAATTACCATACTGTTTTAGTCTATGAAAACGCAGCGTTGAAACAAAAGACCTCACCAATTTTGCAAACAATACAATATCATTCGGAATTTCCTGCTTCAAGCGGCATAGAAGATATTTGGATCCCATTTACCATTGAAAAAGGAGAATTTAGAGACCTAAAATTGTACTTTGGAACGATAGAATATTATGACAAAAATGCGAAGCTGATTAGAATAGCCAACGTTGTTAATGCAAAATAAATTTAATCAAACTTTTTATTCGTAAACTTGCTGAACAACAAAAGATGGCTGACAGGCGATCGTTACTAATTTGGTAATTAAGGTCATTTCACCACTTGTTGTTTATGGCAGATTTATTTTTTAATACTCAAAATACCACTATGGAAATTGGAATAGATAGTTTTGCAGCGAATCCAATTGAAAGTAATATTTCACCTGCTCAGGCAATGGCTGAACTGATAGAACGCATCGTACTTGCTGATGAGGTAGGTTTGGATGTTTTTGGAATTGGGGAACATCATCGGAAAGAATTTCTTGACTCCGCTCCAATCATGATTTTGGCTGCTGCTGCTGCAAGAACGAATCGTATTCGATTGACAAGCGCTGTTACCGTGCTAAGTGCCAGTGATCCAGTGAGGGTTTTTCAGAACTTTGCGACGCTCGATCTCATTTCAAATGGGCGAGTGGAAATTGTTGCAGGAAGAGGCTCTTTCACAGAAGCTTTTGCTCTTTTTGGTTTAAGTTTGAGTGATTATGATGCACTTTTCTCAGAAAATTTAAACTTACTGCTGAAGATTAGGGAAAATGAAGTCATAAATTGGAGTGGGAAGTTTCGTCCAGCTTTAATAAATCAAGCAATTTATCCACGGCCATTGCAAAAAGAAATTCCAATTTGGTTAGGTGTTGGCGGAACGCCTGCTTCTTTTGAACGCGCGGGTAGACTCGGTTTACCATTAATGGTAGCTGTGATCGGAGGTGAAACACATCGCTTTAGACCGTTGATTGATTTGTACAAAAATGCAGGGAAAGCTGCAGGATTTTCCGATGATCGATTAAAAGTAGGTTTACATTCCTTAGGTTATGTTGCATCGAGTAATAAAGAAGCCGTAGAAGATTATTATCCTGGATACGCAGAAATGTTCACTCGAATTGGAAAGGAAAGAGGTTTCCCTCCTGTATCAATGGAAAGATTCAATGCCCAAAATGGACCAACTGGTGCCTTGCTAGTTGGAAATCCTGAAGAAGTTGCTGAAAAAATATTGAGGCACAGCGAAAGCTTAGGTGGAATTTCACGCTTCACCTTTCAAATGGATGCAGGTCTGACACACAAAAAACTCATGAAATCAATTGAGTTGATTGGAAAAGTGGTGTCGCCGATGGTTGAGAAAGGTATTTAGCGCAGTTTTTTAAAAGAAAATTAGATGTATCCAATCAAAACTGATTTACTCCAATTTGAAACTCAACTTTCTGAAAAAGAAGTAGAAGGTTTTTTGAAAAATCAAATAAATAATAAAAGTTATTTTCAAACAACGAATAATTTTGAGTTTTATGGACAAGTCAATAAAAATTGCGCCAAATTTGAATTAGGACTATCTCCAATTAGAAATTCATTTACACCAATAATAATTTTAAATTGGCATCCAATCGAAAGCGGATCTATCATTGAAAGTCATTTGAGATTGGATAATCGAATTAGTATAACTTGTATGATTCTGCCACTACTAGGTTTAAGTTCATTGTTCGAATATAAAATATTAACTCCCCTCGTAGCAATAATTATAGGTGTAACAATATTTTTGTTTGGAATAATTAGAATTTTTTATGAGTTGAGTAAAAGTGATTCTCTTGAAAAATTGAAAAACTTACTTAAGCAAATTGATAAAATAGCTAAACAAAAACTAACTCAAAAAAAATGATTGAAACAAATCGATTAATTATCAGAGAATTGGAGTTTTCAGATGACAAGGATTTATTTGAAATGGACGTTGATCCTGAGGTACATTTATTTTTAGGAAATAGTCCAGTGAAAGCGCTGTCTGAAATTACTGCTGTTATTAATATGCTGAAAAAGCAATACGATGAAAATGGAATTGCGCGTTGGGCTGTCGTGGACAAATCAACGAATGAATGTATCGGTTGGTCGGGACTCAAACTTTTTAAGGAACGCATAAATAACCATGAAAATTTTTATGAATTGGGTTACAGATTCAAGAAAAAGCACTGGGGAAAAGGTTTCGCGACAGAATCGTCTGAGGCCATTTTGAAGTATGGTTTTGAAAACCTTCACGTCGATAAAATATTTGCCTACACTGATTCAAAAAATTTGAATTCTAAAAAAGTGCTAAGTAAACTAGGATTTGAAAATAAAGGAACTTTTGATTGCGACGGGGAATTTTGCGATTGGTTTGAGTTGGAAAAATCCAATTTTATAGCTAGATAAATTGGATGAAAGATTGACTAGAAAATTTTGGGAAATCGCCGATGAATTGGAAGAAAAAATTCGAGAACATATAAATTTAAAAAAAATGAACGTTATCAGAGAAATACAACCAAAAGATTTAAAAAGGCTCAAGGAAGTGATCGACTCAACAGGTCTTTTTCCTTCAGAACTTTTGGATGAAATGACCAATGACTTTTTCACGAATCAAAATACGTCGGACATTTGGTTAACAAAAGAAATCGATAACAATCCGATCGCGGTCGTGTACTTTGCGCCGGAAAGAATGACAGAGGGAACTTTTAATCTCTATTTAATTGCGATAGATCAAAAATTTCAAGGCAAAGGAATTGGTTCTGAAATGATGACATTTGTCGAAAATTTATTGAAAGAAAAAGGGAATAGAATTTTAATCGTTGAAACTTCTTCTTTACCTGAATTCGAATTGACAAGGAAATTTTATGACAATTTGGGATACACCAGAGAAGCGGTAATCAGAGAGTTTTATCAGGAGGGTGAGGACAAGGTTGTGTTTTGGAAGAAACTTAACATTTAATCAAAATGAACTTAAATCAAGTCACCATATCATCCTCAAATCTTGAAAAGGCAATTCCTTTTTACCAAACTTTGGGTTTGAAACTCATTGTGAAATCGCCACAATATGCAAGATTTGTATGTCCTGATGGAAATTCAACGTTTTCCATTCAACAAGTTGAGCAATTTTCAGGAGGAAATGGAATTCACATTTATTTTGAATGTGACGACCTTGATCAATGGGTTCAAGAATTAACATTGAAAGGAATTCATTTTGATGAAATGCCGAATGACAAAGTTTGGTTGTGGCGCGAAGCTCATTTGAAGGACCTTGACGGAAATCATTTGATTTTGTATTATGCAGGAGACAACAGATTAAATCCACCATGGAAATTGATTTAATATGAACAGCAATAATAAATTAACCATCATCTATTCTTTCAAGTTGGTTGAAGGAAAAGAAGAAGATTTCATTCGATATTGGACAGCACTCACTCAAATGATTTATGAATTTGAAGGAAGTTATGGTTCCAGGCTTCACAAAGTAAACGAATGCTTGTACATCGGGTATGCCCAATGGCCAAGTAAAGAAATTTATGATAAATCGGGAAATAATCTTCCAGAAACATCCACTGTTTTAAGACAAAAAATGCGTGAGTGTTGCGCAGAAATAAAGTCAGAATTCGAAATGGTTTTGGTGCAGGATTTATTGAAGGATAAAAAATACTTGGATGATTGAAACTAAGAAAACCTTATTTTAGTCGTCTTACCGTTCGTTAATACAAAAACAATCAGAATTAATACTATTTATGAAGTTTAAACAGATTTTCTGGGCTCTTTTCCTACTCAATTTAATTCTCGCAATTATTTTCATTAATATTCTGCCATTTAAGTCAAATGGCGACAAAACAGGGTACATGTTGTCCATCAATGTGCTATATCTTTTTACTTATGGCGTTTTTGTTTTGTACTCCCGATTGGCCATTGCCATTGTCCAGCGAAATGGATTGAAAAAGCGAGAACATTCTGGAATTATAATGGTAAAAATTGTACTTCATACAACTCCATTGTTGGCATTTTACGCAGCACTAAATATTTTAATTTTCACTTTACCAAATGCGATTGCAGACAATGATTACATGAGATTAAATAGCATTAGCATGTTGCTGGGACTAATCTTGGGAGGCACGCAATCATTGTTCGAAATTCGAAAAATGAATAAAAAACAGGAAAATGAAAAAGGAAATAATTAGGATCAAAATTTCCCAAGACAAACCAAATGATTAAATATTTATAGGATGAGATTGTTAACCATCTGTATTTTACTTTTTCTTTCGTCCCAATTATTCGGTCAAACGAATAAAAAAGTTACGAAGCACAAAAAGGACGAAATTATTCATAAAATTGAGGGAATAAATACTTTGCTAAATTACTATGGTACACTTTCTCCTTTTTCAGAAAATGATGACAGGTTTGAGATGATTGATTCTATCGGAAACGAAATTACAACTCGACTACTAAATATTTTGAACGACAAGCGAATAGTAAACTACTCAATTGAAACATTATTGAATCAAGAGGAGATTTCAGTCTCAAAATCAATTGACAACAAAATTTTCTTTTTTTCAATTGACGAAAAAACTGGTGGCTCATATCGAACAAGTAAAACAATCATACATTATCGACTTTTAAATGGATCGGTAAAGGCAAATTTTTTCGGAGGAGAAGCGTCTGAAGTGCTTGCAACGTCAACTTACGATCAGGTATTTTTACTCGACAGTATCAATCAACAGTATTTTGTCATTGGCGGTGTACCGACTTGCAATACGTGTTTTGTTTCGTCAGCAATAACTATTCAACTCGATTCAAATTCATTTCAAACAGAATTGATTGCTCAATTTGATGGGCGTTTTGATGATTTGAAAGTTTTTGAATTCGACAGTATTTCCAAGATTTTCACGTATGAATATTTTGCAGCTGACAACGATGATTCGCTCTATGGAGGAAATAATGAATACATAGGACTGCAACATAAATTTAAAAGTAAATTCAAATTTATCAATGGAGAATTTCTTGAAGTTGAAAAGTGCGAATGGCGGGATGAGAAAGAATAGTGATTTTTTTGTTTTATTATAAAATTGATCTTACTCACCTAAAATCAATTTTATTTGATAACTTTCTTTCTTTTTAGCAACTTTCCGTTAAGTTTGGAACATTAAAATATTTTTAAAATAAAAATTATGGCACTAATAAATCCCTACATCAACTTCAACGGAAATACCGAAGAAGCATTCAATTTTTACAAATCTGTTTTTGGCGGAGAGTTCGCAACGATTATGCGTTTCAAAGATATGGCTAGCGAAGAATTTCCTGTTGCTGAACATGAAGAAAATAAAATTATGCACATCGCTTTGCCGATCGGAAAAAATGTTTTAATGGCCAATGATGTTCCAGAGAGAATGGGGCGCACCAATGAAAACGAAAATCGAAGCAAAATCTCCATCAGTGCAGAAAGTAAAGAAGAAGCAGATAAATTATTCAACGGACTCTCAACAGGCGGACAAATAGAAATGCCCATCGCAGACAGTCCTTGGGGTTCTTATTTTGGCATGTTTCGAGACAAATATGGAATAGAGTGGATGGTAGATTTTGACCCGAAATATAAAGGTCAAATTTGATTTGTATAAGACAATTTAGTATTATGAAAAATGGAAATAATTAAATAATAAAACATGAAAAAAGACAAAATATTTTTTTTGACAGCAACCATAATCGTTGCTTTATTTGAAGGAGTTATGCCAGCATTGACTTCACAAACTGAATTAGCGAAAGAAGGAATTAGACATTTGGGCTATCCTCCATATTTTGGAAATGCTTTGGTTGTTTTCAAAGTGTTGGGCGTATTGGTTTTAATTATTCCTCAAGTTCCAAAAAGATTAAAAGAATGGGCCTACGTTGGCTTTGTATTTGACTTTATTTTCGCTACAATTAGTCACGGCGCAGTAGACGGAATCAATGGACAAACATTTTTTCCTTTAATCATTTTCGCAATTTTAGTCGTGTCATACATTTACTACCACAAATTAAATTCCGTTAAAAATTGAATTTACTTTCAGTTTTAAAATTGATAATAAAGCCAACATGAAGCGCATTTATCACGGGAATTATTTCTCTTTTGATTTTGAGGGAAATGAAAACCCTTTTCATTTTAGAATTGAAGTTGAAATTGATAAAAATTTCAGTTTTACAGGAACCGTTTGGGAGAAAGATTATGTCGAGGTTACTGGCGAATTGTCAAGCGTTAAAGGATTTATCGATAACGATCATATAAGTTTTGTAAAGAAATATCCTTACGCATTTCACTACTATAAAAACAGAGAATTAATCGTTGACGAAGCAGTTCATGGGCACGAAGTGCTATACGATGGATACTGGGATGAAAATACTGGTTCTTGGCAAGGTGATTGGGAAATACTCAATGAATCTGGAGTTTTTCATGCACGCAAATTTAAATCGAAAGGTCGGATTGGTAGATTTGAAATGAGGATGATTGAATAAATAATAACTTCGTGAAATCAGATTGACCACGAGAAAATCAACCATAAATTAATTCTCCAATGAAACAAGATTTATCACCTTTTGAAAATCAAATTCAAAAAGTTTCAACTTTTGAAGCGCTTGTTTCAACGCCTTTTCGTGGAGAAATGAATGCCATTTGCTGGGATCGAAATTTAGAAGGTGATTTTGCTGAAATCGTTGATAAATTTGAAATTACAGAGAATTTGGAGGAAATTGATTTGGATGATCTTCGCGATTTGAAATTAAGTCAACAAGGCAATTTAGCACGTGAAATTCTACTGAATGATTACCAATTATTAAAAGATTATGGTGCTTCGCCTTCGCTCAATATTATTGAGTTTTATGAGCGAGATGACAGCTTTCCCTTTTTTTCCACGGACGTTTATTCTTACCATGTCGATCGTTCACCGATTCCAACAGCCACATTTTTATGTACTTATTTTGGTGCCGCAAGCGAATTGATTTCAAATGCTGAAGCGGAACAAAAAGTTCTGATTCCTGAAATCAGAGCGGAACTCAGAAAGTTATTTCATGGAAACGAGGAAGATTTTGATGCATTTTTGACTGAAAATTTCTTTGATTTGCATTATCAAGCCAATGAATTAGCCATTCCAATCAACTTGGGAATCGGAAATTTGTGGCGATTGGCAGTCGATCATCCAGAAAGCAAAAGTCTTCCTTGCGTTCACCGCGCACCGAAGGAAAAAATAGGAGAGAAGCGATTATTGTTGATTTGTTGAAATGAATTTTAACGACTAATTTTAATTAAGATCTAGCTAGGTTAAAATGAATAAAATTAATTAAGTTCAAAAGTTTAAAAACCGCATAAAAGCAGAATCATGAAAATACCAAAAATGGCAATTATATTGATTTTAATGTTCCTTGGAAGTAAATCAAAATGTCAAACATTAGATTCTGTTAATTACTCCATTTTTTTCAATGATTGTTGTTCAAATAAAACACCAATTGGAACCTTTTATTCTAAGTGGTTTGTTCAAGATGAAAATGAAAATAAGTACTTTCCAAAAAATAATTGGGTTAAACTTGACAACGCGAAAAGCTACTTTTTGGTTTCAACATTTATGTACAATGTGCCAATAAAAATAAACATCAACAATCAAACAACGATTGATACTTTTCAAACGAGTTGTTTGCAGTATAAATATCCTGATAATTTATTTACTTGGATGCCAATTCATCTCGTATGCAGCGATACAATCAATGGCAATTATTCAGAATATTATTTCAACGGCAAATTAAGATTAAAAGGGAATTTTTTACACGGGAAAATAGTAGATTCGCTAAATACGTATTTTTTGAGTGGAAATCTGCAATCTACTGCAGCTGTTGACGGAAAACACGTTTCCTATAAAACCTTTTTTCAGGATAGAAAGTTGGAATATATTTATGATTCAAAATTAAAACACAAAATCCAATATACTATTGAGGGCAAAATTAGGTCTAAATATTCCAATAAAAATGGAAATTCATTCTACAAATATGACAGAGGAAATTTAAGGTCTAAAAAGAAAGGGAACAAAGAATTTATTTGGTATTCAAATGGAAAATTGCAAGAAAGTTTAACAAGAAAACCCCTCTATTTATTGCAAAGATTGAAGTTTCATAAAAAAAATATTACCTACAACTATTGTTGGACAAAGTACGATTCTTTGGGGCTGAAAACCAAAGAAATCATGTTTTATTCTAAAGATAATTGTAGTTTGAATTCAAACCATCTTTATGGCAATGCGGATGAATTTTCATTAGTAACCTATTATAGTTTAGGGAAAAAGAAAATTGTAATTTCACCTATTTATTATCATGCTGAAGATGAAAATATTCCAGTTTTATATTATTTATTTGAGTATGAAAATGGTAAATATAAATCTTCTAAAGATTTATTACCAGGTGATTATGAAAAGTTAATGCTAGATTACGAAAAGGATAGGGAAAAATTTTAGAAGGTTGTCCTATTTTATAAATGGAAAAGCCAAAGTTGAACTGAATGGAAGGAAATTCTTTATCGATAAAAAAGAAAATAAATTAAGCGATTTTTAAAAATCAAATCAAACAAATAAACAAACAAACTCAAACATGAAATTAGCAAACAACAAAATATTAATCACCGGAGGTGCAAGTGGAATAGGATTCGGATTGACTGAAAGATTTATTCAAGAAAATAATACCGTTATTATCTGTGGTAGACGAGAAGATCGATTGCAAGAAGTGAAGGAAAAATTTCCAACTGTCATTACCAAAGTCTGTGATTTATCCATTGAAGCAGAAAGAATTGAACTTTATAATTGGATTTCTCAAAACCATTCAGATCTAAATGTTTTAGTTAATAACGCGGGACTTCAAAATTGGATGCATGTTTCAGATAATGATTTTTATTCAAAAGCATCGAATGAAATTGAAACTAATTTAATGGCTCCTGTGCACTTAACTTCTCTTTTTGTAAATTTACAATCGTTAGAAACAATCATGAATGTGACTTCAGGTTTAGCTTTTGTTCAACTTTCAAAAGTTCCGATTTATTGCGCTACGAAATCATTTTTTCATTCTTTTACATTGTCTTTGAGACACATGCTTAAATTTAAGAATATTGAAGTCATCGAAATTATTCCTCCAGCGTTAAACACAGATCTCGGCGGAATTGGTTTGCATGATGGTCAACCAGCAGTTTCAGATTTTGTGAATGCTATTTTTGAGCAATTGAAATCAGGAAAAATTGAATTGACTTTTGGATTTAGTGAAATTGTTTCAAAAGCAAATCCCGAAGCCATTGCAGAAACATTTAATCGAATGAATCCTTAAAAAAATGAAATTTCTGATGAAAAATTGCCATTTACTTCTTGTATTTTCTTTGGTTTGTGTTAATCTTGGATTTTCTCAAACAAAACCAACCATAGAATTTGTCGAAATTCCTGCAGGTACTTTTACGATGGGAAGTCCAACTACTGAGGTCGATCGATACGACGATGAGGTGCAGCATGAAGTCACCGTCAGTGCTTTCAAAATGAGTAAATTCGAAGTTACTTTTGAACAATACGATTTATTTTGCGAGGCTACAGGACGAGTAAAACCCAAAGACGAAGGTTTTGGTCGTGGAAAACTTCCAGTTATACATGTAACTTGGGTAGATGCAAACGCATTTGCAACGTGGATTGGCGCAAGATTGCCAACAGAAGCCGAATGGGAATACGCTTGTCGTGCAGGTGCGACAACACCGTTTTACACAGGAAAAAATATTTCCACAAATCAAGCCAATTTCGACGGTACTTCTCCATACAACAAAGGCGAAAAAGGAATTTATAGACAAAAAACAACAGCAGTTGGAAGTTTTGTGCCAAACGCTTTTGGATTGTATGACATGCATGGAAATGTTTGGGAATGGTGCAGCGATTTTTATTCACCTTATTCTAAAGAGCCTCAAATCAATCCAAAAGGACCAGAAAAAGGGATTTATCACCCCATTCGCGGCGCAAGTTGGTTTTTCCCATCAAGATTTTGTCGCGCTGCTCGAAGAGGCACAAATGTGCCAGATTATCATGGTGATGATTTGGGATTTAGGGTTGTAGCTTTGATATAAAGTGAATTAAAAATTTAACTTGATTTATAAAATTAGTTAGAGATTAAAAAATAATATATAATTTTATTGTTTGAAGAGATTCAATTAATTGGATCATTTTTATCAATTTTCTACAAGATTTCTTGATGAGATTATTTGATTAGAAAATTGCGATACAATTGATGTATCATTATTAATAATTGAGGTGTTTAATAATTTGAATTGAAAAATTAGAATAAAACGCCAATAGATATTTGGTTTTATGAAAAAATATTCAAATTTAGAAGATTTAAATTTTCTCAGTGAAAGTGCTCTAGAAAGTTCGTTGGCAGGGTTTTGGGATTGGAATATTGAGACAAACGAAGAATATCTAAGTCCAAGATTCAAGGAAATGTTTGGCTACGCTGACGATGAAATGGAGAATTCCCCCGATTCATGGAAAAGAATTGCTTTTGAGGAGGATTTGCCTCACATGTTTAAGAGTTTTGAAGAACATGTTCAGTCAAGTGGCAAAATACCTTTTAAATCAGTTGTCAGATATCACCACAAAAATGGAAGCGTTGTCTGGGTTAGATGCAATGGAAAAGTTGTCAGTTGGGCAGAAAATGGTGCACCAATTCGCGCAATCGGTTGTCATGTTGATATCACAGAGGAAAAAGAATTAGAAAATCAGTTAAAAAAGACCATTTTAGAGCGAGATTTCTTTTTGAAAGAAGTACATCACAGGGTAAAAAATAACCTTCAATTACTTTTGAGCTTAACGCGTTTAAAAACCAAAGAAGGGAAGATCGAAACGCATGAAATTGAAGACTCTATTTCCTCAATTGCAAGGGCGTATGAAGCAATTTATCAATCAGAAGAGATTCATAATATTTCAATTGAAAAGTACTTAAATCAAATCATTAAACCCATCATTTTTGGTCGAGAAATTGAATTCTCATTGATTTCTATCGATTTTAATCGAAACATTGACTTCATGATTCCAATAGGTCTGGTAATTACTGAATTGGTCAACAATTCCTTAAAGCATGCATTTGTTAGTGATGGTAATAATAAGATAGATTTTTCAATTTCAATTGAAGGTAATCAATTGAATTTAAGATATACTGACAATGGAAAAGGTTTTGGTGCAGATCTATTGGATAGACTGCAATTTTCTGATTCTTTTGGGATATCGATCATGCAAGGTTTGATTGAACAATTGAACGGAGTTATTTATTTTTCTGACAATCAAGGAGCTGTTGTTGAAATCAAAATTGATTTGGACTAAAAATAAATATTTTAATCTACCTTTAACCGCAGAATTAACAAGTTAAAATGGATAAAAACGGTTTTATTGATTATATGAAAAATTGGTTGAATTCTAAATTTAATTTATTAGAATCCATTTTTGCATTAACATTTTTGTTGGCGATAACTTTAAAATCAAGTGGCGTTCATAATATGGCAATTGTGATATTAGTTGCAATAAACTTGCTTACATTGCTTTATATTTTCAATTCCTCATTGATGTCACGAGATGATAATTTCAATGGAACCATAATTTTCATCAATAAAATAGTTTTTTATAGTTTGGCTATATCCTTGGTTGGTATATTATTCACTCTTTTCGGTTGGCCAAATGCAGATCAATTTCTATTGATGGGATTAATCTCTAATGGAATATTTTTAATATTTGTATTAGTTAAGATGTCCAATAAGAATGATTTTTCGTTTAATGAAAGATATTTAATTCGAATGTTACTCATTTTATCGGTGGTTATTTCTCTTAAATTTGTTCCTAAATCACAACTGGTGCAATGGAAGATTATTGCGAAACCTCAAGTAATACAAATGAAATGAAAATTTTCAACTCGGTACGCTCTTTATCCGTTATCGAGATGTGTCTATTATTCAAAGTGCTAATATGAAAATTTCAAAATTAATTTCAATTTCTACTTTTGTTTTAATATTGGCGCTGTTTTTATTATTTCAAGCGTGTGAAAAAAGTCCAACAAAGCCGAGTTACAAAACGCAAAATGTATTTATCATTGTAGTTGATGGCGCTCGTTATACAGATACTTGGGGTGAAGCAACGCATCAATTTATTCCATACCGCTCAGTTTTATTGAAGCAAGGCGTACTTTGCAATAATTTTTACAACAACGGTTTCACATTTACTTGTTCAGGTCACCAAGCAATGTGTACCGGAGTTTATGAAGACATCAACAATAACGGAACGCAATATCCAACGAATCCGTCCATATTTCAATATTGGTTAAAAACGACAAGTGAACCAAAGTCAAAAGCATGGATTGTAGCGACCAAAGACAAATTAGAAATCCTTTCAGATTGTTTAGATCCACTTTGGAATGGAAAATTTAGACCAAGCACAGACTGTGGTGTAAACGGTTTATTTACTGGCTACAGAGAAGATAGTGTAACATTTAATCACTTGAAAACAATCGTAACAAATAATCAAGTGCGCTTGGCAATTGTAAATTTCAAACAACCCGATGCAGCTGGACATGCGGGTGATTCACTTGCGTATTTACAAGGAATCAGAGATACAGATAAATACATCCGTGATTTTTGGAAAATGTTGCAAAATGATCCGAAATACAAAAATAAAACAACGTTGATTGTCACAAACGATCATGGTCGACATACCGCAGGACATGCAGATGGATACATCTCTCATGGTGATTTATGCGAAGGTTGCCGACATGTAGAGTTTTTTGGATTGGGACCAGATTTTAAGAAAAACCATACTTGTGAAACGCTTTATGAGCAAGTTGATATCGCAAATACTGTGGCTGAAATGTTGCACTTTAAAATTCCAACTTCCACTGGGCGAGTGATGAAAGATGTGTTTAAGTGATTTGGTTTTATAGTTTTGATTTTTAATCAATTAATTGGTATAAAATCTTAAATCTCACTTCTAATCTCTTGTTTGTAAATTCTCCTTACCTTTGCACCCATGAAAATTTTAATGGTTTGTTTAGGGAATATTTGCAGGTCGCCGCTTGCAGATGGACTTTTGCGCCAAAAAGTAAGTGAAAATAATTTAGCTGTCGACGTAGACTCAGCAGGAACTTCTGCGTTCCATGTTGGAGACGCGCCTGATCAAAGAATGACTGCAACAGCTAAAAACAGAGGAACTGATATTTCTTTTTTGCGTGCAAGACAATTCAAAGCCAAGGATTTTCAAGAATTTGACTTGATTTATGTTATGGACCAAAGTAATTTGAAAAATGTTTTGTCCCTTGCAAAAGAAAAAGAAGATTTTAAAAAAGTAAAACTGATTCTAAATGAAATTTCAAACTCAGACGCAGAAGTCCCAGATCCTTATTTTGGAGGACAAGCAGGGTTTGAACATGTGTATGATCTATTAGATGAAGCAACAGAAATTATTATAGAAAAAATTAAAAAAAATCAATTGTAAAATGGCAGCTGGAAAATTATATTTATTACCAACAACTTTAGGAAGTGAAGGAACATCGCACGTAATTCCTGCTGATGTGATTGCAATAGCCAAAGAATTGAGATTTTTTGCAGTAGAAGATTTAAAATCTGCGCGCAGGTATTTGAGAAAATTAGACCGTGAATTTCCTATTGATGAATCCACGTTTTACATTTTGAACAAAAAAACACCACACGAAAATTTAAATCAATTTTTGAAAGTGGTTCGAGAAGGTCATAATATGGCAATCCTTTCAGAAGCTGGTTGTCCAGGAATCGCCGATCCAGGTGGAAATTTAGTAGCATTGGCTCACCAACAAAATATCCACGTTTTGCCATTGGTTGGTCCTTCTTCAATCTTATTGACTTTGATAGGAAGTGGTTTCAACGGACAAGAATTTGCTTTTCACGGTTATTTGCCAAGAGAAAGAAAAGAACGCATTCGCAAATTGAAAGAATTTGAAATTTCAGCGCGCAAAACTGGAATGACGCATTTGTTCATGGACACGCCTTTCAGAAATATGCATATTCTAGAAGATTTATTGAATGAATTGATGGATGAAACATATTTGTGTATCGCTTCCAATTTGACTTGTTATGATGAGCGTATCAAATCAATGCGAATTGTTGATTGGAGAGAAAACGCATACGATTTTGGGAAAATTCCTGCCATGTTTGCCATTGGAAAATTAGCGTAAGTTGCAATGAGAGATAAGATTGTTGGTTTCATTGATTTTTTTCATCCTTTATTTAGGAGAATTATGCCTTTGCAAACATTTCGTTACGCCGTTTGCGGTGGAACAAATGTGGTATTGGACTTAGTTTTGTTTTTCATCAGTTTTCATTTCATATTGCACAAAGAGGTTTTGGATTTGGGATTCATTATTCTGAAGCCCTACAATGCGGCTTTGGTCATGGCATTTTTTATCACATTCCCAACAGGATTTTTGATGTCAAAATACATAGTTTGGACAGAATCAACATTGAGTGGTAAAGTTCAATTATTTCGCTATTTTTTGTTGGTGATGACCAATTTTTTTCTCAATTATGTCATGATGATGTTTTTTGTTGAAATTCTTCATTTTTATCCAACGTTAGCTAAATTTTTGACTATTATTATCGTTGTTTTTTATAGCTACACGAGTCAGAAATATTTCACTTTCAGAGAAAAGAAAGCATAAAAAAAGAGGAAATAAATTCCTCTTACTATTTTTCTTTTGCGATTTTTATTCAATCCAATAAATATGTTTCCACATAATCAATCAAACTGTGAATCACTTTGATATGTATTTCTTGCGCCCTGTCTGCGTATTTTGATTCAGGGGCTCTTACTTCTACATCACAAAGATCCGCCATCGCTCCTCCATCTTTTCCAGTCAATCCGATCACCTTCATTCCTTTTGCTTTAGCTGCTTCGATTGCGTTTAAAACATTTTTAGAGTTACCTGAAGTTGAAATTCCAACCAAGACATCTCCAGGTTGACCGAATGCCTCTACAAATCTTGAAAAAACAAATTCATAGCCGTAATCATTCGAAACACAAGAAAGGTGACTCGGATCTGAAATTGAAATCGCTGGAATCGCTTTACGATTATTGCGATATCTTCCCGTTAATTCTTCAGCAAAATGCATCGAATCGCACATCGAACCTCCATTACCACAGCTAATTATCTTGTGGTCGTTTTTCAAAGATTCGACTAAAATTTGACCCGCTTTTTCGATCAACTCCATATTTGCTGAATTGTTAAATTTTAGCAAAATTTCGGCAGCTTCAGAAAAATGGCTTGCAATTTGTTTTGTGCTCATCGTGTTTGATTTTTGTCAAAATTAATTAATTTCGTTTTGACTAGCTACATTTAAATCAAACTTACTATATTTGGAACTGAGGAAACTCATAAATTAACAAGAATATGAAAAAAAGTTTACTGTTTAGTCTAACATTACTGCTATCAATTAGTGCGTTTTCTCAGTCTGACGACTGTTTCAAGAAATTGGAAGAAGCATTCACAAAACGAGGTTCTTACACGATTGCAGACGATATGCACAGAAATGTGATCATTAGTTTTTTCGAAGGTGAAAATACAAGTTGTGTTTCTGGAAAAGTACGTGTTGAGAATGGAGTAATTGTTTCAGTATTTTTACAATACAAAGACGATACTTATGAATTGTACATGGATAAAAACGTATACAATGCAAAAAAACAACCACCAACAATCACCAACGGGATTTCAGAAATGATTATCACTCCAACTGGCGAAAAGTTCAAAGTTGTTTTCATCGACAAATTGAAACCGAAAGCAAAATCATACAAAACAGTTCAGTTACCAGAAGACTTGTAATTAGCTAAAGAATATTTGAGAGCCATTGTAGAAATACAGTGGCTTTTTTGTTTGAATAAATTGGTAGTTTTCAAAATTCTAAATTCAAGAGTCTCTATACTAATGTCTTCAGTCTAATGTTTCCATTCTAATGTCTCCAGTCTAAAGTCTTCTGTCTAAGATCTTCTCAACCAAAACCCCATTCGCACTTGACCATTGATAATTCGCTTTCACAAAATTTTGACCAGCTTCAGCTATATTTTTCAATAAAATAGGATCGTTCAATAATCGTTGAATTTGATTTGCAAACGAATCTGCATCGTCAGCAATTAATATTTCCTTTTCTGGAGTTGCCAAGAGTGCATTGTTTGCCAAAGTTGTCGTAATACAAGGCAAACCCATTGCCATGGCTTCTAAAAGCTTGTTTTGAAGTCCTGTTCCAATCATCATCGGTGCGATGAATATACGTGCAGATAAATAACTTTCGCGAATATCTTCAACCCAGCCGTTGACTACAAAATGATTAGAAGAAAGTGCTTTTAAATTTGGATTTGGAGTTGCACCTGAAATCAAACAGTTTATTGCTGGTTTGAAATGCATTATTTTGGGCATGATTTCCTTTTCGATATACATCGCAGCATCAATATTCGGCGGATAACCCATATTTCCTGTGAAAACTAAATCGAACTTTTTCTCTGTTTCAAAATTTTCAAAAAACTGATTGTCAACACCATTGGGTACTAATGTAATTTCTTCTCGATTTGGATGAATGATATAATTTCTGTCTTGTTTTGAAATGATTGTGTGGTTCTCAAAATAATCGAAAATTTGACGTTCATATTTTGCCAAACGTTTGTATTCAGTAGTAAATATCCACTTTTTTATTCCCCAAACATGCTCAATTCTTCTCTCCATGCCTTTGGACAATGCATCCATGTAATCTAAGGTCTTATGGCAAGAATGGTAATTTTTAACATATTCTGTTGTTCTAATTAATTGACAATAAATATGTTCAGGCTGAACGTCTTTTAATATTTGGTTAATTGCTTTTTGAATCCAATTTTGGTGGAAAAATCGCACTTGAAAAGGTTTAGAATCAAATACCGCCCAACATAAATTAAAGAAAAGGTTGATTTTTTTGAGTTTAAACACATGCAATGTTTCGCAAAGTTCTGAGATTTTAGCGTAATCATTTGCTAGAATTTCCTTCTCAGATGTGCAAATTAAGTGAACTTCAAAAGTCTTTGCTAAATCTACCAATTGATAATAAGCACGTAATTTATCTCCTTTTTCCAATGGATATGGAAAACGGGAAAGAAAAACCGCAATTTTTGGCTTATATGGATTGGATGAATGCAAGGAGTTTTTTTGAAATGTTATGAATATTGAAAGTTTCTATCGCCAGAATTTGGCCTTTTTCTCCGATTTTATGTGCTAAGTCAGCATTGGTAGCGAGTAGTACAGAAGCATCGACAAAATCTTTCGTGCGATTGGCAATCATCCCATGAATCTCATTTTTCACTGGAATTCCTTCAAAACCAACTTTCGATGATACAACCGGAATTCCCAACGCCAATGCTTCAAGAATTTTAATTCGGATTCCCGATCCAGATTTTAGAGGGACTAACAAAATGCCGTTTTCACTCAAAAATCGCTTCACATCCGTTACTTTGCCGTGAATAAAGACATTTTTTTGCTTCAGATTCAATAATTTATCGGACATAAACGAACCAGCAAGATGCAATTCAGCATTCGGAATTTTTTCTAGAATTTTTGGGAAAATTTTATTTAGCAATAAATCAACAGCTTCAATGTTTGGTTTCCAATTCATCGATCCTAAAAAGCAAAATTTATTTTGCTGAATCGAAAGTGGATTATCAGTATCAAAATCCATAGAAACGGGAATCGAACTAATCGGCGTGTAAATACCCAAACTTCTGAAATGCAATAAATCTTCTTCTGAAATACAAGCAATTCCATCTACTTTTTTCAATGCGTTAACTTCAAACTTCATTAAGTCTTTAGCCAATTTCCGCAAGAAAAGTTTTTTCGCAATTCCAATTTCTGACGCAGCCAGTCTTTCCCAAATTTTATATTCAACGTTGTGAGCTCTCAAAATCACTTTACCAGAAAAATTAGCCCTTATTGCTGGTAAATAAGGCAATAGATATGCACTTTCTAATATGATCACACCAAAATTTGAAGTTTGTAAGTGTTCGATGATTTTGTTCTCAAATTCTGTATTGTAAAATCTGGAGATGTTGTAAGAAGTGCTTCCAAATAGAGATAAGAAAGCATCTTTGGCTTTGATTTGAGTGTCAACAAATACAGCCTCTGGAAGTATGATTTCTTTTAAAGGTGAAGGATAAGATTCTAAATCAAAAGGATGTTTGGAGGTTTCAATGGTTAAATTTTTTACTTCAAAGCCAAGTTGCAATAAATTTTTCAAAAGTTCATGCATGGCAATACACCCACCATCTAATAAAGGGAAAATTGGTTTATTAGTGAGATGAAGTATTTTCATATCGTAGTATCTTTTTTGGTTTTCTTTTTGAAAAATTTAATCCAAGAATCTTTATTGAATACCTTGGAATCATTGGCCGCACTTCGCATCAATATGATGGCAACGGGTGACAAAATGAATGTAGCCATCCACATGCCCCAGAATGGTGAAACTACACCTTCGTTTGCTAAACTTTCGCCCACGCTATTGAGAATAAAGTAAACCATAAAAAGTAACGCTGCAATCACTACTGGCGCACCAAATCCTCCTTTTCGAATAATAGCGCCCAGGGGAGCACCGACG
This sequence comes from Flavobacteriia bacterium, assembly GCA_947450325.1. GTDB lineage: Bacteria > Bacteroidota > Bacteroidia > Flavobacteriales_D > Crocinitomicaceae > JAQVCM01. The sequence goes on from CANFUT010000014.1 coordinate 59,622, forward strand.
AAGAACAATACCAAAATCGTCGCAGTCAGTGAAAATTTTCGATTGAATTCTATGTAAAATTTAGAAACTTCTTCAATGATGGTTTCTGTAAACAATTTTTGGCTTTGTAAATTATCCTTGCTTGTGCGCATTTTGCTGATCGACATATTATATGCCTGTCTTAAATCTGGAATTGCTATATCACTTAATTTGACTATTTCATTGGGGATTGTCATGGTATCAATTACGCGCAAACTGATACTGTCGTGTTTAAATTTATGCGCTTGAAAATAGGGGTGACTGTTTTTTAAACCTTCCACAAAATTATTTAAAATGGCATTTGTTTGTTTTTGAATGGAATCGACTGCCTGATTAATTTGAAAAACATTGTACATCTCATGTTTATCTTTGAACAAATCCTCGTCTGATTTATTCATTTTGAATCCAGAAATATCAATTTTATAGGTGGCATCGTCAAAAGAATATCTTCTACTAGGATGGAAATTACTGTTTGATCCTGAACCTGTTCCTGAAAAAGACGATAATTCTTCGAATACTTGACCATTTTCCAAATTGAAAAACAGATATAGCCCATTTTTTGATTTAAAAACCTCTCCGCGTTCAGCTTTTACCGTTTTTACTACGTTCAAATTGGTGTGGTCATGAATCGTAATTCCTTCAAATTTACTGTCGTTTCCTTTGTCTATTTTGATTGAATAGCCATCAAGTTGATTGTTGTACTTACCTGGTGTTAAAATCGTTGAAATCTTAGTTTCTTGAATATCATAAATGATGGTGCGCCACTTCAAATTGGCAACAGGAATCACAAAATTCGCAAAATAGAATGTTCCTAAGCAAATAAGTAAAACAACGCCAGTAAGTGGTCTTAAAATGCGATATAGAGATAAACCAGAAGATTTTAGTGCGGTCAATTCGTTGTTTTCAGCCAAATTTCCGATGGTCATGATCGAAGACAAAAGCATCGCAAGCGGCAAAGCCAAAGGAATTAAACTTGCAGAAACAAAAAATAAAAGCTCGAGAATTACTGTAATACTAATTCCTTTGCCCATTAAATCGTCAATGTATTTCCAGAAAAATTGCATGATTAACATGAACATGGAAATACAAAAAGTAACCACAAATGGACCTGCGAAGGATTTGATACTAAAAACGTACAGTCGTTTCAAAATAAAGGAAATTCTTTTTTCACAAAAGTAACGAATGATAAGAGAATTAATTTTGAATTTTCTAAAATGAAAATGTTCTCTATCAAATAAAAATGGCTTAAAGTAGTTGGATTAAGCCCCTAAAACTCTTTTTAATTCTTGAATAGATGACTCCCAAAGCATTGTAACTTCTTCTACATCATCTTCTTCAGCGAAATCAGTGATGTGTAAAACCAAGGTTTTGGTCATTGGATCAACTTCATATTGAATTTCAAAAAATGTATCATTTTCTTCTTCTTCTTGTCTCATCCATTTCCATTTCATGTGATGACCAGCTTTTCTACTCAGTAATTTAGCTTGTTCTTCACTTCCATCCCAATAGAATGTGTAAATATCTTCTTTAATATTTACATCATCTGCAAACCATTCAGCCAATCCACTTGGGGTAGAAACCATGTTTTCAAAAACTTTTGGTGAAGTTTTTAATAAGTATTCTAATTCTATTTTGTGTTTATCAGTCATACTATTTTTCATTTTATTACCTTCGCACTTTATTTGAAGATTTGAAATATACATAATTCTTTTCAATGGCATTAGTACACACACTAGAAAAAAATGGAAATTTTTTATTTAAATACCGCGGACAGATCCCCGTTATTTTGTTTTTAATGGCAATTCCAACCATTTATTTTACTGATTATGAATTTATTAAAGGAAATGATGATTGTAAATTAATTCTCACAATCGTGGCAGGAATTATTTCTTTCGCAGGTCTCGTAATTCGTTCAATTGCGATCGGTACAAGCAATAAAAACACTTCTGGGAGAAACACCAAGGAGCAAGTTGCAGAAGCTTTAAACACCAAAGGAATTTATTCCACAGTTCGTCATCCACTTTATTTGGGAAATTATTTCATGTGGATTGGAATTGTTGTTTACACTTTCAATATTTGGTTTGTGCTTTTAATTAGTTTGATGTTTTGGTTATACTACGAAAGAATCATGTTCGCAGAAGAGCGCTTTTTGGAAAAAAAATTCGGTCAATCTTATGTTGATTGGTCAATGAAAGTAAATGCTTTCTGGCCAGGATTTAAAAATTATGAGAAAACGAGCATCCCTTTTTCTATGAAAACAATCATGAGAAGAGAATACTCTGGCGTAACTGCAACGATTATTGGATTTGTTTTTATTGACTTTTTCAGAGATTGGTTTACTGAAGGTGAAGTTCAATGGAAAGTAAATCATGGAATTGTTGTAGTAATTGCTTTGTTAATTTCTTTGATTTTCAGAACATTGAAACACAACACCAAAATTTTATTTGAAGAAGATAGATCTTAAGCTATTTTGAAATAAATATTTGCGTATATTTGCACCCGCAAACAGGCTGAAAGTTTTGAAATTTCAGCTGAAAACGCAAAAATGGCGAGGTAGCTCAGTTGGTTAGAGCGCCGGATTCATAACCCGGAGGTCGGGAGTTCAAATCTCCCTCTCGCTACAGATAAATGCAAAGCTTTCAGAAATGAAAGCTTTTTTTCTGGAATAAAGTTTTACATTTGAATTATGCATTCGCTTCCGTTCAAATTGCTTTTCGTTTTTCTACTGCAAGTTTCATTCACTCATAGTCAAGTTGCTGATAGCTCCTTCTATTACAAGTATCCTCATCGCCCTTCAAGATTGGCTTCAATCGTCGAGTTTGTCGCTAAAAACTTTCTTCCATCCAATAAAATCCAAAAACATGTCGAGAATCCAAATTATGTTTCGCTTCCTGTTAAAATTCCTTTAGATGTAAGAAAACAATGTCAAATCGATACTGTAATTATTGCTGGACGAAAAGTATTCAAGCTGTCACCAAAGTCCAGTAAATCGAATAAAACGGTTCTTTTCTTACATGGTGGTGGCTATGTGAATAATATTTTCAAACAACATTGGATTTTTGCGTCTAATTTGGTTCAAACGACCAACTGCACGGTAATTATTCCAGATTATCCATTGGCTCCAAAATCTAGTTATTCTGATGCGTTTAAAATGCTCGATTCGTTGTATCAAAAACTTTTGTTAGAGGTAAATTCAGAAAATATCATTTTTATCGGTGATTCAGCAGGAGGAGGTTTGGCGCTGGCTTTTGCTCAAAAGCTAAAAACAGAAAATGTTTCGCAACCCAGTCAGCTGATTTTAATTGCTCCTTGGCTGGATGTCAGTCTAACCAATCCTGCAATTGATTCTATTCAAAAATTCGATCCGATTTTGAAAGTGAAAGATTTAACTTCGATTCATGCGACTTGGGTGAAGGATATTTCAATCAAACATAAGCTTGTGAGCCCAATTTATGGCGATTTAACTGGTTTGCCGAAAATTTCTATTTTTATCGGTACTCATGATATTTTGCTGGCTGACTGCCAGTCATTGAAAGAAAAGCTTGAAAAGAATAAAATTGTATTTAACTATTTCGAATATCCGAAAATGTTGCACGATTGGGTGATGTACATCCCTTTGAAGGAATCCAAATTTTCGATTCAGCAAATAGGGGAGTTGCTAAAGTGATGCTTACTTTTTGAAGACTTTCATCACTTTCTGATTGCCATTTATTTCAATATGAACAAAGTAAATTCCAGTGAGGAAATTTTCAAAATTGACATCCAAATCACTTTCAAAAGAATTTGCAAAGACTGTTTTCCCCGTAAGATCCAAAATACTCATCTTAATTGTACCAGAATAGGTTGACTTTAGATGTAAAATTTCATCAACCGGATTTGGAAAAATAGAAAGTAATTCGTCATTTTCGATTGTTTCGACAGACAATAGGCTTTGTTCTATCGGCGCAGTATAAGAAGCGGGATAGTCGTCATTTGGACCAATTTTTACTAGCGTAATATTTTTTCCTCCTGAGCCAAAACTGGTATTGTAACCCACCAAAATTGCGCCACCATCCGACGTTGGAATAAATTGATTTGATTGATCTTGTCCTAAATTTGAAGTGTTTAGCGCTGGAAAATTTTCCCAAAATAAATACTCAGAATACCTGCGTACAAAGCAATCTTCACCTACACCAAAAACAGGAATTGTGCTATTGGTTGCCTGTTCGGCGATGTAAAATTTGGTTGGATTTCCATACGAAGTCAAGTAATCTATTCGCGCATCGGTGCCACTTTGATCTAATAATTCAAAAATCAAGCTTCCATCTACATTAGCTAAATATTTATAAATGTAGGTGAATTGTGTTAGATCGCTGTTCACAACAAAATTGCTTCCAACTGCACGAATAATTCCATTATTAATCGTTACATCATTCAATGAATAATTTCCATTTTGTCCTGTATAATTTGTCCAATCTATGATTCCATTTACATTCATTTTCATCACGATGGCTTTTTGCATCAACGAATCGGTGACGAAATAATCTCCTACCACAATAAAGGTGGTATCGTTCACAATATTCACATTTTTAGCGATGTCTTTGCCTGTGGAGCCAATTGTTTTGGTCCAAATTGTATCTCCGTTTGATTTCAATCGCATCAAATACATGTCTTCCACTTCAGTTTCGTTAGAACTTGTTTCTCCAACTAAAATGAAAGTAGTATCCGGCATCATCACCGCGCCATGTAATTTTTCAAATTTTGAACCTCCATATGTTTTTTCAAACAGTAAGTTTCCTTGAAAATCGGTTTTGAAAAAATAGAAGTCAAACAATCCGTTTCCAAATGAATTGGAATATCCAGCAACATAAATCCCATCGCCTTCAACAGCGAAAATACGTCTTCCCCAATCACTTTCAGCGCCTCCATAAGCATTTGACCAAAGTCTATTTCCCAAACTGTCGACGTGCAAAATAAATGCCTGCGCTGGAGCTTCTCCAAAACTACTTGATGATCCAGTAATCAAATAACTGCTGTCAGAAAGCTGACAAACGCCTTCACCAAAATCATATCCATTGTTGGTATAGATATTGAAAAATTTAATTTGAGCTTGGATATTTTGAGTAATCGTCAAAACTCCAAAAATGAAAAGGATTTTTATAATTTGCATCTTACTCTTAAATTAAATGATTGACCAAACGCATTTTTGGAAACAAACCCTAAAACGTCTTCTGTTCCCGCTCCGATTTGGATTTTCTTGAAGTTTAGATTTGCATAAAATCCTGCTCGCAAGCCACCAAATCCACCGTAACTTGCTATTAATCCTAAATCTAACATTTGGATTGGTCTGTAATTAACTCCAAAATAAAGCAACGGGGTATAACTCAAAGTTGGATAAACTCTCAAACCAAATAATGTTTGAACTTTTCCAAGATAATGCTCATCAATAATTTTTCCAACTTGGAATAAACAAGGTAAAGCAATCCAGTTTTTTTTCCTATCTGTTTCAATATGTAAGGTGTCGAGCACTGAAAAATTGCCTGAAAATAACGACTGATTATTGAAAATTTGGTCAAAGTTAAAGCCCGAATAATTGTAAATCGAATCTACCGTGTAGCTTTTCATTCCTTGATTCATGTATGCCAAACCTAGATTTTTCGCTTGCAATTGGATATAAGCTTTTCGTCCATTTAACCATTGAAAAGGAATTTTAAAATCTAAATCTACAGCAGCACCTAAACCATTTGAAAATTGATTTTTGTCGGTAAATGAAAATGAGCCGTCTACATTCAAGTCAATGGAAGTAGCTTCAGCATTTTGTGTCAAAGATCCATTTCGAAGATGCCCTTTGTACACATTTGAAACATTGACAAAATTCAAGGTAATTGAAGATTTACTTTTTTTGGAAATCACGCCAAATCCAATTTTTTGAAAACCAGTGATATTGGCAGTAGTTCCTGAAAATTCAGCCGTTGAACCTAGAAAATGGTCATTTCCTTTAAATACCAAACCGAATAAATCATCGGAATATGCGGCAGATCCAATAAAATAGTAACCGCCTTTTACGAGAAATCCCCAATTTTCATTTCCAAAGATATTTGACTTATAGTTGCGATATTCGAATTCAGCTTGAATATTTTTCCCTAAACGATTCAATCCTTTGTGCGCATTGTAGCTATTATCGATTACTTCAGTAGAAATTTTTCCACCATTAAATAATCTATCAGCCATGCTGTTGCGTAATGAAGTTGAATTGTAGGCATTGTCTCCTGATAAAATGAATTCTTGTTGAATCAATGTAGTATCATATTGAGCCGGCAACCACAATTGGCCAAAAACTTGCTGAAAACCAAGTAGGAAAAAGAATAAAATGGTATTTCTCATTTACAATCGATTTTCAAGTTGAAAAGCAGTTCCCAATTTAAACGCCATGAAAGCACCTTCAGGAATCAACACAAAATTGGAGTTATTTGTCAAAGCATCCGGCGTATTTAGTACAACTTTTATTACCACTTTTTTGATGGAATTAATTTTACTCAATGTGTTCGAATTCAAATCAAAATAAATCGTTGCATCTGATTTTTGCAGTTGTCCTGAAATCAACGTTCCGTATACTGAAGATGGAATTAATTCAGAGCCATTCACGGTTTCAACTAATTGACCAGATGCATCTAACAAAAACATTTTTACTTCTCCTTGCAACGGAAATGCATTGGAAACTTTCAATTTCAATTTTCCAGCCTCGATATGTGTGTTGTTTGGGTCTGAATCGATGTTCAAATCAAAAGTATCTTGAATTGTTAAATTGGTCAAAGAAGCACTCAGCGGCATTTGTGCTTTCAACATTACTTGCAATTTACTGTCAGGAAAAAATTCGTCCCAACCACCTGAGATATTTCCGTATGGATTAAGTTCAAGCTTGAAATCTAATTTTTGATGCGCGCCCAAATTTTCGATAAATTGCTCAACATTGCTATTTGAACTTGTAAATAAAATCGTTTTGATTGAGGCAAAAAATGAATCCCAAGTTCCAGTGGCTTGATTAATGATAAATGGAACGCCCATTTGTGGGTGATTCAAAGTCACACTTGTGCCGGAGTAAGAATTGGTGTTTGTCAAAGAATTCAATGTTGCTCTTGCTGAAACCTTGATACCATTTGAAATGATAAATTGAATATTGGTAGCAGGTAAATCAAAAATTCCACTCGTGATTTTATCTAAAAATTCAACATATAAATCTGAAGTATCTTGAACAATTAGATTTCCAAAATAGCCACGTGCATAATTCATTTTGATACCTTCCATTTCAATGATGAACTTGGTTGTATCGTAATTATTCACACTAACGGCAACACCGGATTCATCTGTTTGAACAATCATTTGAGATTGCAATAAATTAAATCCTTCTCCATTTGTTCCAGTCAAATTTAGCTCATATCCTGTCAAATCAATTTCTGCACTGGTAACAGATGGATTCGCATTGGTTCCTGCAGGTGCTTGAAAAGTTTTCGAAATAGCTAAACCGTCTTTTTTCGCTTTTGGCAATTTGACAGTGAAAATCGTTTTTGTTTCAATCGGATTTTCAACACTGATTTTGATTTTACCTTCTGATATAACTACCCGTTTTAATTCGGGTCCTTGCAAATCAAAAAGATGGTCTTTGTTGTTGTTTACAAAACTCGTTCCCGGCTGTACATTTAAACTTCCTGAAGCAATCGAATATTTTTGAGAGATTGTAGTATCAGGAATTTCAATGTAATCCGATAAATTTAAGTCTAAGATATTTCTATTGATTTCCAACTGATAATTTCCAGAACCATTGACAGCTAAAAAAGAATCTGTGACCAAATTTTTCAAATTAAGTGTATCGCTTACCAATGGCAAACTCCAATCAGATTCCCAAATCGCCTTTTCTTTTCTGCATGAAACAAGAAGTACAGAAATGAATATACTGGAAACAATAAAAAAACGCATAGGCTTTTATTTATGTATTTGAACGAACGAATTACTTGAAAGGTTGATATTAAACGCGTTCAATTATTGTTGCATAACCTTGGCCAACTCCGATACACATAGTAACCAAAGCATATCTTTTGTTAGATCTAATCAATTCATTTGCTGCGGCATGTAAAATTCTCGCGCCTGACATTCCGAGCGGATGTCCCAATGCGATTGCTCCACCATTTGGATTGATTCTCGGATCATAGTCATCCAATCCCATTTTTCGGGTGCAAGCCAAAACTTGTGCAGCAAAAGCTTCGTTCAATTCTAAAACATCCATTTGATCAAGAGTTAAACCAGCTCTTTTTAATGCTTTTTCAGATGCGTAAACTGGACCGATTCCCATGATTCTTGGTTCAACACCAGCAACTGCGGCACTCACAATTCTAACCAATGGTTTTAAGTTTTGAGATTTCAACGCTGATTCCGAAGCAATCAATAAAGCGGCTGCACCATCGTTTAATCCAGAAGCATTTCCAGCAGTCACCGTTCCATCTTTCGCAAATGCAGGTCTCAATCCTCCCAAGGTTGCCAAAGAAGTTTCAGGACGCATAAATTCATCTTTATCAAAAATGATAGGATCTTTTCTTTTTTGTGGTATTGCAATTGGCGTAATTTCTTGTGCTAAAATTCCATTTTCTTGTGCTTTGAAAGCTTTTTCTTGCGACCACGCAGAGAAAACATCTTGGTCTTCTCGGGAAATATTATACAATTGAGCTAAATTTTCAGCGGTATTTCCCATGCTATCAACACCATAAAGCGCTTCTAATTTTGGGTTAATGAATCTCCATCCAAAAGAAGAATCAAACATTTGTGCATCTCTTCCGAATGCTGAACTTGTTTTAGAAATCACCCAAGGTCCGCGTGTCATATTTTCAACGCCACCAGAAATGTAAATTTCTCCAGCTCCATCTTTGATTGCTCTTGCAGCATTGATTGTTGCAGCCATTCCAGAAGCACAAAGTCTATTAACCGTTTCTCCACCAGCAGTGATTGGAATTCCAGCCATTAATGCCGACATTCTAGCAACGTTTCGATTGTCTTCACCTGCTTGATTTGCACAACCAAAAATTACATCTTCAATTAAATTTAAATCTAAATTTGGATGTTTTTCAATCAATGATTTCATCACATGAGCAGCTAAATCATCTGGTCGAACAGCAGCTAAAGTTCCACCAAAATTTCCAATCGCAGAGCGAACTCCATCAACAATATATACTTCTTTTGACATTGAATTATTTTTAAAGTTCAAAGATAACAAACATTACTTTCAAAGACCAAAATGAAGAAATTTGTTCAAGAAATTGAAAAAGTGTGTAAATAATTTTAATGATATTAAGACACAAAAAAAACCACTTTAATAAATAAAGTGGTTTCGATATTAAGAATATTTATCTTAGTGTTGTGGCGCAACTGGAGCTGAATTCCCTCCGTCTGGTGCAACTTTACCTTTGATTGTCAAAACAATTGGATCTCCAACGTTAGTTGTTACTGTAATTGTTTTTGTAAAATCACCAACTCTTTTAGTATCATATTTTACTGCAATTTTTGAACTTTTTCCAGGTTGAACTGGCTCAGATGGTTTCTCAGCAGTCGTACATCCACAACTTGTTTGCACATTGCTAACAATGATAGGCGTTTTACCAGTGTTTTTAAATTCAAATGTGAAAGTTTCGTCAGCTCCAAAAGCGATATTTGGTCTCACAATTTCCAATGTTTTGAATGTAATTGGTAATTTTTGTTTAGCAACTTTTGTTGTTTTTGCTTTTTTCTCAGTTGGTTTAGCATCTTGAGCAGCAGCTGAAAAACTCAAAGCTGCAAGCACCATCATCGTCAATATTGATTTCATAGTTTATTATTTTTATACAAGGTTACAATTTTCTACTTATTCAAAGCCTTTAATTAACAAAAAATTAGGCATTATTTTAATTATTTAAATTCTCTATTTTGTTTAAATGTTTGAATATGATATAATTAAATAGAATTATTTTTTAAAATAAGCATCTAATACATCTTTAATAGACGCGTATGTTTTGTTGTATTTTTTATCAATTTTGTCTTTTTCGATCCATTCTACTTTTGTGATCCCTTCTTCCATTTGGGGTTTTAATTTCTTAGATCCTTCGTACGACAATTCATACCAAAACGTTTTTTTTAAAGTTGGAACTCCAGCGTAAGTATATGTGTGATATGTAATTAGAATAAGGTCATTGACCGTTGGATTTTTAATTCCGCATTCTTCTTCAATTTCTCTTTTAGCCGCCATTACAGTGCTTTCACTTGGTTCAACTTTGCCTTTTGGTAAATCCCAAATACCGTTTCGCTTGATAAATAAAAATTTATCATTCCTTTTCACAATTCCACCAGCTGCTTCAATGATTTCATAATTTTTAAAAAATGAGATCATTTCTTCTTTTGGATTTTGTCCAATCACGTAAAGTTGAACATCTTTGGGCAATTCACTCATTAAATTTAGAATGAATTGATTGTGATTTTCACCAATTGATTGACTAATAAAAAAACCATCATAATTTGAAATTTCATCAACAGAAATGAAAATGATTGGTCTATCTTGAATAAAAACTTTGTACATTTGCAACATGATTTTAAATAACGACAGAGCACTAAAAGTAGCCGAATTTTTATTACAAATTAAAGCAATAAAATTACAACCTACAAATCCATTCACATGGGCTTCTGGTTGGAAATCTCCAATTTATTGTGATAATAGAAAAACACTTTCTTATCCTACAATTAGAACTTTTATTCGTCAGGCATATTCTGAAGTGATATTAGAAAAGTATGGAAAACCAGATTTTATAGCTGGAGTAGCTACTGGCGGAATTGCCCAAGGTGCTTTGGTTGCTCAAGAATTAGGAATTCCTTTTGTTTATGTTAGAAGCACGCCAAAAGGCCATGGTTTAGGAAATCAAATTGAAGGTGATTTTGAAAAAGGTCAAAAAGTGGTTGTTATTGAAGATTTGATTTCTACTGGTGGAAGTAGTTTGCAAGCAGTTGATGCGTTGCGAGACGCTGGCTGTGAAGTGAAAGGTTTGGTTGCGATTTTTACTTATGATTTTGATATTGCCAAAGAAAATTTCAAAAAAGCAAATTGTCCTTTTGAGACATTGACAAATTACGATTTCTTAATAGAACAAGCGATTCGCAAAGAATATATCAACGAAAGTGATTTGGAATCCTTGCAATCTTGGAGAGCAAATCCTTCCGCTTGGAATCAATAGTTATCAAATTTTAGCATACTAAATTAGATCGCGCATGAAAATTGAAAGTACAAAATCATTGGTGAATGCACCTGCTCAAACAGTTTTTGATTTTTTAATCAATACTGAAAACTTGTTTCATATCTTGCCTCAAGATAAAATGAGTGACTGGAAAGCAGATGAAAAAAGTTGTTCTTTTAAAGCGCAAGGTGGTTTCTTAATTTCTTTGATCCAAATTGATTCAACAGCACCAACGCAAATCGTGATGAAATCTGGAGAAAAATCTCCTTTTCCATTTACGTTGACCGTGCATTTGAAAGAAGTTGATGAAAAAACCGAAGGTTACATTGCTTTTGATGGTGAAGTGAATGCGTTCATGAAAATGTTGGTTGACAAGCCATTAACCAATTTGTTCAACTACATGTCGTTCAAATTGCAGAAATATTACGATCCAGAAATTTAATTTCTTTCAAGTCGTAGGATTTTTCTTCTGAGTTTTTTTCTACAATCAGTCTTCCGAAATCATCGGTTCCAAGAATTTTTCCTTCAAAAATTCCTGTTGCATCTTCAAACATGCTCGGTTGATTTTTTAGCCAAAGTTGATTCAGGTAGTCTGTTTTTAATCCTTCCAAATTTTTGAATTGCAGTTGATTAAACCGTACTTGAAGTTTTTCTATTAATTTCATCGACAAGTTTTCTATTGAAAAGTCTTCGTTTTTTTCTAATTTCAAACTTGTTGCATTGAATCCACCAAATTCGATTTGATTTACGTTTAATCCAATTCCAATAATACTGCTTTTGAGTAAAGTACTTTCCAACTGATTTTCGATCAAAACGCCAGCGATTTTTTTATTGCCAATTACAATATCATTTGGCCATTTGATGGATGCTGAAATGCCAAAAAAACTTAAAAGATCATTTAAAGCAAGGCTGACGAAATGTGTGATCGATTGATGATTCGCAACTGACAATTTATCATATTCCAAAAAACAAGTAAAAATGAGGTTTTTATATGGCTCAGCCGCCCAAACAGCGCCTCTTTGACCTCTACCAGCAGTTTGTTCACCTGACATTATTACCGTTCCGTGAGACAATTCACCTGCTTGAAGCAACTTGGCAGCATAATTGTTTGTAGAATCAAGCGTTTCTTTGAATATGATTTTTCGACCAATCATGTTTAAACTTTATCGCTGAATGAAGCGTTTATAATGCGTAAAGTTAAAATATTAAATTAATTTTGTAAAGAACACAAATTATAGAATGTATAAATTAATAAACAACATAGATTCAAAAGTACTTTGCGATTGCATAGTCGAAGGAATGCAAGAAAATAAGGCCAAAGACATCGTTGTTCTTGACTTAAGAGAAGTTAAAAATTCAGTAACTGATTTTTTTGTGATTTGTTCGGGTGAATCAACAACTCAAGTGGACGGTATCAACAGTTCAGTAATGAGACACACAAGAAAAGAACTTCAAGAAAGACCTTGGCACCAAGAAGGAAAAGAAAACTCTGAGTGGATTTTATTGGATTATGTGAACGTCGTAGCACATATTTTCCACAAAGATTCTCGCGGTTTTTACGACCTAGAAGACCTTTGGGCTGACGCAATCAGAACAGATATCCCCAATTTGGATTAACAACATTTATTTTACAATTTCATGTCAGAAAATCAAGAAAAAAAGAAAAGTCCTTTCAACATATATTGGATATATGCGCTGATTGGAATTGCTGCAATTGCAATCAGTATTTTCACAAGTAGCTCAAATGTAGTTGAAATTAAGCAAGATGTATTTTTTACTTTGGCTGATTCCAGTTATGTTAGCGAAGTTAAAATCGTCAACCGTGAAAGAGTAGATTTTAAAATCACTGAACAAGGTAGAAAATTCATCACTGAAAGCAAAAAACCAAGTTTTGATAAGCTCAAAAAAGTTTTAAATCCAGTTAAGAAAACGAGACAAAGTATGAATCCTAGTTTTCAGTTCAAAATTGCTGATCCAGGAAACTTTTTGACCCGTTTAGACGAGAAAAACAAATCTTTACAAACGTTAAGCAAACCAACAATCAATTCTGAACCTATTGTTGAAGAAAATTATCTAGGAGCAGTAATCAATTTCTTGCTTTTACCAGTGATTTTGATCGTTGTTTGGTTGGTTATCATGCGCCGTATGTCAGGTGGTGCTGGTGGCGGTGGTGGACAAATTTTCAATATCGGAAAATCAAGAGCTCAAGTATACGAAAAAGGTAAATCGACCAATGTTACGTTTGCTGATGTTGCAGGTTTACATGGTGCAAAAGAAGAAATCCAAGAAATAGTGGAATTCTTAAAAAACTCCAAAAAATATACTGAATTAGGTGCGAAAATTCCGAAAGGAGCTTTGTTGGTAGGGCCTCCAGGAACAGGTAAAACTTTATTAGCGAAAGCTGTTGCTGGTGAAGCGAAAGTTCCTTTCTTTTCGCTTTCTGGATCTGATTTCGTTGAAATGTTTGTTGGTGTTGGAGCTTCTCGTGTAAGAGATCTATTCAAACAAGCCAAAGAAAAAGCACCGGCAATTATTTTTATCGATGAAATTGATGCCATTGGTAGAGCTCGTGGAAGAAATAACGGAATGGGTTCTAACGATGAGAGAGAAAACACATTGAATCAGTTATTGACTGAAATGGATGGTTTTGGAACAAATTCAGGAGTGATTATTCTAGCAGCTACAAACCGTGCAGACGTGCTAGATAGCGCTTTGATGCGTGCTGGTCGTTTCGACAGACAGATTTATGTGGACATGCCCGACATCAATGAGCGCAAGGAGATTTTCAAAGTGCATTTGAAACCGTTGAAATTAGATGATTCAATTGACATTGATTTCTTGGCAAAACAAACTCCTGGTTTCTCAGGGGCTGACATCGCAAACTTATGTAATGAGTCTGCATTGATCGCAGCGAGAAAAGCGAAAACACATGTTGAAAAACAAGATTTCTTGGATGCTGTTGATAGAATTGTTGGCGGTTTAGAGAAGAAAAATAAAATCATTACCAAAGATGAAAAACGCGCTATTGCATTTCACGAAGCTGGACATGCTACAACTTCTTGGTTGTTAGAACATGCACATCCTTTGGTGAAAGTGACAATCGTTCCTCGTGGACAATCTTTGGGTGCTGCTTGGTATTTACCAGAAGAACGCAGTATCACAACAACAGAACAGATTTCTGATGAAATGTGTTCTGCTTTAGGAGGAAGAGCAGCAGAACAATTGATTTTTGGGAAAATTTCAACTGGTGCGTTAAGCGACTTAGAAAAAGTTACCAAGCAAGCCTATGCCATGGTTTCGATTTACGGTTTGAATAAGAAAATTGGAAATGTTTCTTTCTACGATTCTCAAGGTAGAGACAGTTTCACTAAACCATATTCTGAAGAAACTGCAAGAGTGATCGATGAGGAGGTAAGCTTATTGATTGAAGTGCAATACCAACGTGCTTTGCAAATCTTGACTGAAAACAAAGAAAAATTAACGATTTTAGCGGAAAAATTGTTGGAAAGTGAAGTCATTTTCAAAGAAGATCTGGAAGAAATCTTTGGAAAACGCGCTTGGGAACCTTCTGAAATGTCAGGCGAGGAGTTTGTTGCTGGCTTAGCAGAATCATCAGAAGCGAAAGAAACACGCGAAAATGAAGAAGCAAAATCTGCTTCAGAAAGCAAAATCGAAATGAAAGTTGAACCTTTGAAACCTGAAAATTCAGAAGAACAAGATTCAACTGAAAATAAAGATAAAACAGAAGAGTAAGTTTCATTTCAAGATTGAAATTTATATTAAAATAATTCAAGTATTCCCGTTTGGTTTTTGGCTAAACGGGATTCTTATTTTAAAAATAAACGATGAATAATATTCTAGTAAGAGCGTTGTCAGGAGCTGTTTTTGTAGCGTTAGTCATTGGCAGTTTAAGTTATAATTTATTGACAACAGTTGGTTGCCTAGCGCTATTCACACTTTTGGGTTTAAATGAATTTTACAATCTTTTTAAAACCTCGAAAACGGTTTCAGTTTCTCCGCTGTTAGGAACTTTTGTAGGTTTTACAATTTTTGCCCTTTTCGGTGCAAATCAACTAGGATTGATTCCTGAAATCTATATTTTATTCACAATACCGCTTTTGTTTTTAAGCATGATGGCAGAACTCTGGCGCATGAAAGAAAATCCGCTACTCAATTTAGGCGTCTTGTTTTTAGGTTTTTTGTATGTTATTGTTCCTTTTGTCTTGATGATTTTTATGCAGGCTCAAACAATTGAATCTTACACATTGATATTCATGTTTTTGTTGATTTGGACCAATGATACGTTTGCTTATCTGACTGGTCGCTGGCTAGGAAAAACAAAATTGATTGAAAGGATTTCCCCAAATAAAACTTGGGAAGGAACGATAGGTGGTATCGTGATGACTTTTGTTGTTACGCTAGTTATCGCTTATTTTAATGGTCAAAATTATCTTTTTTGGGGTGTTTCAGCAGTGATTATAGCACCTGGAGCGATTTATGGAGATTTATTAGAATCACTTTTTAAAAGAAGTTTG
Source organism: Flavobacteriia bacterium (assembly GCA_947450325.1). Taxonomy (GTDB): domain Bacteria; phylum Bacteroidota; class Bacteroidia; order Flavobacteriales_D; family Crocinitomicaceae; genus JAQVCM01. Next base: position 75,397 of record CANFUT010000014.1, read on the forward strand.
AACATCAAAGACACAGGAAATATCATGCCTGGACACGGTGGAATTTTGGATAGATTTGATGCAGTCTTGTTTACAGTTCCATTTTTCTTTTGTTGGTGGCTGTTTTATAACTATTTTTGACCCAAATTTTTGAAATGAAAATACACAGAGAAGGATATTTAATCATTGCGATTGGTCTTACAATTTTGGGATTGATCCAATTGGGAAACTACTTTTTATACACTTATTTAGATTGGTTGTGGTTATATTTATTACTGAGCGCAGGTGCGGTAGTGATGGCTTATTTAATCATTCAATTCTTCAGAGTCCCAAACATTCCTTGCAAATATGATATCAACGACGTTATGTGTCCTGCTGATGGAAAAATTGTTGTGATTGAAGAAGTGGAAGAAACAGAATACTTTCACGACAAGAGAATCCAAATTTCAATTTTCATGTCGCCGATGAATGTGCATGCGAATTTCAATCCAATTTCAGGGATTGTAAAGTATGTAAAATACCACAAAGGTCTTTTCTTAGTTGCGTGGCATCCAAAAAGTAGCACTGATAACGAAAGAAGTACTTTTGTAATTGAGCATGAAAATGGACAAAGTGTATTGTTTCGCCAAATAGCTGGTGCTGTTGCACGTAGAATTTGTTATTATGTTCAGCCAGAACAAGAAGTGAAAACTGGCGACGAATTTGGCTTTATTAAATTTGGTTCTCGAATTGACGTATTTCTACCAATTGGAAGTGAAATAAATGTTAAAATTGAGGATGTTGTCAAAGGAAGAATCACTAAACTTGCAGAATTAAAATAAATATTTGTAAATTTATCCTATAAAATCGATTGTTATGAAAAAAGTGTTTGTAGTATTATCATTGATGTTGTTTACAGGTTCATTAACTTCTACAGCAGTTGCTGCTGTTAGCGGTAACAAAATGGAGGTTAAAAAAATCGACGATAAAAAGAAAAAGAAAAAATCTAAAAAAGGTAGCTGCTGTGCAGGAAAAACTTCTTGTGCTGCTGGTGAGAAAAAAGCTTGCGCTGCTGGTGCTGAGAAAAAATAAGATTTTTTTCAAAGAAATAGTAAAGACTCTCTAGTAATAGATAGTCTTTTTTTTTGCAAAATATTATGAAAGCAGATATCAGAGTCACAGAATATATTGAGAAATCAGCGCCATTTGCGCACGAGATTTTAGATTTTTTGAGAGAAACAGTACATACTTTTTGTCCTGAAATTGAAGAAACAATCAAATGGAATTTCCCTGTTTTTATGTACAAAGGCAAAATTCTTTGCAACATGGCGGCATTTAAAAATCATTGTAGTTTTGGTTTTTGGTTGGGTGCCCACATGAAAACGACTAGTTCAAAAGATGGGATGGGTGATCTAGGGAAAATATCCAAGTTGGACGAACTACCAACTGTCGCCTTTTTATCTGCGATGATCAAAGAAGCGATGCAATTGACGGATGCTGGAAAAACAATTGTCAAAAAAACGAAAGAAAGCGTGGAGATTGAAATTAGCGATGAATTTCAAGCGTTTTTAGCAACCGATTCGATTGCCAAAGAGAATTTTAATAAACTTGCACCAAGCCACAGGAAAGAATATATTCGCTGGGTTTTAGAAGCAAAAACCGAGAGCACAAAATTGAAAAGAGTACAAAAGATGATTGACAATTTGCAAGAAGGAAAATCACAGAATTGGAAGTATATGAGCATTTAATATTCGTTCAGATGAAAAAACAAATAAAATCCATTAGACCTTTTATTGGCGCTGAAAATTTTAAAATTTCAAGACAGTTTTATCTGGATTTGGGGTTTTTAGAATCGGTTATTTCAAGTAATCTGAGTTATTTTTCGATTTCTGAATTTGGATTTTACTTGCAAGATGCTTTTGTGAAAGATTGGATTGACAATACGATGATTTTCATGGAAGTAGAAAATGTGGAAAAACATTGGTTGGAAACGTTGAAATTAAATTTAACAGCAAAATATGAAACTGTCAGGTTGGTTCCAATTCGACATTTAGATTGGGGAAAAGAGTTCTTTTTACATGATCCTTCAGGGATATTATGGCATTTTGGTCAGTTTTATTAAAACTATCTATCATGGACGGTAAAGAAGAAACCTTTCAAACTTGGAATAAAATTGCTGATTTGTATGAAAGTAAATTCATGGATTTGGATATTTACGACAAGACCTATGATTATTTCCTACATATTCTGAATAAAAAATCACCTAAACTTCTTGAAATTGGTTGCGGACCGGGTAATATTTCAAAATATTTGTTGACAAAGCGAGACGACATTCATTTATTGGGCGTTGACGTCGCTGAAAACATGATTGAATTGGCCCGCAAAAACACGTTGAAATTCAACGAAAAGCTACAAAGAGTCAACTTTAAAACATTGGATTGTCGTAATATTTCGGAAATTGAAACAACATTTGACGCAATAATTGCTGGTTTCTGTATTCCATATTTATCACCAAAAGAAGTCAATGAATTTATCTATGATTGCACCAAATTGATGAAAAATAGCGGATGCATGTATATAAGTTTTGTTGAAGGAACCCCAGAAAATTCAGGGTTTAAAACAGGGAGTAGTGGCGATAGAATGTACTTTTATTTTCATCAATTAATAGACATTCAAAATATATTGATTCAACATGAATTTAAAATTGTTGAAATTATCGAGGTGCAATATTCTAGATCGATCAATGAAACTGAAATTCACACCGTTGTGATTGCAACATTGAAATAGTAAATAGAATTACATTAAAGCTGAATTCCAACAACACAAACATCGTCCACTTGTTCTAATTTTCCTTTCCATTGATTGAAATGTTCATTTAATTTTTCTTCTTGTTGATGAATATTTGTACTTGTCGAAATAATTAACCTTCTAAATGCTTCTTTATTTAATTTTTTCTGTCTTTCTCCTCCAAATTGAGAGTAATAACCATCAGAAAATAAATAAAGTCGGTCGCCTTTTTTGTAGTTAATGATCAAATGATCAAAGTTTTGATTTGAATTTTGTAAATCCGTCAGTCCAATGGACTTTTTGGTACCATTAAACTCAATGATTTCACCATCAGAAATGATCCAAGCTGGTCGATTCGCACCGGAAAAAGAAATTTGTTGTTTTGCTTCATCTATGACACAGAAAGCCATGTCCATTCCATCATTAATATTGAATTCAGGGTTTGTAGAGCGAAATTTGTAATCTACTTTGAAATTGATATAGTTCAAAATTTGGTTCGATACAGTATACCTTTTTTCGAAAACCCCTTTTTTAATGATTTGATTCGCTACAATCGATAAGAGCGCTCCTGGTACACCATGTCCTGTACAATCAATAACAGAAACATACTTAAAATTTTCATCTTGATGACACCAGAAAAAATCGCCACTTACAATGTCTTTGGGTTTTAAAAAGCAAAATGAATCTGGAAAAATTTCAAGTAAATCTGATTTTTTAGGAATAAGTGAATCTTGAATACGATGCGCATAGTTGATACTATCCAGAATTTGCTGGTTTTTGTAAGTTATTTCATTCAAGGATTCATTCAATTCGTTAGTTCTTGAAATGACCTTCTCTTCGAGTGTTTGATTTAATTTTAGGATTTCTTGTTCTTGTTCTTTGATGAACGAAATATCTTTTGCGATTATTGAAATTTCATTTGACAGTGCACCATATTTGTGAAAAACAAACGAACAAAGTACTGGAATTTCATCTCCATCCGCCGTAATTAAAACCAATTCTCCATTCCATGATTCTTTTTCTTGTATTTTTTTTAGAATAGGTTGAAAAAATTGCTGATTAAATATCGGGCTCAAAAAGCTTCTAAAATTGATTGGTCCATTATTGAGGTTTAATTTCAATAATTGCTCTGCCTTTTTATTTAAATAATTAACAGTTAAATCTAAGTCCGATGTTAAAATTAAGTCGCCAGAGGAAGAAATGATTTCAGAAAGTTTGATTGATCTAGTTTCAAGAACTTTATTTTGAAGCCTCATTTTGTGCTCATCTAATTCTCGTTTAACAACTTGGGGTAATTTTATCAAATTGTCTTTCATTATATAATCACAAGCGCCTGCTTTCATGATTGAAACTGCAGCCACTTCACCAATTGTTCCAGATACGAGCAAAAATGGTATGTCTTTTTTCTCTGATTTCAAAAGTTTAAGAACGTCTAAACCGTCAAATCCTAGTAAATTATAATCAGAAATCACCAAGTCATAGTGATTATATGTAAGGGCATTTACCAATTCAGAAAAAGTTTCGACTCGAGTGAAATCAAATGCTTTTTTTGTTTTATTAAGTTGACGCTGAAGTAATAATGCATCGTTGTCATCGTCTTCGATAAGTAAAATCTGAATATTCATAAATTAATTAATAGAGTTAGGCGATTCATTTAACAATATCCAATAAATACCAATTTGCTTGATTACATCCACAAATTCAGTAAAATCTACTGGCTTTCTTATGTAACTATTTACGCCCAAATTATAGCTGGTAATTAAGTCTGACTCTTCTTTGGAGGAAGTTAATATGATTACAATATAATGACGTGTTTTCTCGTTGTTTCTAATTTCTTTCAATACTTGGATTCCGTCGATTATGGGTAATTTCAAATCTAATAAAATCAGTTCTGGCTCTTCAATTGAATCATTATCCGCATATTTTTCTTGACAAAAAATATAATCTAGTGCATCTTTTCCATCTTCTAAAATGACTATAGGATTGTGAATATTGGCTTTTTTAAAGGCTCTTAAAGTTAAATCTATATCACTTTTGTTGTCTTCTATGAGAATAATTTTTTTTGCTAACATTAGGTTAAATTTTAAATTTGAATAGCGCGCCTTCGTTTATTTGAGATTCAGCCCAAATCTGACCTGAATGTAATTCTACAATTCTTTTAACTGTTGCTAATCCTATTCCAGTACCAGGAAAATCAGATTGTTTGTGCATTCGTTGAAAAGCTCCAAAAAGTTTACTGGAAACATTACTATTGAAACCAGCACCATTGTCTTTTATGAAATATAAGTTAGTCTTGTCATCAGTTTTTATTTTTCCAATGGTGATTTTTGGGTTTTCAACTTTACCTGAAAATTTAATCGCATTAGTAATTAAATTGGTCATCATGATGTCCAATAAATTTTCATCTGCATAGATTATAAGTCCTTTTTCAATATCTAAATGAAAATCTTTTCGATCTGAGGTTTCTAGTTCTCTTTGAAATATTTTTTGACAAAAGCTTGTAAAATCTATCTTTTTAATCTTTAATTGAACTTTTCCAATTTTTGATAAGTTTAACAAATCATCGATGAGTGTAGCCATTCTATGAGATTCGGTCCTTACTCTGTTGATATATTCAATAGCTTGCGGGTCGAGTGATTCACTGAAATCTTCTAGTAAAGCCAAACTCCATCCATCAACAGCTCTAAGCGGAGAGCGTAAATCGTGAGAAACTGAATATGAAAATGCATCCAATTCTTTGATTGCAAGTTCTAGTTGATTGGTTCTTTTCAAAACCATTTCTTCCAAATTCTGATTTAATTCCTCAACTTTTTGTTCAGCTAATCTGCGTCCGGTAATATCTATTCCAAGTCCAATCATATTTTCTAATTCATTGTTAGAATTAAAGATAGGAGTGAAGTGGCGAAGCATGTATTTCGGATTTCCTAATTTATCTTTTAATTTTTCTTCAAATGGAATCGTAGTTTTTTTCGAAATCGCTTCCAAAAACAGCTCGTGTCTCAATGTTGGCATTTCAAGAGAACCTCCTCTTTGAGCAACATATTCAAAATCAGTTTTTCCTATGATTATTGCTCTTAATTCTGGGTCATTAATAGCTTTATTATTTAAAAATACATACCGATGGTCAGTATCAAAAATGGCAATGTCGGCTGGAATATTTGCTAAGATGTTTTCGTAAAATTCCTTCTGACTTTTAATTTCATTCTGAATTTTTCGCACTTCCGTGACATCACGAAGTGTAATTACAAATTCAACATTTGAACCATCATTATTGATTGTTACGTTTGCCTCAAATTTCGTTAATGTATTTTGTAAATTCGGAAATGAAAATTGAAAATAATTGTTCATTGCATTTTCATCATTCAGTGTTTTTTTTAATTCAAAAAGTTGATTTGGACTAAAAAATGAATTAAGATTTGTTCCGACTAATGATTGATTTAAAGTTTTTAACTTTTCATAAAAATTTTCACTGATAAATTTTATATCTAAATTTTCATCTACGATTAAGATGATTTCAGCTATATTTTCAATAATAGATCTAATTCTCTTTTCTTTTGCTGCTAATTCCTGAAAAGCTGATTGTAGGTTTTGAGTTTTTTTCGCTACACGATTTTCTAAATTTAAATTTAGTTCTTTTAATTCTTCATTTACTTTAAATAGTTCCTCTTGATTTTCTTTGACGATATTTTCTAATAATTTTTTATCGTCATCGTATTCAAAGTATGCCTGATTAACAGAGTTCATAAATGATTCAAAATGAGGATTTTTCATAAGACTATTTAACAATTGCATGTCGTTACAATGAGTTTCAAATTGTCTTTTAAGTAGTCTATGAGTATCCTTTTTCAACATAGATGAACTAGTTTTCAGTGATTAGAGTAAGGGTCATTGTTTGATTATGCAATGCACAATTATTTGATTTACTTGAACTTAGTTCTCCGTAAGAGTAAAAGCCAGTAAAACAATAGTCTTCATCGAAATATTTGGTTACAGACTCAACTTCTTCTTGAACAATTTGCTTTAAAACGAGTTTGCGGCCAATGCAACTTACTAGGATCATCAAACCATTCTTTTCTTTATTCTTTTTAGATAACTCTAAAGAAGCCAGCTCAGCTGCATTTAATATTGAATCAATATTTGTTTTCATTAATCTGACAGAAGAGTTCATTGGTATATTTCCTGCAAATCGGATACTGTTTTCTTCTTCGTTTACTCCTAAAATTGTTCGAACGACAGATCCTTCTTGGGTTTCTAATGATAGCGGAAAAAGCAGACCTGAACTAGGTAAATATTTGGCTTTATCACCTAAATAAGATTTATACAGTTCTAATGCTGGTTTATCGTCTATTTCGTATACTATATTTTGATTGCTTTTGGTAACGATTCGCTCTTTTCCGAAAATTTCCCAACCTCCTTCAGATGAACATTGAATTTTGATTCTCTCTCCATAAAATCCAACAGCAGAAATTGTATTTTCTTTGAATTCTCCAGTTTCGTCTGACACTAATGTTGAATTAAAATGAACGCTATCTCCAGCTAAGCCGCCTGAAACACTTATTTTTCCATTCGTGACAGAATTAATTCCATCAACTAAATTTGTTCCATTTACATTCAAGCCATCTGAAAGTACGAAAATATGTTTTAAATCATCTTGCATTAATGAGTTCACCAATTTTTGTCCAATATCGTATGAATCTTCAATTTGATCAATATTAAGACTTTCTAATCTAACTTGTGTATGTGCAAATGAAACTGAAGTCATAGCGAAATATCCATCATATACATTCGTTCCAGCGATTTCTCCTGATGTAGAACAAGCAATTATAGGGATTGATTTAAATTTTTGATTTAAGGCAACGGAAATTTCAGAATTTAAAAATTGTTTATCTGAAAAAATGAAAACAATGCTTTCATCAGTGAGATTAAATTGCTTTATATATTGAATAATCTCTGTGCGATTATTTGAGCTAAATTGTTTCGTTTTCATTTTAAAAATATTTAAAATTGAATCTCCGTCATCAGCAAGCCAGTAAGAATTTAGACAATCAAAAATTTTATTTTACTTTTAATACAAAAAAAAGTAATACCCCCAGAAACAAATATCTGATTGATAATTATTTCAATTGTCTCGAACGAATATAGTTAATGATTCTTAAAAAACCAACAATTTGTGCTTTTTTTTCGATGAAAAAAGGAATAATAGCTACGAAACTATAATTTTAGGTGTATGAATTTAGAGGTATTCCTATTTTTTAACTAATTTACCAGTACTAATTTCTTTCACAGAAATTGAACTAGGAATTCCATAATACCATATATCGCCAAATGATTTGATTTCTCCTTTGAGCGGAATTCCGTTGGCGTTTAAAATGATTTTCCCAACAGTTTCACTTGAAACAAAAACTGAATCTTTTATTTTTAAATTTTGCACGTCACAATAACCATTGCTTCTTGCTGAAATTCTTGCGTAATCTGTTGTTCCTGAAAGTGTATAGTCCCCCCACCCGTGAGAAATATCCGCATTGATAATCAAAGATTTTACAGTTAAGTTTACTGATCCTGCGCCGTCTCGAATCATCATCACAAAGTATGGAACATTTAATGTATCAATATTTTTCATCGGTTCGGTACCTTCAAATTGGATATTCGAAAGACTCGTAAAATGAATCTCACACGTAATGATTTGATCTAACTTTCTTAAAAAATTACATTTGTTTTTGTTTTCAATGTATAGAACTCCATCGTCATCAATGCTCCAATTGATGAAGTTTACCAAATTTTCACCACCTCTAATGACTAATTTATCAGTGCTATCTTGAATTAAAAGATATTCAATGTGTTCTTTTAAAAATAGTTTATCAAAACTCGGCACTTCAATTGTCTTTTCTGTGTTTTTCCCAATAGATTTGAAACAACTTCTATTTTCAGCTTTTTTACAGCTTCCGAAAATGAATGAAGTGAGAACGAAAAGGATTATTAATTTTTTCATTTTTCTATTTCTTAAAATGTGTAACCAATTCCATATTCAACATAGTCAGCTTTCGCCCAATGTGTTTTTAATGTAAAATTGATTAATAATTTATCTGTCAATTGATAACGCATTCCTAATCGGTGATACATTCTACTATCAGGAAAATATTCATCTCTTACATACAATCCCATTCCTAGTACAAATTGTAATTTATCTAAAGGTAAAACATAACCGCAATAAAGTCCCAATTGAGCGATTCCTTCTTTTGTTTTGTGGATTTGTGGTTTGTATGCGTTTATACTCGTTTTATAAATAAAATCCAGTCCCAATTCCATTCCTGTTTTTGGGGTGAATATTTTTTTTCCAACCAATGAAAATGCGTAAATCGGATATTTTTTTCCTCCAGTAGGGAAAACTTCTTTGGTAGAAATAATTCCGATTGCAGTTAAATTCCATTTTTTCGGAATAAAAGAATCAGATGATTTACTTTTTTCAACTTGATGAAAAGTGTGTCCCAATCCCAAACTGATGTAAGGTAAATTAATTCCCAAATTGGGAACTTTGGTTGAGCCGTTGCTGCAATGTGTTAAGTCAATTCCTGCAATAATATGTGTTTTTTTTGTTTCACCTAAATAAAATCTACTTCTCAATCCAAAGCAAATCAATGCATTTACATGTGTGCTCATTGCCACATTTTTTGGATTCAACTGTTGATTAAAGACTTTGGAAATCCAACTTCCCCCAGCGCCTAATCTGCCGGATAATTCAAAAGAATTGTTTTTTTTGAAGGGAAAATCGATAAAACTGTAAACTCCGATAACTTGCCCTAAAATTTGATTATTTCCGACCGTGCTTCCGAATAAAGTTAAGCCAACTTTTGGAAAATTATATGCTTTATGATAATTCTTTGTTCCGTTCGTAGAGATGAAGTATGTGATTTCACCTCCGATTGCATGTTCACGTGGTAAGTGCCCCATAACACCTCTGTGAGCTAATAAAAAACCAAGTTTTGGATTCATTTCAATTCCCCATTCTCTTTTTTGAGAGACACTGGAAAATGAAAACATGATGAAACCAAATAGTAGCCAAAATGTCATTCTCATAGGGCAAATGTATATATAATCTCAATTCTACATAACTTCGCGTGAAAGTTTAGAAATTTGAATATTAAAAAATAGCTCATGGACGAAAGATTACTAGCATTTGAAAGATTATTAAATATCATGGATGATTTGCGCGAAAAATGTCCTTGGGATAAAAAGCAAACTTTTGAAACACTTCGTCCATTAACGATAGAAGAAACTTATGAGTTGGCTGATGCAATTTTAGACAAAGATTTAAATGGAATTAAAGGAGAGTTAGGAGATTTATTTTTGCATTTGGTTTTTTACAGCAAATTGGGGTCAGAGACAGGCGATTTTAATGTAGCTGATGTTTTGAATGCAATTTGTGAAAAATTGATTTTCCGTCATCCGCATATTTATGGTGATGTAGAAGCAAATACAGAAGAGGAAGTTAAAGTCAATTGGGAAAAATTGAAATTGAAGGAAGGTAAAAAGTCCGTTTTAGAAGGCGTTCCGAAATCACTGCCAGCACTAGTAAAAGCAGCAAGAATTCAAGAAAAGGTGAGGGGAGTAGGTTTCGATTGGGACAATAAAGACCAAGTTTGGGCAAAAGTGCAAGAGGAAATTGGAGAATTGAACGAAGCTGTCGACATCAAAAATCAAGAAGAAATTGAAAATGAGTTTGGCGATGTACTTTTTTCATTGATCAATTACGCAAGGTTCATCAATATCAATCCAGAAAATGCTTTAGAAAGAACCAATAAAAAGTTCATCAGACGTTTTCAATGGATGGAAAATAAAATCGCCGAAGAGCAAAAAGAAATGACTTCCATGAATTTAGATGAATTAGATCAATATTGGAATCAGGCAAAAAATGCATTGAATAATAAAAGCTGACATTTTAATTTTATCGATTTCAAACAAAAAAGTTAAATATTACAGTTCACTCAATCAAACAGTGACTTTACTACTTTTATCGAAATTCTTTCTAAAAGAAATTTTAATTATGTACTTTCGCAATGCTAAAAATTGCTAAAACTCAATAGAAATTACAATATGCAGACTAGAAAACTCTTCTTATTTCTCTCATTTACTTTTGTAACTTTTTTGTCAATGGCTCAGTCTGCGACAATTAGAGGATATATTCGTGAAAAGAAAAACGGTGAACCAGCTTTATTTATCAAAGTAAAAGTTGTCAATGAAGCCGGAACTGCTTTTAGAGCAACTACAGATTTAAATGGATTTTTCTCAATTCCTAAATTAAATATTGGAAAATATAATTTGGTAATTGACAATGATGGTTATAAAAAAGTTGAGAAAAAAGTTGACGTTGTTAAGGCAACTGGAATCATAGATTTAGAATTTGAAGTTGAAGAAGCTGCTGAGGAATTGGGGGAAGTTGAAGTGAGCGCTTCTCAAAAACAAAAAACAACGCAAGTTGGAAATTCAGAAATTAGATTAAGTAAAAAGGAAGTTGAAAGGATTCCAAGCCAAGGTGGTGAAAGTGATGTTGTTGCAGCATTGAGTGTTACGCCTGGTGTAACCACTACAGGTGACCAAGGTGGACAATTATACGTAAGAGGAGGAACGCCAATTCAAAATAAAATTTTGTTGGATGGAATGACGATTTACACACCTTTTCACTCCATTGGATTTTTCTCCATTTTTGAAACTGAATTGATCAAGAACGTTGATATTTATACTGGAGGATTCGACTCAAAATATGGTGGAAGAATTTCTTCTGTTATGGATATTACCTACCGAGATGGAGATAGAAAGAGTTTTGGTGGAAAAGTTTCTGTCAGTCCTTTCTTGGCAAAATTGGTACTAGAAGGTCCTTTTAAAAGATCTGCTGATGGAAAACCTAGCAAAGCGTCGTACGTTTTTTCTGCAAAACATTCTTTGTTAGATTACACTTCGCAAAATTTATATCCAAGAGTGAATAATGGTAACGGTTTACCGTTTGCTTTCACAGATTTATATGGTAAGATTACATTGAATGCACATGGTGGCTCAAAATTTAGCTTTTTTGGATTTAGTAATAGTGACAAAGTTAAATACACCAATGTTGCTGACTTAGGCTGGACTCAAGCAGGAGGAGGAATGAACTTTGTATTGGTACCAATTGGTTCACCAGTTTTTATCCGTGGACATTTGAATGCTTCTAATTACTCCTTGAGTTTCTTGGAAAAAGGATTGCCAGAAAGAACAAGTTCAATCGGTGGTGCTGATTTAGGATTCGATTTCACTTTCTTCCAAAAAAATGAAGGTCAAATTGATGTCGGAGTTAATATCAATGGTTTCCAAACTAAATATTTGACTTACAACGAAGCAGCTAGAAAAATTGAAGATCAAAATTTCACATTCGAAGTTGGAAGTTACGTAAATTACCGTGTGATCAAAGGTCGTTGGGTGATTCAACCAGGATTTAGAGCACAAGCTTATGCATCAAGAGGCGTTATTTCTCCTGAACCTAGACTTGGATTAAAATACAACATGACTGAAAAAATGAGATTGAAAATTTCAGGTGGTCGATTCTCTCAAAACTTTACTTCGACGTCTTCTGATAAAGATGTTGTAAATTTATTCAATGGTTTACTTTCTTCTCCAACAAATCTTCAATCTACTTTTGTAACCGAAGGAGGAAAAGAGAAAACAGTTAAAAATGGTTTGCAGTACGCTTGGCATGCAATCGTTGGTTACGAATTAGATTTGAATAAAAATTTAAGCATCAACATCGAAGCTTACTACAAATATTTCACTCAATTGAGTAATATCAACCAAAATAAATTATACGATGATGTAGCTGAATTTTCTGATGTAGCGGACGTTTTCAAAAAAGACTTTATTATCGAATCTGGAAAATCTTATGGTGCTGATTTATTGGTGAAATATTCAAAAGACAGACTTTTCATCTGGACAGTTTATTCTTATGGAAAATCAACACGTTGGGATGGTTTCCAAACATACGCGCCAGTATTTGATAGAAGACACAATGTAAACGTTGTATCAAGTTATACTTTCGGCAAGAAAAAATCTTTGGAAGTAAATGTTCGTTGGAATTTTGGTTCTGGTTTGCCATTTACGCCGACAGCTGGTTACTACCAAAACGAAACTTTCCAAAATGGAGTTACAACGAATATCAATACTTCAAATGCAAATAGCGTAACAGTATTACTTGGTGATTTCAATTCTAAAAGATTGCCAACTTACCACCGTTTAGACATTACAGTTAAAAAGAATTTTACATTCAAAAATAAAACGGTTATGGAAATCGTAGCGAGTGTTACAAACTTATACGATAGAAAGAATTTATTCTATGTGAATCGTGTTACAAATCAAAAAATCTATCAATTCCCAGCTTTGCCAAGTTTGGGTGTGAGTTATAAATTTTAATCAAATAATATTGAAATGAAAGTCTTCCAATTGGGAGACTTTTTTTTTGAAAAAAAATGCACGGTATTTGGAATGCAAGAAACTATGAAAAATTATCTGTTCATTTTTATAATCGGATTTTTGGCTTCTTGTAAGCAACAAGTTGACCCAAATTCAACTGTATCAAAAGCTGAGAATGACACTTTGCGCGCTCAATTGAAAGGGCTTTCAAAAGAATTAAAAGAGATTAAAACGCTCTTAGAAAAGGAGGACAAACAGCCTGATCAAGTGCCTGTGATTCCAGAGATCAAACAAACAATAATTCCCACAAAGGTTGGTCAAATCGAAAAGAAAATACCTAAAGAAAAACCAAAAGAAGAAATAATTAAAGTTCAGCCTCAAGTTTTCGTGGATGAACGTAGAAAGGAGAAAACATATTATTACAACAAATCAAAATTGGTTTCTCTATATATTTCAGCGTGGAAAGATGACCGTCAAGAATACAAATTGTATGATTTAAAAGGCGATTTGACTTATGAGTTTGAATCTATTTTTAAAAGCTATTCTGTGTCAGTAGAAATCAAATCTTTTCATCCAAATGGCGCAGTGCATCAAGTTTCTGTGCATACCAATCCAGGAGCGAGTATGTATATGTATCAAACAGAATATACTTTCTCTGACAAAAACGAACCTTTGACCAAGGAAGATTTTACAACTCCTGCGCGACTAGAAGATTTTATGGATAATGTTTCAACTTGGAACAAAGAGAAAAAACAATGGGAGAAGAAATAGTTTAAAATCTATTTCATCCAAAAATCAAATGCTTTTTTCTGATGATTCGTTGGGTTTTCAATTTTAGAAACACTATATTCTAAATAGAAATTGCGATTCACTTCTGGCAAGGAAAGTTCAATCAATTGGCCTTTTCGACTCACTGTGATGATTTTTCCATCCATGTCAAAATAGTTCAACCATTTGTCTAATTCGCCACCGCAAGAATAGCCGTTGATAGCAATAATCTCATCTTCCAACATCATTCCACCCAATTCCGCTGGACTTCCAGGATAAATTGCTTTCACAATAAAATTGAATCCTTGAGGAATCGACTTGAAACCTAATTTTCCAAAACTGTATTTTGGAGAAGGTTTGTGGTTCATTTCTAAACCTAAGTATTCAAAAGTATCGGTCAACATCGATTCAAAAGGTGCCGTTCCGTAAATAAAATTGGTGTAAATTTCATCCATTTTGGCTCCAGCAAATCTTTCGATAGTTTCCTTGTAATCGCTTTCAGAAACACCTTTGCCTTGCAAGAAAAAGTCAAAATACAAAGCGCGCATAACGTCGTCTAGTTTGTATTTTTCTTTCGAATTTTTGGCAATAAACGCATCAGTTGCCAACGCAATCAAACAACCTTCAGTATAAATCGAAACTTTGCGATTTGGTGCTCCAGGAACGTAACCGTCTAACCAAGTGTCAAACGACGATTGCGCGACAGAATATTGAAATCTACCAAAATTGTCAAAGTGTTTTTGCAATTGGTTGTTCAATTCTAAGGCATATTGCTCAAAGGTAAAAACTCCGCTTTTGTACAAAAATAAATCGCCCATGTAAGTGGTGACACCTTCGCATAAATACCCTAATTGTGAATAATTTTCTTTCGAAAAATCATAAGGAAACATTTCAATCGGACGAATCGCTTTGACATTCCATGTGTGGTACAATTCATGTGAACTTACGCCCAGCAATTCTTTATAAATCGCATCAAATACATCGTAACTTGGACCAAGCAAAATCACAGTAGAACGTTCATGTTCTACGCCGTGATAAGCTTTGTAAGGCACGATTTGAAACAAGAAATGGTATTCTTCTACTGGAAATTCGGCGAATTTTTCGATTTGTTTGTTGGTAAAAGCGATAAAATCCTTGGTGATTCTTTCCCAATCAACTTTTATTTCACCTTGAAACCAAATGTTGAATTTGACATCGTTGATGAAATATTCACCGTGTTGTAAATTCGCAGAAGCAATCCACGGTGAATCCGCCAATTGGTCGTAGTTTGAGGCAAATAGTTTGTGACCTTCTTGTTTCAAAGAAGTAGCAATGCTGTATTGCGCAGGAATTTTTAAATCAATTTCACACGGTTGCGTTTCTTTTCCATGAATCCAAAGGCAACAATTCACTGGATTTACATACAATTGGTCTTTGTATAAGTAAGTTGATCCAGCATTTAAATCTGGTGCATAGAATTGATATTGTACAGTGATTCGTTTGGCATTTTCGGTTTCAATTTTCCAAGCGTCTTTGTTGATTTTGCTTGCGACAAGCACTTTTCCATCTTCATTGAAAACTTTCAAGCCTTTGACGTTTTTTGCAAAATTCCCCAATTCATACCTTCCTGGTCTCCAACTTGCCAACTGAATGATTTCAGTAGCTTGATTGGAATCAAATTGTGTGGTAATGGCAATGTATTGTTGCGCTGGATTTTGAACTGAAAATGTATATTGAATCATGTGATTTGATTTAAAAAAAGAAACCGAAAAACAAGAGCTGAATTTTCGGTTTCAAAATGTACGAATATCGATTTCTAATGGTGGTGACCGCCTGGACCATGAACATGTCCGTGCGCTAATTCATCTGCTGTTGCTTGGCGAATGTCTAAAATTTCACCAATAAAATGCAAATCTGTTCCAGCCAAAGGATGATTGAAATCCATTTTCACGAATTCTGCTGTGATTTCTTTCACTTGACCACGCATGTGATTTCCTTCGTTATCAGACATTGGAACCAAAGCACCTACTCTGATTTCATTTTCATTGATTTTCCCAGTTTCGTCTTGGAAAACAGAAATTGGAATGGCAACGATATTGTCTTCGCTGTGATTACCGTAAGCATTTTCAGAAACAATTGAAAATTCAAAAGAATCTCCTGCTTTTTTACCAAAAAGGTTTTCTTCAAATTCCGGAATCAAGGATCCAACTCCGTAGAGAAAAACCATTGGGTTGTCGGAGCTTGTTTCTTCAATTTTCTCCCCAGTTTTGTGGTTCGAAAGTTTGTAATTCAAAGAAACTACGCTGTTTACTTCTATTGTCATTTTCAATAATTTAATTTAATGGAGCAAAGTTACTTTAATAATCTCAAATCTGTCGTGATAAAGCATTTCAAAATATCAACGAATGTAGTGTGGTTATCAACTAAAATAGGACAAAGACCTTGTCTTTCGGCTCAGTTTTGTGAATATTTCCTAAAATTCAGCTTTTAAAAGTAACAATCCCCAAAAAGTTCATTCATAGTCAGTGAATAGTACAACTAAATTATTGAATATTCATTTTAACATACATTGTACATCGATTTTCAAACTATTCCTTAAATTTATACGTATAGAAAAAAGAACAATTGTGTTTTCACTCTTTAAAATTAGAAATTATGAGACAATTGAAAATTACCAAGCAAGTAACCAACCGTGAAACTGCGTCGTTGGATAAATATCTTCAGGAAATTGGAAAGGAGGATTTAATTTCTGCTGAAGAAGAAGTTATTTTAGCGCAAAAAATCCGAAATGGAGATAGAAAAGCATTGGAAAGATTAACCAAAGCCAATTTACGTTTTGTGGTTTCTGTATCAAAACAATACCAAAATCAGGGTTTGACTTTACCTGATTTAATCAATGAAGGAAATCTCGGATTAATCAAAGCAGCCGAAAGATTCGATGAAACACGTGGATTTAAATTCATTTCCTACGCTGTATGGTGGATTCGTCAATCTATTTTACAAGCCTTGGCTGAACAAGCGAGAATTGTGCGTTTGCCTTTGAACAAAATTGGAACAATCAATAAAATCAACAAAGCATATTCTGAATTAGAACAAAAATTTGAACGTCCGCCATCCGCTGAAGAGTTGGGCGAATTTTTGGAAGTTTCTGCCGACGAAGTGCGTCAATCGTTATCGAATTCTGGTCGCCACCTTTCCATGGATGCGCCACTTTCTGAAAATGATGAATCATCTTCAAGCATGTACGATGTTTTGCCAAATACTTATATGAATAGCCCTGAAAAAGAATTGGTTACGGATTCATTGAGAAAAGACATCGAGCGTTCGCTTTCTACGCTCACCATCCGCGAAGGCGAAGTGGTGCGTTTGTACTACGGCTTAAACGGTCGTTATCCTTTAACTCTAGAAGAAATCGGAGAGCAATTCGATTTAACAAGAGAAAGAGTGCGCCAAATCAAAGAAAAAGCGATTCGTAGATTGAAACACACTTCGAGAAGCCGAATGTTGAAGTCGTACTTGGGGTAGGAAGGAGATATTAGGATTTTAGGATATTATGATGTTAAGACTGGAGACATTAGACTTAAGACAATAGACTGTATTATTTGTTTTAATGATTTATAGAATAATTTTTAATCACCAATTTTATTTGAATGAATGATAATGAGCTTAATTTAATGCGTAAAAGAAAAAGCTTACGTATTGAAATTCTTATCTTTTCAGTCGTTTTTGTATGTCCTTTGTTTTTACCTTTTTCTACTGTTTTTGATTTCGAAAAAGGTAAAATTTTAGAAGTTGAATACGGTTTTGAAAATCAAATAGAGTTATATTATATCGTTGTTTCTTACATTGGGTTATTTTGCATGTTGTTTTTGAACAAGATTTTAATAAATATTATTAATCCAATTGTTTTAGCAATTTCCGTAGTAATACCTTTTTTATTTGTCGTATCGGCCTCAATGTCAGGAGTAAAAACTTCCTTCAATGTTGGATTTTTTGTTGCTTTCGGTTCAATTTTGTTATTTGCAATAAGGTCTTACATTTGGAGCCAATATTTTAATGCTATAAAAGTTAAGAAATACGCTCCAAAAATCCAATAATCTGTCTATCCAACAATCCATTAATCCAACAATCCAAAAATCTAACTAGGATCCACATCAATCACAATCCTAACAGATTTCTGCAGCGGAACTGCGTAAAACGCGTCGATGATTTCTTCGATTTTGGCTTTTACTTTGTTTTGAGAAGCGTTGCGTTCGATTTTGAGGACGATTTGCTTCAAGAATAAATTGTTGATTCTATTGATCGACGGATATTCAGGACCCAATACTCTTTCTTTGAAGACATCGTACAATGATATTCCCAGAGCTTTAGAAGCTGAATCAAGCACATCTTTGTCGCGGTGCTTTAAGGTAATTTGAATCAATTTATAAAACGGCGGATAAAAGAAATTTCTTCTTTCTACGATTTCATTCGTGTAGAACGATAAATAATCGTGTTGCATCACTTTTTGAATGATCCAATGTTCTGGCTGACCAGTTTGGATAATCACGGTACCGCGTTTTGATTTTCGTCCTGCGCGACCTGCAACTTGCGACATCAATTGATAACTGCGCTCAAAAGCTCGGAAATCCGGACGATTGAGTAACATATCTGCATCTAATATCCCAACTAAACTCACGTGGTCAAAATCCAAGCCTTTGGTAACCATTTGTGTACCAATTAAAATGTCGATTTTGCGATTTTCGAATTCAGAAATAATCACTTGATAAGCGTTTTTGCTTCGAGTGGTATCTAAATCCAAACGCGCCACATTTTTTCCGGGAAACATGATGGCCAATTCATCTTCAATTTTTTCAGTTCCAAAACCCAACATTTTCAAGCGATTGCTGCCGCAGTTTCCGCACGTTCCAATGGGTGCACTTGCATAGCCGCAATAGTGACATTTGAGCGTGTTCGTATGTTTATGGTAGGTCAAAGAAACGTCGCAATTTTTGCATTTTGGCGACCAATTACACAATTCGCAAGTCCAAATGGGCGTATAACCGCGCCTGTTTTGAAACAAAATAATTTGTTCGCCTTTTTCCAAGACCGTTTCAATGTTTCGCATCAAAAAAGACGAAATATGAGAATGCATTGTTTTTTCCTTGCGTTCCTTTTTGATGTCTGCGCAGAAAATCTCTGGCAAAGCCAAACCACCGTGTCTTTCCATCAAAGGGACCAAGCCAAATTTTCCTTCTTTGGCGTTGAAATACGTTTCGATGGAAGGCGTCGCAGAACCTAAAAGTACTTTCGCACCAAAAGATTTCGCCAACACGATTGAAGCATCACGCGCATTATAGCGGGGAGAAGGATCATATTGTTTGAATGACGATTCATGTTCTTCATCCACAATTACCAAACCTAAATTCCTGAAAGGCAAAAAGATTGATGACCTAGCGCCTAAAACAATTCGATATCTTTCAGGATGATCGTGTAAAACATGATTCCAAATTTCAACGCGTTCATTTTGATTGAACTTTGAATGGTAAACGCCAATTTTGTCGCCGAAATAAGCGGATAATCTG
This sequence comes from Flavobacteriia bacterium, assembly GCA_947450325.1. GTDB lineage: Bacteria > Bacteroidota > Bacteroidia > Flavobacteriales_D > Crocinitomicaceae > JAQVCM01. The sequence goes on from CANFUT010000014.1 coordinate 94,884, forward strand.
GTGATTAATTGCGTTGTCAATGCGATTTCAGGCAAGAGAAACAAAACTTGTTTGCCGAGTTTTAATTGTTCTTCAATCAGTTCTACATAAATTTCCGTTTTACCAGAACCAGTAACTCCATGCAACAAGCAAACATCTTTTTCTAATAGATTTTCTTTTACGTCAAGGAGTGCAGTTTGCTGAACATCTGACAACGCTTTTTTGGATTTCAGTTCATTATCTTTTTGACCAATTCGGTCAATTTGCAAGCGTTCTGATTTGACAATGCCATTTTTCTCCAAGGTTTGAAGCGCAGAAACTGAAACATTTTTTTCTTCCAAGTCCTTTTTAGACACTGGAGCATCGTAAGAATTTCTATAATCACCTAAGCTCAACATGGACATCAAAGCGTGCAATTGTTTTTCTTTGCTTTTTTGATTTTCCATGCTTTGAAACATTTCGTTCAAAGTTTCTTCCGACTGATATTCAGTGGTAAAGAAATAGAAAATCGCTGTTTTAGGAACGTATTTGTAATTCAATTCTTCCAATGAAATCACTACGCGCCAATCAATCAATTGTTTGATAATCGGTTGAATGGTTTTGATGCCAACAATTTCTGAAATTTCTTTCAAGTCAAGCACTTCTTGTACCTCGAGCGCTTCGACGATTTGAAATTGTCTGTCGCTCAATTGATCCGTTTTTCCATCAAAATCTGGATGTAAGGAAATTTTGGTTTCTGAAGCCAATTTGAAGTTGGCTGGAAGTGCAGCGTTCATCACATCACCAATAGGAGAGAGGTAGTAATTCGCAATCCATTTCCAAAATTGGTATTGATTTCCAGTGATGATTGGATTTTCATCCAACAAATATTCAATGAATTTTGCCTGATATTTAGTTGGAATTTCTTCATGTACTTTAGAAACGATTCCAGTATATAATTTTCCCTTTCCAAATGGAATTACGACGCGCATTCCTGCTTGAATCAAATCATTCATTTCAAAAGGAACGCGGTAAGTAAATTCATTTTTTACCGCAATGGGAATTATTATATCCGCAAAAAGCGTTTTTCTTTCAGACATGGGATAAAGGTAATTAGACTGAAATGATGTTCAAAGTTTTTTGAAATAAAAAATCCACCGAAAATCAATTCCGGTGGATTTTTCAAGGATTCAATATTAAATCGAAATCTTTTAAATATTAATTGCAGAAATATTGTTCTGGCGTACCGACGTTGTATTGCGGATTGTCAGTACAGAAAAGCAACGAACCAGTTAAAGCACCAATTCCTAATTCTTTCATTGAATTTTTATCTATTGCCGTTTTGTAGGTTGAAACACCAAACAAGATCCAATCTTCCTTGCTGATAGAAGTTGTGTGTCTTGCAGAGAAAATCCCAACAACATTGCGGTCATTCGAAGCTGTTAAATTTGTAAAAGTTGGTTTTGTTTGAGCCAGTGAAGACGAAGGTGCAACCAATTTCATGTATTTTTCTAAATCTTCAGAACCACCTGTTAAAATGACTTTGATTGATTTTAGCATTCGTTTGGTAATGTTTGGATCGTTTGTAACACCGTCTCTAATTACTGTGTAAAAAGTTTTACCATTTGCCAATACCGAACAAGTTGTTGAAGGCATGCTTGCTGAATTTAAATCTCCGACATTCCAATCGAGTGTTTTTGTAGTAAAATTGCTACCAATAAATTCTTTAATTGTCAATTGGATTTTCACATTGGTTAAAAATGCATCTCCTTTTGTGAAAGCAATTGTTGAGTTTGCATATCCTTTGTTTGCAACATCACTGGTAGCAAAAGTGAAATAACCTTGAGGCTGAGTTATGCCCATTCCTGCAATTAATTTAGTTATTCCAGAAACAGAAAATTCTCCTTCGTTGATGTTGACATCCAATTTGTATTGCGTATTTGCATTGGCAATCAACGGCTGAGTTGAAGTAGTTTTGAAATAATATAATTTTTGTTCTGGCGCATAGAAAACACCAGGTTCTTTGTTTTCGATTAGTGTATCTTTTAAAATCCAAGTTCTTACTACATTTCCATTTACCAATTCTTTGATTGTAGCATCGATATGTTTGAAATAGTTCGAATCTGGAATTTGAGCCGTTATTAGTGAATTATCATTACTCAAAAAAGCTTTATTTATTTTGATAAAATGAACTGAATCAGCTTGGTTTAATAAACCATAAACTACTGCAGTTTCTTTGGCATCTCCTGTCAAATCAATGTCTTCCTTGCAAGATGAAATGAACATTGTACATGTTAAAGCAATGAAAGAGAAGAGAATTACTTGTTTTAATTTCATGTTTTTAGTATAATAGAGTTCAAAGATACAAAATACTTTCACAAAGAAATAGCACTTCAATCAAGATTTCACACCTTTAAATCAACAACTAATCTTTTACGCGATTAAATCTCATTGTTTTGAGCATCCATTTTGGTAAATGCTTTCTTGGATTACGATTTTTGAGTTTGATGTACCAACCTAATTTTTTCAAAATTGGCACTTTGTGTGTCTCTACAAATTCTATCCAAGTTCCATCAGGATCTTCGATGTAGCTGAATCTTCCACCAGCTTCTCCCATGTCAAATGTTTGACCTGAATCGACTGTAAATGGGAAACCAGCTTTTTCACAATTAGATTTCAATTCATCAATTCCTTGGATGTCGAAACAAAGGTGAATGAAACCCCAGTCGCCCCAAAATCTGTTTTCGAACATGTTTCTACAATCTGTTCTCTCCACTGATTGAATTAATTCGATTTCAGTTGGCCCTAACAATTCAGCGAAAGGTCCTTTTCTCGGCTGTGGATGACGCAATAAAACGCGACGTACTTTTTTCTCTCCTGACGGAAAATTTTTGAATGCTTCAACTGTTTCTGTCACATCGTAAACGATTTCAGAATATTGCAAAACATCTTTGTATAATTTCAATGAGTTTTCAATGTTGCTCACACAAACCATTGCACCTGCAACGCCACCTGTTTTTCCCGCGAAATTGGTTTCCATAAACCACACTGAACCTTCAACAATGTCAAAAACGTTTCCATTTGGATCTTCTACCAAGAAATGAGATTTTCCTTCCGGAGTTGGCAACAATTCACTCAACAATTTAGCGCCTTCCTTTTTGAAATAAGCGAAAGATGCTTGAATATCTTTGGATTTTATTCTACAAGCGTATAATCCATAGTCTCCAAATTGGATGTCAAATTTTGCTTTTTCAGTATTTCTTGATTTGTATTGCCAGATTTCAAATCCGCCGCCGCCTTCCATACTCAAGGCTAACGTTGCAGTTCTGTTTTGAACTACGCCACCTGTGTAAATTGTCATCAAAGGTGCTTCTGCAGCATCTTCAAAGACTTTGATATCAACACCAAAAAATTTTCTATACCATTTCCAAATTTCTTGTACGTTGGGAACACCAATTCCCATTTGTTGAATTCCACAGATTTCCATTTTGCTTATTTTTTGTCTATTTCTCTGACAAAAATATAAATTTTATCGAATAGCTCTTTCGTTAAACAAAACGTAGCCGTAGCTAAACTGAAAATAAAAAGGCGTTTTTTGCTTTGGGAAATAGTTGGTTGTGAATCGAATTGGACCAAATGGACTGTGGTAGATAATAGATCCAGCTGCCATGTAAGTTTCACCTTTGAAAGGTTTTGAATAGGAAACTGAACCATCATCATTCAATCTAATTTGTTTGAAAGGTTGATAAATGTAACCATCAAAACGAATATCAATGCTTTTCTTGATGCTAAAAATTACATTGGTTCCTAAGCCTGCATGTTGAGGAGCTCGATATTCTTCCAAGAAAAAAGTTCCCGCGTCAGGTAAAGGTGAAAATGAAGTTGTGCTGAGAATAGAAGCTTTATAATTACTAAACAACGATTGACTATTCATGATTGCTTTGGCGTGAATTCCTAAATGAAAAATTCGATTATTGATAACAAACGATTGTGCTTCTGCATCCAAATTGATCCAGTCGTGGTTTTTATTGATGTCATATTTAGTGGGAGAAGTTGAGCCAGAAATACTGCGTTCTTTTCCTTGCACATATCTCGCTTTGAAAGAAAAATAATGACCAGATGAAGCAAATTGTTTTCGATTTAGCGAATTGTTTTCGATTTGCCAACTTGCCATTTCGCCATAAAATTGCGTGTAATCAGCGGTATCAGTACTCTTGAAGTTTTGAGTTTGATAATAATCGTCTTTCAATTCGAATTTTCGAATGTCAAAAATGCTTTTGGTATTATTTGCCAAAGGATGTTTTATTTTTACTCCATAGTACATTTCATTTTGCACAAGAAATGATGGTTTTATGTCTTCAAAAAAGGTCGAAGAACTTCTATAATAATCCCAGCGATTCAAAACAAAATAAGGTGAAATCGAAACAGGATAATACATAGGTAATTGTAAATCAACACTGGTTTTTACGGAAGCATAAAATTTCCCGAAATAGGATTCACCTTTGATTTTAAGCGCGACTTTGCTCAGACTATAATATGTCAAACCAATATATCCTGTATTTACTGAACGAGATGAAAAGTGTCCACCGACTTCCAATTTGAAATCTTTGGTTTTGCGCACCAATAAATCTAAGTGAAAAGTGGAATCTGGTTTTAGAGTCACAGTGGGTAGTAAATAGTCAATCTGAGGAATTGCGGCTGTTCTAAAATATCGTTTTGTAAGCAATTCAGGTGTAATTATTTGATTTTTTGAATTTTTTAAAATTGATTTTCTAACGAAACTTACATCCATTTTTTTCAAACTGTAAGTATTCACAGAACTAATATTTAATTTCAAAATCTTCTTTTTAAAAGCAGCTCTTTTTAGAGTTAATTCTTCGATTGAAACTCTTCTTGTTACATGTAATTCTATGGAATCCAAATATTTAATAGTCGAAAGATAACCATCTTGAATGGCGTCTTTAACATCTTCAAATTCGAATGTTCCCACGTCTGTCGTTGGTCGAATAACTATTCCTTCATCACACGGCAAGTCAAAATTGGTGTAAGAAACCAACATATTTCTCAATTGACTTAATAAATCGTCTTCTGAAGGTGGTGTAGCATTTCCTGCTACGTTGCTCCCAATCATGTAATCGGGCGCGAAATCGTTATACATGATATCGCTTGGGAAATTATTATACAATCCGCCGTCAAATAACAATTGACCATTGATCCGAATTGGGTTTACAAAAAACGGATAAGTCATGGAAGCCCTGACAGCTTGATTTAATTTTCCATTAGAAAAAACGACACTTTTTTTGTTGTAAATATCAGCAGCTACACAGCGAAATGGAACAAATAAACTATCAAAATTTTCTCCGCAGGAAGCACCAATTGTTCCCAGTACATACATCATTTCAAAATCCAATAAAGTTGGACGGATATAATTTGTGGGCAATGATTTCTTTAAAATACTGTCTTTTGAAAATGCCAAATCGATCAAACTCGCATCTTCGTCGTCTTTTTGGAAAAGAAATTCTTGGTTGCGCTCTAGTTTTCCGCTTGACATCAATTGAAATCTTTCACTTAGAACATATTCTTCAATTTCAGCTGGACTGTAACCAATTGAATACATTGAACCTACTAATGCGCCTGCCGAAGTTCCGGTAATATAGTCAATCGGAATACCTCTTTCTTCGAGTGCTTTGATTACACCAATGTGCGCAAAGCCTGTTGCGCCACCGCCACTCAGCACTAAACCAACTTTTTGGGAAAATATCGTTGAAGCCGTAAAAACGGTAAACAGCAAAAAGACGATGAATTTTAGGCGGCAGTTTGTTTTCAATTTGTGTACTTTTGTACAAAAATAAAGGATTTTTTTACATCAAAAGCAATGTTACTAGCTATTTTTGAACATCTTGGAATTTTTGTTTTTGCAATCAGTGGATTATTGACTGCCTCTGAAAAAAGATTGGACTATTTTGGAGGAATGGTCATTGCTTTTTTTACCGCTTTGGGAGGAGGAACAATCCGCGATTTATTACTCAATACAGAAGTGCGCTGGATGGAATCTTCTGTGCTCATTTTTAGAGCGTTATCAGGCGCTTTGGTGGGGATTATTTTCAAACAATATTTGATAAAATTGCGTCGCACTTTCTTCTTTTTCGACACCATCGGTTTGGGACTTTTCACCATTTTGGGAATTCAAAAAGGCATTCAATTTGAACAAATTCCTGTAACTTGTCTCTTTCTTGGCTTAATTTCAGCTACTTTTGGGGGCGTTATCAGAGATGTGCTTTGCAATGAAATCCCACTGATTTTCAGAAAAGAAATATACGCAACCGCTGGAATTGTGGGCGGTTTGTGCTATTTGGGCTTTAGAATGATTGGTTGGCACAACAGCGCTTCGATGATTGTTTGTGTGTTTATCATCATTTTGATTAGAATATTAAGCGTCATTTATGGCTGGAAAATGCCGATTTTGAAAAAAGAAGACAATTAACGCAATTAGAATTTAAGAAATACAATAATAAAATGGAAAAATTAACGATCACCATTAAGACAATTTTTGGCGTTGAAGAAGTGTTGAAAGAGGAATTGAATGAATTGGGTTACAACGACGTAACGGTTCTTAATCGCGCAGTTCAAATTCAAGGCGATTGGAAAGATGTGTATTATTTGAATCTGCATCTTCGTTGCGCGATGTCTGTTTTGGTGGAAGTGAAAAGATTCAAAATTCGTGACGAACAAGATTTGTACAAACAATGTATGAAAATTGATTGGACAGAATATTTTGATATCGACAAAACTTTTGCAGTTCGTGGTGCGATTCAATCTAAATTGTTTTCACACACACAATTCCCATTTTTATTGGTAAAAGATGCCATTGTGGATACTTTCCGCGATAAATTAGGAGAAAGACCAGATGTTAATATCAAAACGCCACAAGTTGTTTTTGATTTATACATCAAAGAAACACAAGCAACCATTTCGTTGAATACAAGTGGAACAGCTTTGTTTCAAAGAGGTTATAGAACTGAAATTGGGCAAGCGCCCTTGAATGAAGTAGCTGCAGCGGCTTTAATTAGAATGTCTGGCTGGGACAGAAAATCAACTTTCATGGATCCTTTTTGTGGTTCAGGAACTTTGTTGATTGAAGCAGCTTTGTTGGCGAGTGGAATTCCTTCAAATATTGATAGACAGCATTATGCGTTTAAAAATTTCAAAGGATTTGATGCTCAAATTTGGGAGGAAATTCAATCCAAAGCAACGAGATTATGCAAAGGTTTTGATTTTGAAATTATTGGTTCTGATATCGATTCAGATATGATGATGATGGCGAAACGCAACTTGCGAGGTTTGCCAATTGGCAGATTTGTGACTGTAAACACAGCTTCATTCGACGAAGTTAAAAAGCCAACTGACAATGGAACATTGATTTGCAATCCGCCTTATGGAGAAAGAATGGGCGAGGAGATCGAAGATATGTATCAAGGTTTGGGCGATTGGTTCAAAAATGAATTGAAAGGCTGGAATTGTTGGGTCATTTCTTCCAACGAAGAAGGTTTTAAATCAATCGGTTTGAAACCAAGTCGCAAAGTGAAAATGTACAATGGCGATTTAGAATGTAGTTTCCGTGAATACCGCATTTTTGATGGATTCAGAAAAGAATTTGTGAAAGGAATGAAAGAGGGAAATGGAGAAATTGAAGAAGGAAATTCCGAAGAATAGAAAGCGATAGATCTTTTAGAAAGACCAATTGATTTATAATATCAATTGGTCTTTTTTATTTCGTAATTTTCTTCAATGCTTTTTGGTAAATTTTCTGAATGCTATTTTTTTCTTCACGCAAAATGATGCTTTCAATTGCAGGAATGATCGTTTCGTTGTGTTTAGTTTTTAGCAAAATAATTTCGCCCAAAGCATAAGCAGCACTCCATCTAACGACAGTTCCGATGTGTTCTGTGTTTGCAAGTAAATTAGTAATTGCTTGATCAAGTTCTTTCGAGAATTGTCCTGCACAATTTCCAACCACTTTTGCACTTTCCCATTTGATTCTAGGTGCTTTTTCAGTCAAAGATTCTACTGCAAAATCAAACCACGCTTTCGTGGCAATTGCAGGTTCATTTTTACTCGCAAATTCCATCGCTTCAATGCATGTAGCTTTGATTGGATCTTTCGAATCTTTAGCAAAATCAAGTAAAATTTGCGTATTTTCTCTATTTTCAAGAATCCAATTGCTCAACCATTCGGTTTTTTCTTTGGGCTTAACGCTTTTATCGTTTAAAATAACATTGAAATCAGACATTGTTTTTGAGATATTAAGATTTTAAGATATTAGGATTTTAAGACTTGTAAAATTACGCAAAAATCTAACACAGTTTTCGTAAGACGCGCAGTTAATCCAATAATCCAACACCACCGCAAGTAGCCACGCAGTGAGCGCGCAGCACCGACGAAGTCAATCTAATAATCTAACAATCCAACAATCCTATTTCTGCGCCATCTCCAAAGAAATTTCTTCATAAACTCCGTCCCACAATTTGATTCTTTGTTTCAAGGATTCGATAATTGCAATTTCTGCTTCTTGCCATTTTGCTTCGTCGTTTCCACACAAATTTGCCGTCATTTCTAATGCTAAATGAGAATGGTGATCGCCGTCCACTTCGATGTGACGCTCTAAATAGTATTTGAAAACGGAAACGCTTTCAGGAAATTTCTGGTGAATATCATTGATGATTGAATAAAACATTCCAGGAATCAAATCTTCTCTACCAAAGGTAAAAATCGCTGATTGTAAATATGCTTTTTCAGAATCAATGATTTGAAATGTAAATCCAACAAAATCTTTGATTGACTGCGACATTTCAACTGCATTTAAAGCGTCAGTAACAGAAGTTCCAGCTTTCAACAAATCGATGAATTGATTGATTTGCGTCATTACTGCACCGGCTTGTTTCATGGCGTCAGAATACAATTCAAAGTGACTTTTTCGAACGCCATTTTCGTCTACATCAGATTCTTCGCCAACCACGATTTCATTGATGAGGTAACGCGTGTCAGCGGAACCAACAGGAAACCAAGGAACTGAAACGCAAGTCAAGTTACGTTGTAAAGATTTTAGAAGCGACATAAAATCCCAAACTGCAAAAATATGGTGTTGCATGAAAACCTTTAAATCGTCAATGTCGTTGATCAAAGAATATACTTTGTGATTGATAATTTCTTGTCGTAAAGGTTCGATGTTTGTTTGGATTTTCTGAATGTAAGGATTCATTATCTTTAATTTTAATTTAAAAAATTCGTTGCCAAAAATAAACAGTTTTAGACAAAGATTTGTTTTAAAATTTACTTTTTAGAAATGAATTTTCTTAGAATAGGAGCGAAGAATAAAATTGAAATTCCTACCAAAATAAATGCAATCGCCCAAGTTCTCATCCAGATAAATAGAAAGTTAGGCTTGAATCCCAAATTGATTGAAACAATCACGAACGTCACAAAAAAAGTTGTGATTAAACTCATTAAAGTTGCAAATTTGATTTCTTCTTTTGTCTTCAATCGTTACTATGGATCAAAACAAATACCTGTGGAGCTAAATTTAAGATTTTTTTATAACCTTTGATTCCTAAATGATTTTTTTTGGAAAATATTGATTTGTTAAAGTTGCTTTTACCTGATTATTTGGTTGAGTATTTTGATGTTTTAAAAGTTGAGA
>CANFUT010000015.1 GCA_947450325.1 Flavobacteriia bacterium
TAAACCTATGTCAGTTTAACTTTATTTTCGCTCGTTAGCGGGGTCAAAGGTACACACTCTTTTTAATTCAACAAGCGTTTTCAACAATCTTTTTTTAATTAAATTTTAATAATGCAGGTAAATACTTGTAAATATGTGATTTAATCTTAATTAGAATTTAATATTTAATTAATGATAATAAATTCTGATACTAAACAAGCAAGCTTATATAGAGTATAACGCAGAAAAAGCACTAAAAAAGAAAAGAGAAACCTTATTTAGACGTCAACATTCTACTCAACAAAGTCAATTTCTCAGTATCGAAATCAATTTTCTTGTTGATCCCATCTAAAATAGAAATCGTCTGAAGTTTGTCACCTACTGAACCAATCATCAAATTACTTTTACCATCAAGTAAAAGTTGAACCGCAAAATCCCCCATTCTGGTGGCTAAAATCCTATCAAATGCAGTAGGACTGCCACCTCGTTGAATGTGTCCTAAAACGGAAGATCTTAAATCATAATTTTCTAAAAAAGGTCTTACTTTATTTATGACATCGAGCGAACCTCCTGCATCATCACCTTCCGCTACAATTATAATACTACTTCGTTTGCCTTGATTTTGCGATTTGATTTGTTGAACAAGCAACTGAATATCTGTTACTTCTTCTGGAACTAAAACCATCTCTGCCCCTGTGGCGATTGCTGAATTCAATGCGATAAATCCGGCATGTTTCCCCATTACTTCAACAAAAAAGACGCGATGATGACTTGTGGCTGTATCTCGAATTTTGTCAACCGCCTCAATGACAGTATTTAATGCAGTATCATACCCAATTGAATGGTCTGTTCCAAAAATATCATTATCAATTGTACCTGGAATTCCAATTATTGCAATCCCAATTTCTTTCGCTAAAATTGTTGCTCCCGTAAAAGTTCCATCGCCGCCAACCACAATCAAACCATCAATGTTATTCTCAACTAATTTTAGAATGGCATCTTTGCGTTTTTCGGGATTCTTGAAGTCTTCACTTCGGGCAGTTCCTAAAATTGTACCGCCAAATTGAATGATATTGTCGACATCTGAATAGTTCATCTCCCAAAAATCTCCAGCCATCAAACCTTTAAAACCATCTCTTATTCCAACAGGAATGATATTTCTATTCAAACAAGATTTTACAATCGATCTAATACAAGCATTCATCCCGGGACTATCACCACCTGATGTTAAAAATGCGATTTTTTTCATAGCTGAAGTTTTGCCTTGATTCATATAATATAAATATAGGCATAAATAAAATAATATCTAAATTTATCGAATTATAAATTATGGAATTCAATATGATGTTGCATCTCTATTGAAATAAAATGATTTTTCGACACCGAATCTAAAAAAATGGTGATTCAAAGCTAAGTTTAAATGTTTCAAAGGAAAAGAAAAAAATACCGCTTATTGGGTGATTCAGAATTGATTGCTATTTATAAAGAAAGTCATGACACTGATTCTTTTGGCATCATCTATGAACGTTACGGTCATTTGGTAATGGGGACTTGCATGAAATATTTAAAGGATGAATTTGAAGCTAAAGATTTGACTTCGAAAATATTTGAGGAATTAGGGGATAAAATCATCAAACATTCCATTGATTATTTCAAAGGATGGATTTACAGATTGACAAAAAATGAATGTTTGATGTATTTAAGAAAACAACAAACGAAATTTTTAAATCAAGTTCAAATAGATTTATTAACAGAAGAATCCGAACAAATTGAGAATATTGAACCCAAACTGGTTTTACTAGAAAACACCCTTTCTGAACTTAAAACTGATCAAGAACAATGTTTGCGACTTTTTTATTTAGAAAACAAATCATATCACGAAGTTTCAGCTATTTTGAAACTCGACTTGAATAAAGTTAAAAGTGCGATTCAAAACGGCAAAAGAAATTTAAAACTTATTTTAATTCAGAACGATGAATTTAAACAATAATATTTCCAATCAAGATTCACCAAACTCTCATCTCACAAGGTCTGAGATTGATGCTTTTAGGACTGATGGTTCTAAAGTAGAATCAACGCAATTGGATGAATTCGAAAAAGATGCACTGGAAGGTTGGTCAAAAGCCAGTCAAGGAACTGAAAAAATGCGTCAACTTGATCAAAAATATTTAAGAAAATCGAATAGATTAATTTGGTTTTCAGGAATCACTTTTGTTTTACTTTTAGTAATTGCTTTTTTTAACTTGAAACAAACACAAAATCAACCAAAAAACATCTCCAAAAAAGAAGTTGTAGTTGACAAACAAGATATTGTCATTTCTAAAGAAATTCAAAAATTGGAAGAATTGCCTGAACATTTGCAAATCAATCCTGCGGTTGTTGTTTCCAATTTCAAGACCAAAGTGCAACAAATCGCGACACAAAACAATCAAAATCAAGCAGAAAACGAAGAAGAATACTTCATATTGCCTTTAAAAGAAATTCAGCCTTATTCAATTAAACCAAAATTGACGTTAGATAAAAAACACGCCAAGGAAATTTATTTAAATGATTTTAAACTAGTAGACTATCGATCTTATCGATCAAAACCAGAAATTCAATCCAAACAAATTACACTTTCAGGAACACCTGCAGACGATGGTTTTGGAGGTCAGGAAGCTGAAAATGCAAATTGGAAATCGATTGATGTACCTTATCACGATTACATTAATCAAACGGTAGAACAATTCAAAACGGGGAATTTCAAACAAACATTGAATCGAACTCAATATATTCTGACTTTTTATCCTGATGATATCAATGCTTTGTTTTACGGTGGTTTGTGTTTTTACAACCTCAATGAAATAGATCAAGCAATAGAATCTTTTCAAAAAGTGATTGCTAATCCATTCAACAATTTTGACGAGGAGGCGCTGTGGTATTTAGCAAATGCATACGACTTGAAAAATGACAAAGTAAAAGCGAAAGAACTTTACCAAATGATCTCCAACCAAAAAGGTTATTATACCAAACAAGCAGATAAAATGTTGAAAAAGTAATTTGAATAAACCGAAATCAAAATGCCGTAATTTTCTTTGAATTTTTTGTTCCTTTGTAGTTAAAGTTTGAGTTCTATGAAAATCACCATATCGTTATTCTTTTTTCTGCTTTTATATGCCATTTCATTTGGTCAAGCATCCAACATACTAAAATTTCAACGGTTAGATTTTGAAAGATTTCAAAAAGCATTTTTCAAAATAGAAGCGAATCCATATTTACACATTTCCGAACAAGCGCTTCAAAGCAATTTTCAAAAGTTGAGAGAAGACTTACGTTCTCCCCTTTCTCCTCTAGAGCAATATCAAAAATACGCTGCGTTTTTGGCTAAAATCCAATGTGGTCACACATCGCTAGCACCATCCAAAGCGGTTATCAAAGAATGGGGACGTGCAAATCAGAGTTTGCCTTTCGACGTTGTTTTGGTCAATAAAAAACTTTTTGCAACCGCGACACATCCAGACGACTTGATTTTACAAGCAAAAAATCAGAAAACCGCACCTAAATCTACCAAAGCAAAAGATGTCATTGTAGGAGGAACAGAAATCTACGCCATTGACCACAAAAACATTGCTGAATGGATGAAAATCATCAGTCCTTTCGTTTCATCTGATGAAAACGGCATGGATTTTAAATACTATACTGCGAGTCAATTATTTGATTTTTACAGATATTTAGCAAATCCAGAAAAGAAAGATTCAATTGAAATTCAATACATTTATAAAAAAGACACCATTTCGAAATTTGTAAAACTCCAACACCCGCTTGTAAATACAATCCGTGCGAGATTTGGAAACGACAAAATGGCAATGAAATTGAAAGATTTTGGTTCATTTAGCATTGAAAAAAACAAATACGGCTATTTCAAATTTGAAAGTTTTCAGTTTTCTAAAGGTTTGAAATATGATGCGTTTTTGAAGAGTTCCTTTGAATCAATGAAAAAGAAAAAAATCGATAAATTAATCATCGATTTAAGAGGTAACACTGGAGGAATTATTCAAGTCGAAATATTGCGTTATCTTTTGGAAGAAGGAACCGATATTGGCGCTTATTATTTTGAAAAGCAATTGACTAAAAGTGAATTAAGAAAGCTAGGCGTAAAAATGCATAGTTGGACAACCAAAGTCTATCTCAAAAATTTGAAAGCCTTGAAAAAAGCTGACAAACGAAATCAAGAAGCCAATGGACCTTTAACGGTTGGGAAAAATTTCCCTGAAAAATTCAAAGGAAATATCGTTGTGATCACCGATGAAGGAACATTTTCTGCCGCATCGATACTGGCTTGCCATTTGAAAACACTTGCTAAAGCTAAAATTGTAGGCACGACTGCTGGAGGAAGTTTTTACGCTGGTAACGCTGGAACCTTGGAATTAGAATTGAAAAAATCAAAGTTATCTATTCAATTGAATCCCAATTTTTTTAGCACGCAACTTTATCCAGCCGCAAACATTGATTTGGAAATCAAAAAACCGGATTTGGAAACTTTTTCAGAATCTGAAATTCCAAGTGCTAAGTTTGAATTAAATCCCAAGAAAGTAAAACCTACCGACGACCCGATAATCAAGCAAGCTGAAAAATTATTGAAGTAGTTATTTGATAATTTTAGCCACCTCATCTAGTCCTAAAACAAGCACTGAATCTTTGAATGTTTGTTGGACTTTTATTTTAACCACGCTTCCTCGGCGTGCAGTCTTTACGCTTCCATTGTGAATAAAATCTGAGGGAATAGCGGCATATTTTTTCAATGATTTTCCAATTAACTTCACAGCTATTGTATGATCTGAATCAAAATGCTTCCACTTTCTAACCTTAAAAAGAAGCGTCACTTTTGAACCACCTTCAACTACAGTTTTAGCTTTCCAATCCAGTTCATATTTGAAATTTCCCACTTGGGCCCAAATTTTCTCAACGGATTTGATATTTGAATAATCGGATGAATCCATTTCAACGTTAAGGGTCTTTGTACCAGTAGCTACCAGTTTTGCAACCACTTGGTGTTTGCGGATGTTTTTACCAACTTTTGCATTGATTGAAATGATTTTCCCATCAAACGGCGCCAAATAGAAGTAATTCGACATATTTGATTCCGTCTTTTTGATTTCCTTGTAATTTTTGAGAAGATTTAAATTCGTCACGATTTTTTGCTCTTCTGCGTTACTAACTGGAGGGAAATCTGCAATCAATTGGTTTTCTGAAAGCGATGATGCAAAAACTTTCCACTTAACTAATTCGTTAGGCAAAATTAGTTTCTCTAAAATTTTAATCGCGTTATCACACTGGTTTTGAAACTGCTTTTTTTCGTCCAAATATTGTAAAAATGCATTTCTATTGTTGATTTGACACAATAATTGGTTCTTCTTAAACTGTTTTTCTCGTTGAAAGTCAATCTCCCCTTCTTCCAGTTTACCAGCCACTTTGAATGAAAGATCAACGGTATCAGACAAAATTAAATTGGCAGTAAGGTTTAGATTAAGTTCTATTGATTTCAGCTTTACCGAAAACGCAGCATTCATCTCTTTTTTAGTTGCTTGCGCGGTTTTCACTAACGATTTCGTTTGTATCAGATAATAAATTACACAAGCAATTAGTAGAATGAAAATCAAATAAAAAACTGCTTTTTTACGCATAAATTGTGGATATAATATCGGTTCTCAAAAGTACAAAATAAAGAACTTGGATTGATATTAACCGTGGGATTAACTATATGTTAATAACTTCGTGGATAATGTATTTTACTGACTTAAAAAAAACAAGCAACTGACACCTATCTTTGTAATTGAACGAAAACGAAATGCTATGTTAGGAACGCTTATCAAACGTAGGCTGTCAGACAATCAAGTTGCGAATGTGTTTGTAAACGCATTGCTTGAGGTTGTGGACAATGGCTTCAAAGAAGTAGCAGCTTTAATTAACGACGACGCAGCCTTTGTGGCTTCTCCAAATATTTCATCTCATGAAGATGGTGAATTTGCTTTGATAGTAATTGTAGGAAATTTATCTTATCTCGAAAGTACTTTTGAAGCTGACCAAGCTTTCAGGGTAGAAAAATTGATCTTTGAAAAATTAGGCAAACTTTACGGTATGTCTGAGCAAGACTTCACGAAATTGGTACGCGAATACCAAAGCTTTATGACAAGAGTCAATCATCCTTCTAAAAACATGATTTACGCAATGTCTAAAGCGATTTTCCACAAGTACAATTTGAATGAATTTCAAGATACTTATTTCAAAAGATTATCAGCACCAAATCCTTTGTTTTTGAAAAGAATGGATGAAGTGGTTGGAAATTTTATTTGGAACTGGGACTCATTCTTCAAGAAATATAAAATCTAAAAACTTAGGGCGCCATTGGCGATAAATTGCAATCAAAGCTGGTCTATTTAGACTGGCTTTTTTTATGCGCTAATTAAGTGAAATAAAATACAAAAAAAAATCGGGACGATAAATCCCGATTCCAAATAATTTCTTGAAAGATTATGCTTGAACTTTTGACTTCACATGGTCAACGTCATTCTTACTTCTTTCGTAAAAATCATTTAATTTTCCCTTGATATCGTCAGTCATATTTTCACCTTTCGACATCAATTTTTTTCTTGTTTCACTTCCTTTGCTTGGCGCGAAAAGTACTCCTAATGCAGCACCTACAGTTGCACCTACTAACAAAGCACCGATTAGCTTTGCATTGTTGTTGTTTGATTTTTCCATGTTTCCTATGTATTATAAATTATTGATATTTTGAATTATCGACCTCGAATGATACTTAGTAAAATCGAAATCACTGCTAGAATAAGTAAGATGTGAATCAAGCCGCCCAGGTTAAATCCTAAGAAACCGATGAACCAAAAAACTATTAAAACGACTGCTATTTGATAAAGTATTCTATTACTCATCTCATTACTTTTTGGTAACCATATGTACTTCAGAATGATCACTTCCATCATCTGTTGAGTACCAAAAAGCATTTTCTTCCAATTTCAAAATTTTCAGATTGCGATTTGATTTGTCATCGTTGCCCGTCAATTGAATTCTTTCATCGTTGCTTTGAAATTTCCATGTTCCAACGCCATCGAAAAGTCCACATGAATAACTGTAAGAACCACTTTTTGAAAATGTTTCAGTACAATCTGTGTACAAGCTTGTCAAATCATTGCCATTGACGGTATAATTATCAACTTTCCAAGTATTTGAAAGTCTTTCTGTTCTAGTGCGAAAACTGATCATTGGACCATCTTCGTATTTTTTGCAACTACTCATCAACGCCAAAACAGTTGAACCGATGGTTAAAACAAAAATAAATGCGGTTAATTTTTTCATGATATTGGTTTTAATTTATTTGCATTGAATATTAAAAATTGAATTTCAAACAACTACTCTAACAACATGTTGGATAAGAACATCTGTTAAAATAGCTGTTTTGAAAATCCATCATCAGGATAAATCTAAAAACGGAATCCAATTGTTGCTTGATACCAAACGTTTTTATAACGCGGTGTTGTTACAGTTCCTGATCCGTTATTCTTTTGAAAATCTGCTCCAGCTCTTAATCCAACAACGACATGTTTTATTGTAAAGTCAACACCGCCAATTCCACAAAGGATATTTTTTCTGATGTTATCATTTTTAAATTCTGTTTCTTGTGCCGAAGTATTGATTGCAGATGAAAAAACATCTTTTTGGTGTATCAAATAAGAATATTGCGGTCCCAAAACAATCGTGAAAAATGTAAGTGGTTTGAAAGCAAACAGTAAAGGAACATCAATAAAAGTAGTTGTTCTGGAAAAATCGTAAGGAGAACCAAGTAATCTTCCTGAGCCTTGAAATCCTTTTTGCGACAACAATATTTCTGGTTGAACCCCTAAATATTTTCCGATTGGAATTGAAAGAAAAGCACCACCAGCAAAACCTAATTTTCCATTTGCTTGAAAATCTTCCCCTTGTGTGTCATAAACATTTGAAAGGTTTGCTCCCACTTTTAATCCTCCTGTTAATTTTTCTCTGAAATCTTTATCCTGAGCAAATGATTGACTAGAAATCAAACAAATAGCTAAAAATAATTTTATTGAATTTTTCATATTTTCTAAGTTTTTAAAATTGAATTACTTCGTGTTTTTAGTTGTCAAATCTTTGAAAGCTTTACCAAAAGATTCCATGTCATGTTTGTACTCCGTTTTGAAGGCTTCCCAGTTCTCTTTTGAATTACCTTGGTAACCATCCATTTTTTGTGAAAGCATTTGATTTTTCATCTCTAAATTCAAAATCTCATCCTTGTATGCTGCGGATGCTTTTTTGTCTGAAGCAATTTTGATTTTGAAATCTTGAATGCTTTTTTCGTTTTCTGCAATGGCAACTAATTGTTCTTCTTTAAACTTGGCGATGTCAGCTTCATTTTCTCTTTTTGCTTCTTCCAAATCTTCATTAGCCTCTCTTACATTCTCTTGTTCATCTTTTACTTTTTCAGTTGAAGATTCACAGCTTTGAAATATTGATGCTCCAGCCAATAACATAACCGAAAGCAAGATGATAGAATTTTTCATTTTATTTGTATTAATTGTGAATGAATTTCCACACTACAAAGGTCCTCAAATTGTGGTCGTTGGGTGTTACACAACTAAATCAAAAAGTTGTAAGATTCACACTTATAGAAATAAAAAAATCGACTGCTTATCCAACAGACGATTCAATGAGTTTTAACCTCAACTTTTGCTTTCACGCAAAGATTTTACATGCGATCCATGTACCAATGTAATTTCTTTTCAATTTGTTTAAAATTAAAAATGGATTGTATAACCGTTTGAACTCTGATGAATGAAGTTTCGCTTTTTACGATATAGTCGTAAGCTTTGTGGTGCATGCAATCAATCGCTACTTCAATTTTATCTTGTGACGAAAGCATGATCACAGGAATCAATGGATTGAACTCTTTAATAATATCTAAAGTTTCAATACCGTTCTTCACTCCTTTTTCTACTCCGTCTAGATGATAATCTAGAATAATCAAATCTGGTTGTAATTCTAAATTTTCAATACACTTCTCGCCTGTTTCAAATGTCAAAACTTTAAAGTTTGTTTGTAGCTGAAAATCGATGGCTAATAGTTTTAAAAATACAGCATCATCATCGACTAAAAAAACTGTTTGTTGTTTGCTATTCATCTTGTTGGAGTTTTTCTTTTTATTGTTGATTATATTTAATTCAATTGAATCAATTTCAATTCTTCGCTAAGTTCATCAAATGCCTGTAAACAAACACTTTCAATTTGATAAACCATATTCTCAATATCATTCATTTGAAATTGTTCTTCTGCGAAATTCTTGATCGTTTTTGCCATTTCTTCAATTTGATTATCAATTCCCATGATCGAAAAAGAAGGAATCATTTTATGTACTACCATTTGAAGCGTTTTCCAATCTTTACAAGCAAAACTTTCTTTCATACTAAAAATCAAGGGGGGAGTTTGTTCTAAGTAAAGTGAAATCATTTCAGACATCAACAAAGGGTTGGATTTTGTGCGCGTCATCAAATAATTTAAATTGATACATTTCTTTTTACTCTCAACAATTTCGACATTTTTGGGAATTAACGAGGACGTTGGATTCTTCAAAAGTCCTACAATTTTACTGTACAATAATTGCTCATCCACCGGTTTGGCCAGGTAATCATTCATACCAACCAATTTACATTTTGCTAAATCCATTGTGGTAACGTCCGCTGTTAAGGCTATTATCGGAATATTTGATTTCATTTCATTTCTTATGAACTTTGTCGCTTCAAACCCATTCATTTCAGGCATTTGTAAGTCCATCAAGATAATATCGTATTTATTTTTTTTGACTTTTTCTATGGCAATTTTTCCATTTACTACAATTTCAGATTTAAATCCAAAATCATCAAGCAGTGTTTTCATCAAAAGTTGGTTGAGTGGAATATCCTCTACAACCAATATTTTTACCCCTTTTATTTGATCGTCTTTGTGAAAAAACGGCAAAATAGTTTCTACATTTTCATTGGTTTTCTGAAATTTCAATCGAAAACTGAATGTTGAACCTTTTCCTAAAATACTCTGAACTTGAATTGATCCATCTTGCGATTCAATTAATTTTTTAACTATCGCTAAGCCCAAACCTGTGCCTCCATAAATACGAGAAGTTCCAGTAGTGGCTTGTTGGAAATTTTCAAAAACGCTGGTAATCTTATTTTCTGCAATTCCAATTCCCGTATCAGCAATAGCAAACTCGATGGTCACGTCTTTTTTACTTTCCGCAATCATATTAATAGAAATAGTAATATTTCCATTGTTGGTGAATTTGACGGCGTTGCTCATTAAATTCAATATAATTTGATGCAATCTAGCGGGATCACCAATCAAAATCTCAGGAATGGAATCATCGTATTTACGCACTAATGTCAAGTTTTTCTCTTGAATTTTAGTTTCAAATAAATGCAACATCGCAGCAATTGAAAAAGCCATTTTAAAAGGTGCTCGCTCAAAAACCATTTTGCCAGAGTCGACTTTTGCTAAATCCAAAATGTCATTAATCAAAACAATCAATGCATCGCCACTGATTTTAATTGCTTCGATGTATTCGAGTTGCTTTTCATCAAGTTCAGTTTTCAAAACGACTTTCGTAAATCCAATAATGGCATTCATTGGAGTTCTAATTTCATGACTCATATTGGATAAAAACTGCTGTTTTGATTTGACAGCATCTTCAGCAATTTGAGTTGCCGATTCAGCTTTCAACTTCGCATCTTCAGCGGTTTTGGTCGCTTTTTCCGCAAAAACTTTTGCTTCTATCAGTTCCTTTTCAATTTTGTTTTGCGTGGTGATATCTCGAGCAACTACCACCGCACCTATTACCAATCCTTTGTCGTTTTTGTAAACTGAACCATTCAACAGAACTGCTGTCAATCGATGGTCTTTGATCACCAACGGATAAGCGTCGACAAATCCATTTTCGAAAATTTGTTGATATACTTTTTGGGCTTCTTCTGGCTCGGTGAAGTACCTTTTGAAATCTGTATTGATTAATTTTTCTCGCTTCAATCCTGTTACCTCCATACTCTCATTGTTGAAATCGGTAATTTTCCCTTCCACACTAATCGTGAAAAGCGGATCTAAACTTGCTTCAATTAAACTTCTAGCGTAACGTGATGAAATTTCTTGACTAGATAAATCTGTAAATTTATTTTTTAAATTGCTTGATATTTTTTCCTTGGAATTTAAAATATAATTGGAATCGTCAATGGCTGGATTGTTAAATTGAATGACCGCCCCTGCAACTTTGCCCTGTTCATTTTTAAATGGGAATGAATTCAAAACAATAGCGATTTTTTGATTTTTTAATTTCAAAAAAGTCTGAATCTCTGATTTATTTTTTTTGAGAAAAATTTCTCTGTGGTTTACTAAAAAATCTGATTCATCAAAGAAATCATTTAAATTGCTATGACGCAAAGCGTTTTTTTTACAGTCGAAAAGACGTAATAATTTTTGATTTACTTCTAAAACATTTCCTTTAAAGTCAATAATCATCAACGCGTTTGGATTGGCATCAATCAAACATGTTTTCAAAGCGCTGGCACTATCTATTTTTTCCATTTTTGAAAGCTATTTTGATGATGGTTGACCGATTTCCTCTAGCGGTTTTCTCAATTTGTTTTTCAGATTTTTGAAATGAGAAGGAGAAAGTCCTGTCACTTTTTTGAACTGATTCGAAAGGTGCGCAATGCTGCTGTAATTTAATTTCCAAGCAATTTCAGTAATCGTCAACTCGCCATAAGATATCAACTCTTTGATGCGTTCGACTTTATGGGCAATCACAAATTGTTCGATCGTGGTGCCTTGAACTTCTGAAAATAAATTGGACAAATAAGTATAATCGTGGTCCAGCTTATCACTTAAATAACTTGAAAAATTCACTTTCATTTCCTGATCTGATTCATGCACCATGGTAAAAATGGCATTTTTGATTTTTTGAATCAATACCGCACGCTTGTCGTCCATCAATTCTAAGCCACAAAGTAAAAGTTCAGATTTCAAGACGTCTCTTTCTTCATTAGAAAGATCTTCCATGATTTCTATTTCTCCTAAATCAACCAAAATAAAATGAATTTGAAGTTTTTTCAAAACCTCTTTGACAGCCAGCTTGCAACGCGAACTTACCATGTATTTTATGTAGAGCTTCACTGCTTTTAAGTTTTTGGTAAAATTGCCTGCAATAATGCGTAAGGTAGTTATATAACTCTAGAAAAATGTTACACAATTCACAGATTCAACATTTTACACATTCACAATCTGTCTGATTTGTTTTAACTCACAGATTTGTATTTACTTGAGATCATGAATTGATTTTTCTTATTTACATAAAATGTTTTCTCTATCGTCAATCTCGCCATCAAATAACTAACAGTTGATTCAGCACCTTGATTCAAATTGATATTCGTTTCCTCCAAACCATCATAACATCCGCCCGTTTCTGGATTGTAGATTATTTGATGTAAATGATTTTGTCCTAAAAACCAATTGAAAGAAATTTTCATGTATTGCTCATATTCAGCTGATTTATATACTTTATAAAAAAGACTCAAAGCCATGATGCAATAAGCAACATCAATCGGCTGTTCACCACCATCTAACACCTGAATATTTTCTTTTCCTCTGTGCAACCAACCGCGATTGGAAATCACTTTGATTCTGCCATTTTTCATTGTTTTTGACAACAAAAAATCAAAACTCAATTTGGCAATTTCTTCATATTTCTGAAAGCCAGAAATTTTCCAAGCACACAACAAAGCTTCAGGCAAAATACTGTTTGCATAAGTCAAGTAACTTTCAAACCAATGCCATTCTTCATCTGCTTCGTGCATATACATCGCAACCAATCGATCCGCTAAATCGCGCATCAATTTGATATTTGCTGAAAAGCTGAACTTTTTGTGCTGATAATAAAGTCCTTTGATTACAAATGCCATCGCCCTGGTGGAATGTATTTTATGCACATTTTTCAATGCTGCTTCAAAAATAACTTCTGCTTTGTGAATGAATTTTTCAGGCAAAATATTGTGCATCGAAATCAAATAACCCAGTGCCCAAATAGCTCGACCGTTGGAATCTGCCAAATTGGTATTGTAATTTTGGTCCGTGAAAAGAAAATCTTCATCCACATAATTTAAAAAATATCCTTCTGAATGATAACAAAATTCAATGAAATTTAAATAGGTTTCAATCAAAGCTAAATCGGATTCATCGCTTGTCAATTCATAGTGCTGACAAATGGCAATCATCGCTCGGGCATTGTCATCTAGCGTATAACCTGTATCAATATCAGGCTGATTGACTATCGAAAACTGAACAATTCCTTTCGGTGTAGTAATTTTTTTGACATGGTCTAAATTCAATTTGGGCATGTTGTAAATCAATTCAATCGATTCGTGACTGATTTTCTCAAACAACAAAGCGTGTTGAATGGCAGAATTTTCCCAAGCGGTGGCTGCAATTCGCTGTAAACCTTTGATGCGAATTTCTTTCCTCTGATTTTCGTCTTTCAATAATTTACAAACAGCGGCTGAAAGTTGGTCTGAATTGCCAAAATCAATGATGATTCCTCCGCCGTCCAGCAAAACTTCTTTCGCATGCGGAATTGGTGTTGAAACAATGGGACAACCGCAACTCATGCCGTATGAAAAAGTGCCACTTACCGCTTGATTCGGGTCATTAGAGGTAAACAGATAAATATCCGTCATTTGCAAATATTCCAGCAATTCAGGCAATGGAACAAACGCATTGATGAATTTAACGTGGTTTTGAAGTTGCAATTTTCCGATGATTCTTTCTAACATTTCACGGTATTTTTCGCCTTCTTGTTTCACCACCGTTGGATGCGTTTTTCCGATAATCAAAAATAATACTTCAGGAAATTGATCGATGATTGCTGGCAACGCTTTCAACGTTGTTTCTATGCTTTTTCCCGAGCTCAATAAACCAAAAGTGGATAAAATCAACCTGTCGTCAAATTTGAATTTGGCTTTCAATTCTATTTTATCCAAATGTTTGACCAAATGGGTTCCGTGTGGAATGACATGGATCAACTCAATTTCAATTTGATAATCATTGATTAGAACTTCTGCTGAAAAATTAGTCATCACAATAATTGCTTTTGAAACGGCACAAATTTGTTGCACTTTCAATTTCAAATTTTCATCAGGTTTTGGCAAAACAGTATGAAACACAAAAATCATTGGTTTTTCGATGGCATGAATTAAAAACATAAAATCGGTTTCACAATGGTGATAAAATCCAAATTCATGCTGAAAAAGAACCATTTTCAATTCGTCAGACTGATTGATATTCTGTGCCAGTGAATTAAAATCTGCTGGTCGATCGGTGTTCAATACCGATTCAATTTTATCAGTGTAAGTGTGAATTTCATGATTGGTTTCCAACGCACAAATGTTGATTTTAAAGGATTGATTAAACTTATTATTCAATGCTTTAACCAAATCAAAAGTGTAATTGGCAATCCCGCATTCTCTCGGCGGATAGGATGAAACAATTAAAATTTCAGGTTTCTTGGTTGGAAAAATCAAATCTGAACTTTGCGAATTGACGGTATTGTTGCTGTTTCGATTCATTATTTATTGATTTAATAATTTTTGACTACTCACTACACTGAAATTCAATAGTTCTTGAATTAAAGCGGATAAACTCACAGAAGCACAAGCAATTCTGACATCTGCTGCACCATAATAAATGTATAGGGTATCACCAAAAATGGCTGTTCCGGTAGGAAAACAAACGTTGTTTACTTCGCCTTCAATTTCCCATTTTTCTTCTGGTTCGAAAAGCGGATAAGGTAATCTGCTGATTTCAACTTCAGGATTTTCTAATTCTAATAAAGCTGCGCTTGCTGAATAAATGTATCCGCGAATCGTGTCGTGTACACTGTGGTAAATCAACAACCAGCCAAAAGGCGTCTCAATTGGAGGACAACCGCCACCGATGTAACTAATTTCATGTTTGTATTTTGCGGTCAAAACGATGTGCTTTTCCAAATGCAAAAAATATTCGCTCCAAAAATCCCTGGTTAATTGACTTAACTCATCGATTTTCACTATCTGAATATCTGGCTTTATTCGATGTAAAAAACAGATTTTACCATCAATTCTTCTAGGAAAAAATATCACGTTTTTGTCCCAAATCAAACAACTGTCATTTTGATTTGGATTCTTTTTGTCCCTGTTATAGCGGTTGTATTTTTCGTTGATGACGCTTTTGGCTTCTGCCAATAATCTGAATTCCTTGAAAGTAATTTGTGGTACTATTATTCCTTGCTTTTCAAAATGTAATAGATTTTTTGAAGTCGCCAAACACCCCAAAGCGTTCATTCCATTGTAAGCGGTGTAGGTCAAATAGTACAAATCGTCTATTTTCACAATTCGAGGATCTTCAACACCGTGTGATTCAAAAGGAAAAGTTGGATACAAAATAGGACATTCGGCTCTTTCAACAACTTCAAGTGGTCCTTCCAATTTACAATAACCGATAGTGGAATTATTTCTAAATTTTACGGCGCGATAAAAAACGTGTATTGTATTTCCTTCCTGAAAAATAGCAGGATTAAGTACTCCTTCGTTTTCAAAACCCAAGTTAGTTTTTTGCAATATAATACCTTCTCGCTTGACTTCCACCATAATTTACACCTGAAAATTGAGCGAAATTGCTTCTTCGAATGAAGATGAATTCAGGAACTATAAAATTGATGCTATTTGGGCGATTGAATGTTATATGATTTAAAATGAATGTTGTATAATTTACAGATTCAAAATTGATTCATTCTGTTTTTTACATTTTCAATTTTCGCCAAATAGATTTGATTCAAACTTTCATCCAAAATGCCTTTTTCAGGATCAAAATTCTCTTCAAATTTGGGCAATGAAAAGTGTTCAATAATCTCGGCGGCATGTCTTGGAAATCTTGCAAGTGCTGCTTCTAAAACATTTTCTCCTCCTCTAGCCCCTGGCGAAGTTGCCAACAAAAACATTTTCTTATTGGCGAAAACTTTTCCCTCGTAGCGTGAAATCCAATCCAATAAATTTTTGAATGCCGCTGAGTAAGAGCCATTGTGCTCCGCCATGGAAATGACCAATAAATCTGCTGATAAAATTTTCAAATAAAAATCTTTCGCATTTTCAGGAATTCCCATTTCAACTTCCAAATCAACTGAAAATAACGGTAATGAATAATCATTCAAATCCAAAAATTCGATGGTCGCATTTTCAAATTGTTTCGCTGTATAATGAGCAAAAGTTTTATTGATTGAATTTTTGCTAGAGCTTGCGCCGAATGTGGTAATTTTCATAGTTTGTGCATTTATTTTTGGCTAAAGATGTTTCAACCGCCAGTCAACTTCTTGATTTCATTCAATTTCATCAAAGCTTCGACAGGAGTCAACGTATTGATATCAATGGTAACCAATTCTTCGCGAATTTGTTCCAAAACGGGATCGTTTAATTGAAAGAAACTCAATTGCATGTCTTTTTGCGCAATCGCTTTTTTGATTTTTTCTTTGTCTTGTCCAGCATGAGAACTTTCCAATCGCGCCAAAATTTTATTCGCAGAATTGATAACTTGCGCCGGCATTCCAGCCAATTTTGCCACGTGTATTCCGAATGAATGTTCACTTCCACCAGGAACCAATTTTCTCAAAAACAAAATGCGATTTCCAGTTTCTTTCACTGCCACATTGAAATTTTGAATGCGCTCAAATTGATTGGTCATTTCATTCAATTCGTGGTAATGCGTCGCAAAAAGTGTTTTTCCTTTGAATTTTGGATGCTCGTGGATAAACTCAGCAATCGCCCAAGCAATTGAAATTCCATCGTAAGTGCTTGTTCCTCTCCCGATTTCATCGAGCAAAATCAAACTTCTTTCTGAAAGGTTGTTCAAAATACTGGAAGTTTCATTCATTTCCACCATGAAAGTTGATTCACCTGAAGAAATGTTATCCGATGCTCCAACGCGCGTGAAAATTTTATCCAACAATCCCAATTTGGCACTTTTCGCAGGAACAAAACAGCCCATTTGCGCCATCAAGGAAATCAATGCCGTTTGTCGCAACAAAGCACTTTTACCAGACATATTGGGTCCTGTAATCATGATGATTTGTTGCGTTTCGTTGTCCAAATAAACATCATTTGAAACATATTCTTCGCCCGCTTTCAATTGTTTTTCAATCACAGGATGACGACCATCTTTAATGTCAATAGCGAAAGATTCGTTCATTTCAGGACGGATGTAATTGTTCTCTTCCGAAGTAATCGCGAACGAAATCAAGCAATCCAATTGTCCAATCAAAACGGCATTAAGCTGAATCATGTTGATATAATCCGCCATGGAAAGAATCAATTCTTGGTACAAACGAAATTCGATAGAATGAATTTTATCTTCCGCTCCGAGAATTTTTCCTTCGTATTCTTTTAATTCTTGGGTGATGTATCGTTCAGCGTTTACTAAAGTTTGCTTGCGAATCCATTCTTCTGGCACTTTGTCTTTGTGCGTATTGGTCACTTCCAAGTAATATCCGAAAACATTATTGAATGAAACTTTCAAACTTGGAATTCCTGTGCGTTCAGATTCTCTGACTTGCAGCGCTTCCAAATAATCTTTTCCTGAAAAAGCGATGGCACGCAACTCGTCTAATTCTTGGTGCAAACCCGAAGCCATGATCATTCCTTTTCCTACTTGATTTGCTGGCTCTTCAACCAATGATTTTTCAATTAAATCAATCAATGCTTGACAAGGATTCAACTGATCGGCGATTTTTTGCAAAGAACTAACTCCCGTTGATTTTAAGAGCGATTTAATCGGTGAAATTTGGCGCAAAGTGTTTTCCAAATGTTTCACTTCTTTCGGATTTACACGTCCAACAGCCACTTTTGAAATCAAACGTTCTAAATCGCCAATGTCTTTCAAATGCTCTGAAAGTTGGAAACGCAATTCTTTATTTTCAAATAAAAACGCCACAGAATCCAATCGATCTTGAATTGGTTTCAAATCTTTGAGCGGCAAAACCATCCAGCGTTTGAGCATTCTTCCGCCCATAGGAGTTGCCGTATGATCTAATATATCAATTAACGTTGTTGCATTGTCGTTGAACGAATGAATCAATTCCAAATTTCGAACGGTAAATCGATCTAGCCAAACATACTTTTCTTCTTCGATGCGCGACAAATAAGTAATGTGACCTAATTTATCGTGTTGTGTTTCTGACAAATAATGTAAAATTGCTCCAGCAGCAATAATTCCAGCTGTTAAATTATCGACACCGAAACCTTTTAGATTTTTTGTTCCAAAATGTTTGGTCAAAGATTCGATGGCGAAATCTTCCGTATAAACCCAATCTTCCAGCTTGTAGGCGTGGTATTTATCACTGAATTGCGTTTGATACAAACTATTCATTTTCTTCTGATAAATGATTTCGCTCGGTTCAAAACCTTGAATCAATTTATCGATGTAATCCATGTTTCCTTGGGCGATTAAAAATTCACCTGTAGAAATATCCAAGAAAGAAACGCCGTGAACTTTTTGATCCAAATGAATGGCGCACAAAAAGTTATTTCTGTTTTTCTCCAAAACCTGATCATTGAAAGAAACACCAGGTGTGACCAATTCAGTTACGCCACGTTTGACAATGTTTTTGGTCAATTTTGGATCTTCCAATTGGTCGCAAATGGCGACACGTTGACCTGCGCGAACCAATTTGGGCAAATAAGTATCCATTGAATGATGCGGAAATCCTGCCAATTCAATGTGTGAAGAACCGTTTCGTCTTTTCGTCAAAACAATTCCTAAAATCTTGGAAGCTTTGATGGCATCTTCCCCAAAAGTTTCATAAAAATCTCCTACCCTGAAAAGCAAAAGCGCTTGCGGATGTCGGGCTTTGATTTGATTATATTGTTTCATCAACGGAGTTTCGTCCGTTTTTTCTTCTTTCAATTTGGCCATGGATTGCTGGAAATTACCTCGTAAAAGTAAGTCCACTCTTTCTGTTTTCTTGCATCTTTAACCGATATGTTTTCAATAATTTTCAACAAAATCAATAAATCAAGCGTATTTTTGCCAAAAATTAAAAAGGTGAATCGAAAATTAAAACTTTGGGAATTAGATCGAGTTTCAGAAGACGAATTCAAGGTACAAGAAAAATTTCCAATCATTGTTATATTAAATGATATTAGAAGTTTAAACAACATTGGTTCGTTTTTCAGAACAGCGGATGCTTTTAATATTGAGAAGATATATTTGTGTGGAATAACCGCAACACCACCTCATCGTGACATTCACAAAACTGCGCTAGGAGCCACAGAAAGTATTGTTTGGGAACACCGAAATTCAATCATTGAATTAATCAATGAATTGAAATCTGAGAATATTTTGGTTGCTTCGATTGAACAAGCTGAAAAAACGACTTTATTGCATCAAATTGAACAAATTCCGAATCAAAAAATCGCACTTATTTTTGGAAATGAAGTGGACGGAGTTGACCAAGAAGCAATTGATGCAAGTGATTACATCGTTGAAATCCCACAATTTGGAACCAAACACAGTTTAAATGTGTCTGTTTGCGCGGGAGTGGTGCTTTGGGAATTTGCAAAGAAAAATTTCTAACATTTTTTTTAATTATTAAAAACTGAATTAAAATTAATATAAAGTCAACATTTGAAAAGCTTTAGTTACTCCTTTTAAAACTTTTTTAACCAAAATTTCAACTGTTTAGAGACAAAAAACGTTAGTAAATTGTGTAATTCTAATTTGGAATTATAATTTTTTGTTAATTTTAGTGCATCAAAAAACAATGATTATGAAAAAAATATACTTATTAGCAGGTGTATTGGTTGGAACTTCTTCACTATTCGCTCAGCGTTTAGGAAATATCCCAATGGTATCTGCATCTAAAAACACGTATGCTGTAGCTAACAAAGCACATGCAACTCACCAACAAAAAGCAGAAGGTGATATCGTTTGGTCAAATGACTTTGGAACTGCTACAGATTGGCTTCACGTAAGTGGCGTTAATCAATCAGCTGGAACATTAGGTAAATGGCAAATTGTAAATGCAATTTCTTCATCTTTAACAGCTCAAGGTTTTAACTCAACCATTCAATCAGTTTCTGGACCAACTTTCGCATTAATTGATTCTGATGCTGCTGGTGCTGGTGCTGTTCAAGACGCATATATGGAGTATACAGGTACAATTAACCTGTCAACTTTGGCTTCTGGTACTCCTCTTTATTTAGAGTTTACTGAATATTACAGACACTACCAAGAGCAAAACTTTATTGAAGTTTCAATTGATGGTGGTACAAATTGGGTAACTTATGAAGTAAATCCTGTAACTGAAGTACCAGTTAACACAACTTCATTGGTGCCAGAATACCAAATCGTTAATATTTCTTCTGCTAATGCTGCAGGGTCTGCAACTGTTAAAGTAAGGTTTCACTACGTAGGAACATACGATTGGTTTTGGGCTGTAGATGACATCAAAATTTCTGAAGCATACCAAAATGATGGTAAAATGGTCAGAAGTTTCATGACTTCAAATCCGTCTGCTTCTCAAGGTTGTGATTACTATTTGTTGCCTGACAACCAAATTGCTGCTTTCCCTGGACACGAATTCATCACTATTGCTGAAAACATGGGAGCTGCAACTCAAACTAACTTTAGAGTTCGAGCAACTGAGCCAGTTACCGGTTATTCAGAATTGAGTGCTGCTGGTGTTACATACGGAGCTAGTTTACCTACCAGTATGTCTGATACATTTAACATTACAAATGCATTTAATCCAATTGCATCTGCGACTGCATACAATGTAACTGTTTCAACAGAATTAGGAATTCCTGATGGTAATACCTTAAACGATACAACTTCTTTCCGCAACATAAAGGTTGGTGGAACTGAATTTGGTCGTGACAATGGAGTTTTGGTTGCTGGAATCACTGGCTTCGGTGGAACTGGAAACGAAATCTTAGGATGGTTTAACTACATGAACGTTTTTGCAGACTATTCAGTGGGTTCTGTTAAAACTTATATCACTGCAACACAATCAACCGGTTTCACTACTGACCAAGTTCATGCTTCAATCGAATCTTTTGATGGTACGAATTGGACAGAAGTTTTCACTACTCCAGAATATACTGTAACTTCAGCTGATTTCGGTAAATGGTTGTCTTTGTCAAGTGATGTTGCTGTTTTGGTTCCAGGATTATACAGAGTTATTTTCTATAGAACTGAAAATTCAACTCCTACTGTTAACAATACTTTACGTATTGGTTCTGCTCAAGCATGTCCAGATGGAACTGTAGGTGGTATCAAAGCGACAGATTTATCAACAATTGGTTTGGCTGATCCAAATGCATTGATGATTCGTATGTCTCCAGTTAGCTATTTAGGTGTAAATGATATTGATGCTGATCAATTCGGTTTATCAGTTTACCCAAATCCAGCAAATGATGAAGTAAATGTTGCTTTCAACTTGACTAACGAAGCGTTGGTTAATGTTACTGTAACTGACTTAGCTGGAAAAGTTGTTTACACTTCAAATGGTGAAAACAATGTACCTGGTGCTCATTCAATCAAAATTAGCACTTCTAATTTCAGCAATGGAGTTTACATGGTAAACTTTAAAGCGAACAATGAAGTTTCAACTCAAAAAATCGTAATCAGAAAATAATTTCTAATTACCCACTTTTAGAAATCCATCGGTCATTGATCGGTGGATTTTTTTTTGGTATCAAATGAACCATTTTATTATTTTTGCCCAAAATCAGTCAGATTAAAACAAAAACAAATTATATGAAAGCATACGTTTTTCCAGGTCAAGGAGCTCAATTTTCAGGAATGGGTAAAGACTTATATGACAATTCAGACATCGCAAAAAACATGTTTGACCAAGCGAATGAAATTCTTGGTTTTGACATTCAAAAAATTATGTTTGAAGGAACAGATGAAGAATTGAAACAAACCAAAGTAACGCAACCTGCAATTTTCTTACATTCTACGATTCTAGCTGCATGCTTAGGCGATGCTTTCAAGCCAGACATGGTTGCAGGACATTCATTGGGTGAATTATCCGCATTGGTTGCCAATAAAGTTTTGAAATTTGAAGACGGTTTAAAATTGGTTTACAAACGCGCTTTGGCCATGCAAGCTGCTTGTGAAGCAGTTCCATCAACAATGGCTGCGATTCTTGGGCTAGAAGACGATGTAGTAGAAAAAATTTGTGCAGAAATCGACGGAGTTGTAGTTGCTGCAAATTACAATTGTCCAGGTCAATTGGTTATTTCAGGATCAATTCCAGCAGTGGACGAAGCTTGCGTAAAGTTGACAGAAGCTGGTGCCAAAAGAGCGCTTAAATTACCTGTTGGAGGTGCTTTTCACTCACCATTGATGGAACCAGCAAGAGAAGAATTGGCTGCAGCAATTGAAGCAACTGAATTCTCAATGCCAATTTGTGCTGTGTATCAAAATGTCAATGCAAGCGCTGTAACTGACCCACAAACAATCAAAGACAATTTGGTAGCACAATTGACAGCACCAGTAAAATGGACGCAAATCATGCAAAATATGATCGCTGACGGTGCAACTGAAGTAATTGAAGTTGGTCCAGGAAAAGTATTGCAAGGATTATTCAAAAAAGTAGATAGAGCTTTCCCTTGTAGTTCTGCAGAAATTTAATTTTTTTTCGATTAAAATAATTAGAAAACAGATCTTTTGGTCTGTTTTTTTTTGAATTAAAGTTATTAGTTACTGGTTTTGAACAATTGAAAATTTAAAATGTTAATACTTTTAATCATATTTGAACGTTATTAAATTTGCGTTATCAAATTGTTTTTACAATTTTGTACTGCACATAAAGCAACATGCATTACATGACTAATTTAGAAGAAAATAAAATTTCTTTTCACGCTCAATTGAACATCTTACACGAGATGTCAAAGTTTGCTCGTAAAATTAGAAAGCACAAGGCAACCGAAGAAGGTTCTGATTTGGAACTTTGGAATCAAAAACAAACTACTTTAGAAAATCATTACAAAGAATTGGAAGCAAGCTTGAAAGGGGCTTAATTTTTTGGATTATTAGATTTATGGATAGTTAGATTATTGGATTGTTGGATTATTAGATTTCTCAATTCACGACATCTTAACATCCATAAAAAAGACCCGCTTCGCAGTAAGATTTTAAGATATTAAGAGCCGTTGCTTCGCAACTTTAAGGCCAGATTACTGCTTTTGCTTCGCAATTTTGATTCGAATATCAAAACTGAAGAAAATCAAAGTCTTAAAATCCTAATATCCTAGTATCTTAATATCTTGAAAAAATCTACTTTCGAGCTTTCATCCTCACATAAACCACTTTCTTGGTCTCAAAGAATTCTTCTTGGAACAAATCAGCAATATCAAAATAAGTGACAGATTGTTGAACAGGTTTCATTTCTTCAGCTAAATCGCCGCCTTTAAGGTATAAAATTCCGTTTGGAAATTCATTTTTTTGTTCCACTTTGAATTTGTCTTTCAACCACGTCAAGAAAACAGGCATGGCGGTTACTGCGCGACTAACTACAAAATCAAACGTTTCTTTGATGTTTTCAGCGCGGTCATGTGTTGCGCGGACGTTTTCTAATTCCAAAGCCGCAGCGACTTCAGTTACCACTTTGATTTTCTTCCCAATCGAATCAACCAAATGAAACTGACAATTTGGAAACAAAATCGCTAATGGAATTCCTGGAAATCCTCCGCCAGTGCCTACGTCCAAAATAGAAGAATTGTCCGCAAAAGGCATCACTTTCGCTATGGCCAAAGCATGCAAGACATGTCGCTCGTAGAATTGATCTAAATCTTTGCGTGAAATGACATTGATTTGTTCATTCCAATGTTGATACAAAGGCATTAATTGCTCAAATTGAGATTTTTGTTTGTCCGTTAAATCAGGAAAATATTTGAGAATCAATGCGACTGAATTCATGCTTTTTTTTGACAAAAGTAACAAAAAAACTCCGCCTAATTGGAGCGGAGTTGATTTAATACATGTCAAATATAATTATGATAAAATTTTTTTCAAATGGCTTTTTGTCATGGTTTCACGTTGTGTCTGCTCCGCGGTTTGAAACAAAAACACACGCCAAAAACAAATTCTTCTATTCACTTACACGACGGACTGCGTCCATCGCTACCAATATGTGATACCTAACGGCATCAAAAAATTGGTTTTAATTATTACATCTAGAATAATGCATCATTTACTTTAAAAAAAGCATCAATTACCTTCAGAAATCAATCTTGATAAATTTTATCAACGATCGTTTTATA
The DNA here is from genome assembly GCA_947450325.1 of Flavobacteriia bacterium. Lineage (GTDB taxonomy): Bacteria > Bacteroidota > Bacteroidia > Flavobacteriales_D > Crocinitomicaceae > JAQVCM01. The sequence goes on from CANFUT010000015.1 coordinate 24,372, forward strand.
TTTTTCTAAAATGATTTTGCGTTTCAATTTCAATGTTGGCGTCAATTCATTTCCTTCAATGGTAAATTCTTTCGGCAACAATTCAATTTTCTTAATTTGTTCCCAATTACCATACAGTGTATTGAATCCAGTAACTTCTTTCTTGATTCTTTCAATTACAGCTTCGTTGGTTGCAATTTCTTCATTTGATAAATTATCGAAATTCAAATTCTTTCTCTTCGCCCAATCTTTGATGAATGCAAATCCAGGAACAATCAACGCTGCTGGAAATTTTTGGTTTTCTCCAATTACCATGATTTGCTCAATGAATCTGGATTCTTTAAACTTATTTTCCATTGCTTGTGGAATGATAAATTTACCACCAGAAGTTTTGAAAATTTCCTTTTTGCGATCTGTAATTTTAAGGAATTTGTCTTCCACCATTTCACCGATGTCGCCCGTATGAAACCATCCTTCAACGTCGATTTCCTCTGCAGTTTTTTCGGGTAAATTGTAGTATCCCATCATCACGTTTGGACCTTTCACCAAAATTTCCCCATCAGAAGCAAATTTCACTTTTACGCCTTTTAAAACTGTTCCAACCGTACCAATTCTAATTCCATTGATGAAATCATTTACTGAAACAACAGGCGAAGTTTCTGTCAATCCGTATCCTTCCAAAATTGGAATTCCTGCCGCCATAAAAATGCGCGCCAATCTTGGTTGCAATGCTGCACTTCCTGAAGCAATTGCTTTCGTTTCGCCGCCTAAGGCTTCTTGCCATTTACTGAAAATCAATTTACGTGCGATAGATAATTTGAATTTGTACCAAGCTGATTTCCCGACAACATCATATTGTTCTGCCAAGCTTACAGCCCAGAAAAACAAAGATTTTTTGATTCCTGTCAATTCATCGCCTTTCGCCATGATTTTGTCGTACACTTTCTCCAATAATCTTGGAACAGCGGTAAAAACATGTGGTTTTACTTCGCGGATATTGTCGCCAATCGTATCCATTGATTCAGCGAAATAAATCGAACAACCTAAATACAAATACATGTAATGCAACATGCGTTCATACACGTGACAAACTGGTAAAAACGTTAAAACGCGAGAATATTCATCCGCAGGAATTCGCTCCAAACAAGCCATTACATTGGATAATAAATTGTTGTGCGAAAGCATCACACCTTTTGGATTTCCTGTGGTTCCTGAAGTGTAAATAATGGTTGCCAAATCTTCATTTCTGACATTGGCTTTCAGTTCATCAATCGTTTGACTTTCGATAGGTAAACCAGCGTCAAAAACTTCTTCCCAAAAAGGAATTTCAGGTAAAAGATCAAAAGCGAAAAGATGCTCCAAAGCAGAAAGTTCGCCTTTAATGCCGTTTAATTTTTCGTATAATTCTTGATTCCCAACGAAGCAAATCTTGATTCCAGCATCTTTGAAAATATATTTATAATCTGAAATTGAAATATTTGGATAAACAGGAACGACTATTCCTCCAACTTGTTGAATTGCAATATCTACTGTGTTCCACTCATATCGATTGCTTGAAACAACACCCACCCTATCTCCAGGTTTAATCCCTAAAGCAACCAAACCTTTGGAAACTTTATTGACTTTTTCTACAAACTCTTGAATCGAAACTTTATCCCATTCTCCATTTCTTTTGGTAGAAAATGTCCTTTCATTTGGGTGTCTTTCTAATTGATAATATGGAATATCAAAAAGTCTTTTTACTTCTTTCATAGTTTACAAGATATGTCTAAAAATAGGAATTATTTTCAAATCCTGAATTGAAAACAAAATTAATTTTTTAATCGAAGGTTTCATTTTAGAAAAATATAGAACTACAAAATGTAAATTTCGATTATTAAGAATTTCCACAAATTAAAAATTTAATTGAAGATTTTCGAAAGTCGAAAAAAAATTATTCATTTAAAATAAGGATAAGTTCGATGAAAACATACGAATATTCATTTACTCAAAACAGATGGTAACAATCGTTGCACTTTTGTGTTACAGTAATTGAGATTGATACTATTAAATTAGACTTGCATATCAATTTCAGTTATTTTGATTTATTTAAAATACCGTCAAGGTTTTTAGATTGATATTGCCAGATTCCACTTTTTATCTGGTTTTTTAAGTGGACTTAGGTATGTTTTGATTTGTTTTAAAAGGTTTATTCAGCAGAGTAAACCTTTTTTCCTTTTATGAAAGTCATAAACGCGAAATTTTCTTGGAAAACTTCACTTGCTTTGACCTTATTTTCAAAAATCGCAAAAGTCGCGTCTTTTCCTTTTTCCAACGTTCCCAATTGATTTTCCTGAAACGATGCAAATGCACTCCACAAGGTCATTCCTTTGATGCAATCTAAAAATGAAATTGCTTCTTTTTTCTGAAATCCTGCACCTGGAAAATTTTCTTTGTTTTTGCGATTCACTGCCGCATGAATTGTTAAAAATGGATTGATGGATTCCACTGGAAAATCTGTTCCAATACACATAATTCCCGTTTGATTCAACAACGATTGATACGCATAAGCACCCTGCATGCGGTTTTCACCCAAACGGTCTTTCGCCCAACGTTGATCTGTCGTTGCGTGCGTTGGTTGCACGGACGGAAAAGCACCGCAATTTCCCAATCTCAAAATATCTGTCGGATCCAACACTTGCGCGTGTTCAATTCTCCAACGGTGGTCTTTTCTGACTTCGTAAATGCGTTCCATCAAATCGATGACTAATTTATTGGTTGAATCTCCAATCGCATGCACATTCATTTGATAACCTGTAATTTCACAGATGTCAGCAATCTTTTGCATTTCTTCGAAAGGAGTTGTCAGCACACCAAAATGTCCGGGCTCGTCTGAATATGGCTTTTTCAAACATGCGCCACGCGAACCCAAAGCGCCGTCGCCCATCACTTTGAAGCTGCGTATCGTCATATTGCGATATTCAAAAATTCCGTTTTTCTTCGCAAATTGAATATTTTCTGGCGTTGGATAAAGCATCGCGTATAAATTCATTTTCAATTCTTTCGAAGCTACCATTTTCTTAAAAAAGGCAATGTCTTTGAAATTGATTCCCGCTTCGTGCACGCCCGTAATTCCATATTGAAACAATTCTTCTTGAATCTCCAAAATCGCTTGTTTCATTTCAGCATCTGGATATTTCGGCAAATTTTCAAAAACGACATTCATCGCATTATCGACCAACAAACCGCTGCATTTTCCGTCTTTTAGGTGAATAATTCCACCGTCAACCTTGGTTTCTGGTGTAATTTTCAATTGTTTCAACAAGCAATCATTCACCAAAACAGCATGACCGTCAACGCGAAACAAAGCAACTGGAATCGGTGGGAAAACCTTGTTCAATTCCTGATTGTCTGGCAAAGCGGTTTCAGACCAAAGTGATTGATCCCAACCTCTACCAACGATGAATTTTTTCCCCGTTCGAGAAGCGTATTTTTCTAATCGCACAATGATTTCATTCATCGATTTTGAACCAACTAAATCTGCGTTTAATTTCTGTTGTGCGAGTCCGAGTAAATGCCCGTGCGCATCCGTAAATCCAGGATACATATCTCTTCGGCCTGCGTCAATCATTTCATCCGCCGCATATTTGTTTTGGATTTGTCGATCTGGTCCCACCTCCACAATTTTCCCATCGGTTATCGCAATGGCTTCGTATTCGTGATTATTGTCATCCATCGTGTGGATTTTCGCATTGTGAATGATTAAATCCACCGAACGACCTTTGTAACAAGCTGAAAATAAAATCAGTGAAATGCCGAAAAAGAAAAATTTATTCATCGAAAATAGTTTATTGTTTGTAAAAAACAGTCGCTGAAGCTTGTGCTGTTGGCATGATCACCAAATCATTGATCGTCACATGTTTTGGACGTGTTGCCGCAAAATAAATCGTTTCTGCAATGTCTTCAGCAACCAATGGGTCAAAACCGTTATACGTTGCATCTGCAGTGGCTTGATCGCCTTTGAATCGCACCAATGAAAATTCAGTATCTGCTGCGCCCGGAGCGATGTTCGTGACTTTGATATTGTAAGCAACCAAATCGATGCGCATGGATTTTGACAAAGCGTCCACAGCGTGTTTCGAAGCACAATAAACGTTTCCACCTGCGTACACTTCTTTTCCTGCGATGCTTCCCAAATTGAAAATGTGACCAGCTTTTTTCGCTTTCAAAAATGGAATTACGGCTTTGCTGACATACAACAATCCTTTGATGTTGGTGTCAATCATGCGTTCCCAATCGTCTACAATTCCTTCATCAATTGGAGATCTTCCGACGGCCAAACCTGCGTTGTTTACTAGCATTGTCAAACGAGTTGACCAACTTGCAGGAATCGATTGAATGGCTTGATTGACTTCGTTTTCAACACGCACATCGAAACACAAATTCAAGACTGAAACGCCAAAATTGGATTCCAATTCTGTTTTCAAAGTTTCTAATCTATCCGCTCTTCTTCCTGTGGCGATGATGTCGTATCCGTTTTGCGCAAAAATGCGTGCTGTTGCTTGTCCAAATCCAGATGTTGCGCCGGTGATTAAAATTACGTTGTTTGTTGCTTCCATTTTTCGGGGATTGAAATAATAAAAATACTGAGTACAAAAATAGCCATATAAGCCGGAATTCGATAGCGCACAATCGCACCAGCGACAGGAGTTGTCCAACCGACCAATGCCAAGATCGAAATGCTGAAAAGAATCAGCGTGAAAATCAATTTTTGTTCTTCGACATTCAATTTTCGACGTTTGATAATCGCGAAAATCAGAAAACCAAGCACGCCAATGACTTCCAAAGCGGACGGATATTTCATCGCGCCACCATTGTCCCATAAAAACGGGCGCAACAACGCATTCGCAATGGCTTGCGGAGCAGAAGTGACTAAATTTGAAAAAGAATGATCGATGCGCTGAATTGGAATCAAACTCACAGAACTGTCTTCAACGACATACAATTTCCATTTTTCGCCTTTCGGTTCGAGGTGAATCGGTTTGAAATCATTTTTTCGGTAAATCCATTTTTGCTTCGCGTCTGTTGGTTCGAGTAATTCAACCACAGAATCTTTCACGCGCAAGCGATTCAAATGGGCGTTGTAGAAGAAATAAAACTGATTGGAATCTTTCATCGCATACAATCCGCCTTCGCCCACGTGGATGGAATCGATTTGTTTGACGGTTAAATCGTCGGTAAATTTTTGGCGCAAGTTGGGGAAAAGCAAAACTAATCCAGCGCAAAACAGCAAAAAGGTACCCAAACTGAATATCGGAATATGGCGATATACCAATCGACTCCAATTCCTGAAAAACAACGCGAAAAGCAAGCATATCAACACATACGGCTTGAAACAGACAAGCAACAGAATTCCTGAAATCAAGAAAATCGTTTTGCGTTTCGTGGACAATTCACCCAACAAAGCATGCGCAATTAATCCCAATCCGAGAATCAAAAACGGTTCTTTCAAGATTCCTGCGGACCAAAAAAGTAGATTCGGCAACGCCAACATTCCCCAAAAAAACAAACTGGATTTTAACTGTACTCGTTGCTGAAAAGCCAACACCAAATGGCGCATTCCGAACAAGGAAATGAGTCCCATGAAAATGGCGTGAATGTATGCGTTTCCACAGGAAATAAAAAACAACAAACTGTTGATGCGAATCACATTTTGCGAATCGTTGATCAAGTTGCTATCCCCGCGCGACCACAATTTGGTATCTTGCAAATACTGCTGAATGATTTCAGGCGATTGGTTCCACCCTGTAAGAAATTTGAAATAATCTACCGGCGATTTGTAAAAAACTCCGTGCAAAATGCGACTGTCTTTCAGGTACGCAAACGCATCGCTCGAAGGATAAAAATGGGCATACAAATAGATGAACAAAAACCCAACAGCCGACTTGACCAAAAAGGCATATTCAAAACCCAAATTCGGTTCATTTTGCCCAAAACGCAAACGCCAAAAGCGCAATCCTACAAAAAGGACAACAACCCAAACAAGCGCATACAGAATTGAATTTTCCATTGTTTCAATGATTTTCAAAAGTAAGAAATTGTTTTGATTTCCAACTTTTAAAAGCGGGATGATAAAAATTGTGATATTAAGAAAATAAAAAAAGCGACTCTCATTTCACTGAAAGTCGCTAGGATTAAAATTTGATTTAAATTGAATTTATTGCTTCACAAAACGCAAAGTTTGAATGTTTTCTCCTTGTACATTGTTTACATGTATCAAGTAAATACCACCTTGAAAATGATTTACATCAATCTCGTTGTTTTCATTACTCAATTCCCAAGTTCCCATCGTGTTACCAAGAACTGAGAAAATAGTTGCTGAAACTGTTTCATTCTCTTCTAAAGCCAAATTGATTGAAAGTTTGTTTTTCACAGGATTTGGATAAACGATCAATTTGATTTTTGAATCTGTATTTGAAGTTGGAATTTTCATCGATTTTTTGTCTCCTTCTTCAACTTCTAAAAAGTGATACGTTAAATCTAATGGTTTTGTAAACGACAATAGAATACTTGCTTGGTGCGCAGTTAAAACATCTTCTTTGTTTTCTGCTATTTCAGTCAATCTTTTTACATAGTACTCTTGATTTCCCTTTTCATTAAAGAAAGAAAAATAATCTTCAGATTTTAGCAATTCAGCTTTGATTTTCAATAAATCGATGAAATCTTGACTGAATTTAACTTTTTCGTTTTGAAGTGAGCTAACAACTGATTCAACATCTTTTTCGCCGATTTGCAACTCAGCAAGCATTTTCAAACTTTCTTCATCCGCATATTGCGATAACAATTCGATTAGTGTCGCATTTTTATTTTCAATTAACGTATCTAAAAGTATTTCTTGAAGTTTGGAATTTTTTTCTAATTGTTTAATTCCTTGTTCTAAAAAAGCAAATTCTTCCTCTGTCACTTTATTGTTTTCTAACTCCTCAGATTGATTACTATTCAACATTGAAACCTCTCCATCACCATTTTTTAACTTAATTGTGCCATAAGTATAATTAGTAGGACAGAATTCCATAGAAAAAGCATTTAATGGTTGACCTAGCGTAATTAACGAATTAGTGTATGAGTCTAAATTAAAAAATGCTTGGTTACATCCTCTATAAACTATGGCATTTTGAACTAAATTACTTGGTGATATTTGAAAGTCATGTTCAGGAAGTGATTCTTGATGCATCGAAAAATGATTGTTGGCTGCATTCTTATTATTTTGATAAACAGGTAATGATGAATTATTTGGTAATCCTTGATAGTATTTAATTTTTCCATTTATAGAGGTAATATCATTTTTATAAATTGGATCTAGGAAATAATTACACCTCCAAACAAGTCCAAAATTTGTAAGATTATTTGGAAAGATTGGCGCTGAACCATTGGTTCCTTCAGATTGACATCCAATCTTGAGCTTTGAAAATGAATTTCGATATACAATATTTTCAGCAGTACCGGAATTGGCAATAACGATTCCATAAGAATTGGCTGATCCATCTGTAATTGCTAGGTCGTTAGATTCTAGAAATGTATTTTCCTCTATTTTGTACCCTGTACTTCCAATTAAATAAATACCTGCTGCTTGGTAATTAGTTGGTGGATTACCTAGCATTTCGCGAACTTCAAAAGTATTTCTTATAATTTGTTCTGCGATTGTTCCACTAACTGCAATACCGATTTGATTATTTGTAAAGAAATTCCCATCTGATCTGAAAGTTGAAGTACTATTTGAAGAAATGCTAAAAATACCGTACGTTAAATTTTTAAAAGTATTCATATCATCCGGTTCTGGGCATCCTGAAACAGAACAACTTCTATCAACTGAAAATCCTGCATTTGTCGCCAAAATACCAGTGCCTTGAAAGTTTGTTGGAAACAAAGCCATGTTCGAATTGATGAAATCACATCCAAGAACAAAAACACCACTCACATTTTTCAATGTTAGGTGATTTCCTAATTGCAAAGTAGGAATATTTAATAAATTATCTGTTTTAAATAGACAATTTGTAAATTTGGAAACATTAGGTAAACCACTTCCCACGTAATCTGCAAGTATCACGTCATTTTGATTATTCAAAAAAGTAGAATTTGTAGCTCGAATAATCCCTCCAAACTTGCCAGAAATGACTGCTCCTGTTGTTGGATTAGTTGCCCGAGCAGCTGCACCATATAATGCGTTTTCAATTCTTGAATTGATTCCTTGAATTATTAATCTTCCTTGCCTAGAATTGGTTAATGAACCTTGCGTATAACTTGCATTTCCCCAAACTTCAACACCATGCCACATTGAATTGCCACATCCGTTAAAGCTTGTTAATACAGAATTGTTTATTGTCAATTTACCACCTTGAAGTATACTGCCAGTTGCTTCTTGGATAATTACCCTTGCGCCTGGTGCAAATTCAAAAGTCATCCCAGTTATTGTAATATCCACACCTGCGGGAATTACTAGCGAAGTTTCAATTCGCACAATACCACTTGTGGAATTAAACGGGTTATTAGAAAGTCCTCCTTGTGACCATGTTCCAGAGGTTGTTGCTGTAAATGTACTTTCATCAAATGGAGCAGCATTTAAGCAGCATTCAGTATTTGTTAAATACTCGTTTGAGTAATTAGCTCCATCAATTTGGCCTGGTAAAGTATATCCAAATAAATGCTTATTATCAACAAAGGTTGAACCTTGAGAATTGATTCCAAGATTTAAGACATAATTGAAGGCGATAATAGGGTTAGTAGAAAAATTAGCAGCCGTTGGTGTATTTGGATTCGTCAGTCTAAAAAGTCCAGTCGCACTTGCAAAATACATATTACCATCTAAAGCAAGTTCTATAGAGCCAAATTGTATCTGGTCTTGTCGTGTTTGTGGAATTGCTAGAGGATTAACAGGATATGTAGCGTTTGTTAGGTCAATTGTATATACTCTCTGACTTACAGGCTGAGTTAATGGACTTGCTTCATTGGTAGAGCAAGTGAAATAAATCAAATTTTTATTCGGAGAAAATTCTATTCCTGCAATTGGTTTTGCAACTGTTGACGGACTTCCTACAATGGGTACATTTATTGTTTGATTATTTAACAATGTTAAAAAATTTTGGCTTACTTCAAAATATTTTACGCAATAATTATCCACATTTCCAAAACCAATTCTTGATTCAAAAGCAATTTTAAAAGTATTTGTTACACTGTCAAATACCATTTCTAATTCTGCACGAGTTTGGCTCGCGGAGATAATCGTTGAATGATTGAATCTTTTCCAATATCTTAATGTACCATCTGATAAAATTTTGATGGAGTACAAATTGTTTTTCATTTTGCAAGCAATAATTCTACTGCCATCAAGTTGTAGTTTTGAACCGGCAATGGAAGCTGTACTCATCGAGCAATCTTCAGCCCAAGATGCTGCAGTAACTTGTGTGTCACCATTTGTATTTATAGGATTAGATGTAGTTGTGCTCGTAAATATAGGATTTGAAATGGTTAATCCTAAAAAACTAGGTGTTGGCTCATACCATACTCCACGTGCAATTACAACCCCTAAAATAGCATCATAAATTGCGTAAACAGGCACAGAACTCGCATATCCTGGCAAAGATTTTTGACCTGAATCACCACTCCAATACGTTGCGACCCCAAAAATGTAATATTGATTACAATTTTTGGGATGCGGAACAATTAATTGCTCTGCACCACCATCTCCTTCAGGTTGGTTGAAATTACCGATGGTTAGCTGATTTGGCTGACTCGCAGACCAAGCATAATCTCGATATTGCCCATTAGTACCATCGTAAATGGCGCCATCAATGATAAAGAATTTCAACGCGCCAGTTGCAATGTCACTGATACCATTTGAACCGTGGAGTGCACTCCAACCATCGTAATAGTCGAAAGGGTCTGATGGATCGTTTGTGGGGAGTGGGGTGATGGGGAGTGGTTGAGCAACATTTGTTGTCGCTGGCCTTGACACCCGTGGTGCACTGATCCAAACAGGATTTTGCGACCAACAACAAATTGGTAGGCAAATTGTAAAAAAAAGTTTTTTTAGCATAATTATAGTTTTTAGCAAATCTAACAATGATTTGACATTTTTTTTGTATTTTGGTGGTACTAAATTTAGTGTATTTGGTTCTAATTTATACGTTATGGCTAAAAAAATAGGGGAAAAAATCCGGCAAATTCGTGAACTAAAAGGCATGTCACAAGAGTATGTTGCAAGTGAATTAGGGGTATCACAAAAAGCATATAGTAAAATGGAAACCAGTCAAACTAAAATTGACTGGGATAAAATTACATCGGTAGCAAAAATTTTCAGTATTGATGCATTGGATATTGTCTCGTTTGACGATAATTTAGTTTTTAATAATTATTCTCGAGCTGGAAAGGCACAAACATTTAATAATATGCCAAATGATTTTATTGATATGTATGAAAAAAGAATTGAAGAATTAAAAGAAGAAGTGATTTTCTTACGTTCACAATTAATGCGTTAAGATGAGGTTTATGATTTTTCGCCTAGCATTATTTTACTTTTTATTTGATTATTCACTTTCATTACAATGTCAAACGATAATGTTTCAAGATTCTTGGAGAGGCGGAATAACTGCTGCTGGAGGATACACAGGAGAAAGTGCTGGTACAATAAATTTCAATTTGGACATCGAGTCAATGTCTACCATTAAAAAAGCATATATCATTGCAGGAGCTAATGGCAAACCTGAACCTATTACAATTAATTTAAATGGAAACTTAATTGAGTTTTCTGAAAATTCATCATTCACTAATACATTTATTGGTCAATCTGGACCTCCAGGACCAACTAAAAATTATTTTCAAGAAGTAACAGAAATTATTGATAGCAACGTCAATAATTATACTTTAACTGTTCCTGCTCAAAATAACTTAGATTATAATAGATTTGCTTTTTATTACCTAATTGTTTGTTACGAAAATCAATTTTCACCAGTTTGCGCTTCATCAATTATTATTCATGATCAGAATGTACAAGGCATCTTAAATTACAATTTAAATGATCTTTCTGCTATGAATACTTCAGAAGAAATTGCACTATCTTTTAATGGTTTTACATATTGCAGTACATTATTAGATGGGTCTTTTGTTTTGGTGAATTCAAATAATATTGGTTCAATAGGTGGTGAAGAACCAAATAGTTTAGTTCAATATTGTGATGGAGTAAATAGCCATTTTAAATACAGTAATAATACAATAGTTGGTATTTCAAACGATACACCAGATAATTTGATGAACGGCACTGATGCACTAGCAAATATAAATAATTATGTGACTAATTATTCTACATCTTTGAACTTGAAACTCGAATACTTTAATTTGGCAAATATTGATGGCTGTAAATCAAATTCACCTGTTTGTTGGGTGATAGCCTACTCAACCCCATGCCAACCCCAAAACGTAACCGTTACGCCCGACACCACCATCTGCCCAGACACCCAAGTGCAACTTTCAGCCACTGGCGGTACTTCGACAGGCACAGCACCAGCTTATGAATGGTGGCCACACAAAGATTTATCCTGTTACGATTGTCCAAATCCAATTTTTTCGGGAGATTCTTCTCAGCTTTACACAGTGCGTATTTGGGGCAATGACAGTTGTTCGGTGGTGCGCCCCATCATGATTCATGTGCGCACAAAACCCAAAACTACTTTGTATAACCAAAGCAATAGTTTGTGCGCAGATTCTACCGCCTTTGTAAATTGGCAAACAGCAGGCGCAAATACCTATTCGCTAGACAATGGTGCTTTTCAACCTGCTGGTTTTTACAATCAATTGCCAGCCGGCGAGCATCTTTTGACCGTGCGCGACGCATTTGGTTGCACGTACGACACCTTGGTTTTGATTGATGATTATAGCAGTGTAGTTGCCAATTTGAGCGTATCTCCCCTTTCTGGCGAAGCGCCGTTGGTCGTGCAAATCACGAACCAAAGCACCGAATTCACAGATTACAGTTGGAGCGTGAACAACAACATTCAACCCAACGCAAGCAATTCATTTGAAGCTTTTACCGCTGGCGAATACACCATCCAACTCATCGCTTGGCAAAATGATCCAACGTGCGCCGACACTGCTTTTCAAACGATTTCGGTTACAAGTGCTGGTTTTTACATTCTAGGAAGCAGTTTGGTTTCCGCTAGTAGCAATGCACAAAATACCTTTTCGGTGCTTACGAATGGTACGCCCATCGTAAAAGTCAATTTATACGATGTCCAAGGCAGATTATTGAAAACCAAAACCATCCTACAACTCATCGCTGGTTCCAACACGATTTGGAGTGCATCAGAATTGAGTGATATTGCCTCAGAAATGGTTCTCTACAGAATCGAATGGCAAAATGCAGCTGAAAGCGGCGAATTGAAAGGGAAAGTTTTGATTCTAAAGTGAAAATGGATTAGACAAGGTTCACATTTCATCTAATAATCTATTAATCCAATAATCTATTAATCCAACTACCCAAAAATCCTCCAAAAACATTGACCAAATAATTTATAATACCTAAATTCGCACACGACAAAATAAAGATACAATTTAACACATATTTCTATGGTTTTTGATTTAGACATGATTAAGAAAGTGTATGCTAAATTTCCGGAGCGCATTCAGGCGGCACGTGAAATTACGGGCAAACCGTTGACACTTTCAGAAAAAATCCTTTACGCTCACTTGTGGGACGGAAATGCAACTACAGCATTTGAAAGAGGAAAATCTTACGTGGATTTTGCACCAGACCGTGTAGCGATGCAAGATGCAACGGCGCAAATGGCGTTGTTACAGTTTATGCAAGCAGGTAGAAAAAAAGTGGCTGTTCCATCTACGGTGCATGCAGATCACTTGATTCAAGCAAAATTAGGCGCAAGCAAAGATTTACAAGAATCGCTAAATCAAAACAACGAAGTATTTAACTTTTTGTCATCCATTTCAAACAAATATGGTATCGGTTTCTGGAAACCAGGAGCTGGAATCATTCACCAAGTAGTACTAGAAAACTACGCATTCCCAGGTGGAATGATGATTGGAACAGATTCTCACACAGTGAACGCTGGTGGATTGGGAATGGTTGCAGTTGGAGTTGGTGGTGCTGACGCGGTAGACGTGATGGCTGGAATGGCTTGGGAATTGAAATTTCCTAAATTAATCGGAATCAAATTGACTGGAAAACTGAATGGTTGGACTTCTGCGAAAGACGTTATTTTGCGTGTGGCAGATATCTTGACTGTAAAAGGTGGAACGGGTGCAATTGTAGAATATTTTGGAGACGGTGCGATTTCACTTTCTTGTACAGGAAAAGGAACGATTTGTAACATGGGCGCTGAAATTGGAGCAACAACTTCAACTTTCGGTTACGATGATTCAATGCGTAGATATTTGGCTGCAACTGGTCGTCAGGAAGTAGTTGACGCAGCAGATGCGATTGCTGAGCACTTGACTGGAGATGCTGAAGTTTATGCAAACCCTGAATTGTATTTTGACCAAGTGATTGAAATCAATTTGTCAGAATTGGAACCATACATCAACGGACCTTTCACGCCAGACAGAGGAACACCAGTTTCTAAAATGCGTGCAGAAGCAGAAGCAAATGGATGGCCATTGAAAGTTGAATGGGGATTAATTGGTTCTTGTACAAACTCTTCTTACGAAGACATGGCGCGCGCTGCTTCTATCGTAGAACAAGCGGTTGCTCACGGGATTTCTCCAAAAGCAGAATTTGGAATCAATCCAGGTTCTGAGCAAGTACGTTACACAATCGACCGCGATGGAATCATTGCAACATTCGAAAAAATGGGTACGAAAGTGTTTACAAATGCTTGTGGACCATGTATCGGACAATGGGACCGTGAAGGTGCTGAAAAACAAGAAAAAAATACCATCGTTCACTCTTTCAACCGTAATTTCTCGAAAAGAGCGGATGGAAATCCAAATACACACGCGTTTGTGACTTCACCAGAAATGGTTGCAGCATTGGCAATTGCAGGTGATTTAGGATTTAATCCATTGACAGATACGTTGACAAATGACAAAGGAGAGCAAGTAAAATTGAATCCTCCAAAAGGAGATGAATTGCCAACCAAAGGATTTGATGTTGAAGATCCAGGATACCAAGCGCCAGCAGAAGATGGAAGTGGTGTAACAATCGCTGTAAGTCCAGATTCTTCTCGTTTACAATTGTTGGAAAACTTCCCACTTTGGGACGGAAAAAATATTTTGGGTGCGAAATTATTGATCAAAGCCAAAGGAAAATGTACAACTGACCACATTTCTATGGCTGGTCCATGGCTGAAATACAGAGGTCACTTAGACAACATTTCAAACAACATGTTGATTGGTGCTGAAAATGCATTCAACGGAAAAGCAAACTGTGTTGTAAATCAATTGACAGGTGCAGAAGGAGAAGTTCCTGCAGTACAAAGAGCATACAAAGCGGCTGGAGTTCCATCAATCGTTGTGGGAGATCACAACTATGGTGAAGGTTCATCTCGTGAGCACGCTGCGATGGAGCCACGTCATTTAGGTGTTCGTGCGATCATTGTGAAATCATTTGCGCGTATCCACGAAACAAACTTGAAAAAACAAGGAATGTTAGGATTGACGTTTGCGAACGAAGCAGATTACGATAAAATCCAAGAAGCAGATACATACAACTTCACAGATTTGGAATCTTTTTCTCCAGACAAGCAATTGACTTTGGAAATCGTTCATGCAGATGGTTCGAAAGAAAACATCGCATTGAATCATACTTACAACCAACAACAAATTGAGTGGTTCAAAGCAGGTTCAGCGTTGAATTTGATTAAATTAGAAAGTCAGAAAAATAGCTAATAAGCGATTTGATAAAATGAAAATAGGCTGTTCGATTTGAACAGCCTATTTTTTTTGCGGTGTATTTTTATCTATATTCTATTAATATTCTTCGTCCTCTACTCCTTGTTTCACTATCTCGTTCTATCCAAATTAATTTATACTTTGGAAATATTTTTTCAATCTTTAGCGTGTCTTTTTCTGTAATTATTAGCTTTTTGTTGATTCCCCATTTTGCTGTTATATTCTCCCCACCAATTGATGACAAATAATTTTTGTCGCTTTTTAGTTTCTCAATCTTTGTTACAACAGGGCCTTCAGATAAATAGTTCCAAAATTCGGTAAATTCACCTTGATCGTTGAAGATGTATTTATCTTCAATATCAAACTCAAAATCTTCCATTGTAAATGTACAATCGTATTTACTTGCAATTAAAAAATCCTTTTTTGTTCCTGAACATTTAGTCAAATTTGGGCTATGTTCTTCATCATGGACAATATACATCGCAATGATTTTAGCATTTTCTGGTATTTTAATATCGGTGGTTGAACAACCAGTTATAAAATAAAGAAATAATACAATTGATCCTTTTTTCATTATAAATTTGAAAGCCATCGATTCACTCGGTGGCTTTTTTTTGTGTTTTTTTGCCACGGATGCACGGATTTCACGGAAAGAGGATAATTTAATTTCTCCTAAAAAATCCGTGCATCCGTGGCTAAAAACTTATTTTATTTAATCAATCAAAATCAATTTACCTGAAGCTACTCTATTTTTAGCATCTTTCATTTGGTAGAAATAAATACCTGCTTTTTGTGCTGACAAATCGATTTCTGTAGTATATCCGTGAAATTCTTGCTGGCTTACTTTTTGTCCCAAGGCATCGAAAACAGTCAGTTGAATGTCGTTGATTTCAGCTTGCTCAACGTGGAAAATTCCAGTTGAAACATTTGGGTAAATCTTGATTAATGAAGCCAACGTTTGTTCGCCAACACTTCCTAAAAAGCTTACGCAATCTACTACCGATTCTAAAGTTTGAGTTGTAATTGTTGCAGGATTTGAAAAAGTGTTTAAACCTGTAGAAGAAACAAATACGATATCATTTGCAACAATCGGACTCGTTACCACGGTGGCAGCATTGTCTTCACTTAAACAATATACAGTTGAGTTTTCAAAATTCTCATCCATTTTGATGATTCCAATGTGTTTTTGAACCAAAAGCTTAACTCCATAAATTGGTCCATTTCCAACAGCGAAAACGCGTTTGTTTTTGGTTTCAACGATAGCTACACCAATCATAAATGGTCTTTTGTATGCAACGGTTGCATTTAATTCTTTGTTTGCCTTAAAAATTCTTGAGCCAAAGTCAGCAGGATTCATAAAAATGAATGAACTGTCAGATTGCATCTCAAATTTTAACTCATCAGGAAATTGGCAATCTTGCCCAAAGAAAACGGTTTCGTTTGCATTTTCTCCGTTGAAATCAGTTTTTATTACAGCAATTGAATAGTTGTTTAAATCGAGTGTCAACATCGCAGGACCGTGATTGGTCATTTCCATGCCGTAAGTTTTAGCATTCAAATATTTTTTGGTCCATTCATAATCTCCAGCATCTGTGAAATGATGTAAAGTACCAAACTTGGTTGCGGTCGTGCTGTCGTTGTAACCTGAAACATATAATCCATTCGAAGGTGTCGATTGAATCGCATTCACATAAACGGTAGAATCTCCAGCAGCATCTAAAATATGCGTCCAATCTACAATTCCATTCGATGATAATTTAGCAACGAAAATACTTTCGCCGTAATTGATATTCCCCGCAACTGCATATCCACCGTCATTCATTTCTGTAACCGCACTGATTTCATAATATGAATTGTTTGCAATTGCCAAAGATTTAGACCAAAGCGTATCGCCCAAATCATTCAATTTCAAAATGTAACCTTCGTATTGCAAGTTATTATTATTGACAGCTTTTCCAACTGCAACATAATCGTTGTTACTGGTTTCTATCAGTTGATTGAAAACTACATCGTTTGAAAGTGGACTTTGAACATCTACAAATTTATTCCAAAGATAATTTCCCAAAGAATCGACTTTACAGATAAATCCTGCGTCGAAATAGGAAATTCCGGCAAGTAGCAAACCACCGTCAGAAGTTGCCAAAACAGCATTGGCTTCTAAATCACCCGCAGCTTTGTAAAAAACTTTGGTGTAAAGTGAATCTTGTGACCAAGTGTTCATTGTCATTAAAGTGACAATTGTTAAGAGTAAGTTTTTTTTCATTTTCTTCAATTTTGATATTAGTAAAAACGAAATACTATGCTAATTCGTTTGTAATTAAGAATTTATTTTATCCACATTAATTTTTCACGTTCTACTTTCATGCGCAAGAAACCGAAAGTAACTGTGACAATTGTTCCTGAAATTTCTTCCACACTTCCAGATTGTTTGGTTTCAATCAATTTCACCACTGAACCAACTTTGATTTTGTCTCGCTGGTAAGTATCAACTTCAGGTTTTCCTGGTTTCACTTTTTTGGGTTTATTCGCATTGACTTCGGATTTCAGCTTTTCAGCCAATTTTACTTGTTCAATTTTCCCTCTTTCAACCGTTAAATATTTTTTCACCTCCTCTATCAAAGGCTGATTGGCGTCTTTTTTTCTAGTTTTCGTTTGATATCGATCGATGAAGGTTTTCAGTTTTTTCCCTAAATTGACATATTTGTTGTCGCGCTCCATGGCGATTTGCTGTTGCGCCAATTTTTCTTCGAAGCGTTTTTTCTTTTCGTTGTAGGAAACACGTGCTTCTTCGGCCAATTGTTGCGCTTCAATGTGCTCGTTGTTGAGTTTTTCTAGATACGTTTTCTCCCGTTGCAACTCGCTCAATAACCTGTCCATATTGACTTTGTGTTCGTCAATTTTCGTTTTGGCTTCTTCAATCAATTCCAATGGAATTCCATTGATTTGCGCCACTTCGAAGGTAAACGAACTTCCTGGTTGACCAATCGAAAAACGATACAGCGGTTCCAAGGTTTCCGTATTGAACAACATGCACCCATTGATGGCATTTTTCAAACGATCTGCTTTCAATTTGATGTTTCCATAATGCGTGGTGATGACACCAAAACATTTTTTATTGTACAATTGCTCGAAGAAAACTTCCGCCAAAGCGCCGCCTAAATCGGGATCTGAACCGGTTCCAAATTCATCCAACAACAACAAAGTTTTGCGATTGGAAACTTCCAAAAAATGCTTCATTCGCTTCAGTCGATACGAATAAGTACTCAATTCATTTTCTATCGATTGATTGTCGCCAATATCCGTTAGAATGGAATGAAAAAAGGACATTTTACTGTTTGGATGCACCGAAACCAATAAACCAGCCTGCAACATTAACTGCGACAATCCAATGGTTTTTAAAGTAATACTTTTTCCACCAGCATTCGGACCAGAAATGACCAACATGCGCGAAAATTTGTCCATGATCAAATTCTGTGGCAAAGTTTTCTTTCCAATGGCACGGTTATTTTTCCATAAAATCGGATGAAAAGCATTGATCAATTCGATATGGGGTTCGTCTGAAATGGAGGGTAAATCTGCGTTTAAATCAATTGCCAGTTTTGCTTTGGCATTAATAAAATCCAATTCCGTCAATAAATTCTGGTAACCTTGAATCAAAGGAAAATGATGTGCAATAGATTTAGTGAGCGCTTGCAAAATTCTGAAAATCTCTTTGCGTTCATCGTCGGTCAACAATTCTAATTCGCTATTCAATCCAACATTTACTTCTGGTTCGATGTAAGTCAAGCTTCCCGTTTTCGAAGAACCAACGACAGAACCTTTGATTTTTCTTTTGTGTGTAGACTGAACTGTCAGCACTCGACGATCATTGACAAAAGTTTCTTTGGTATCTCCCAACAAACCTTCTTTCAATAATTTGCGCATTTCTTTGTCAAAATTTCGGTTGATTTGATTTCGAACCGCATTGATTTTTTGACGAATAGCATATAGTGCTGGCGAAGCATCGTCTTTGATATTTCCGCGTCGATCGAAAACTTTTTCAATCGCTTCGATGATTTCTTTGGTATAGTAAACTTCATTGAGCAAACCGACCAAATTGGGATATTCTTTTTCGCGTTTATCAAAGAAATATAAGATCGCATTCACCAACTCAGATGCACGTGAAATGCGCACAAAACCTTCTTGTTCGAGCACCGCATTGTGAATCGGCAAAAACCTCAATTCCTTCTGTAATTCGTCAAAATCAAGTCCTGGAAAAGATTCACCTTCCGTCTTAATCGTATGAAATTCTTTCAATTTATCCAATTCCAAACGCAAAAAATTGGTTTGAGAAGTTGGCATCAATTCTTTCAATCGCTTTTTAGCCGTCGGACCAATCCCCAACTCTTCCAACCATTCTTGAATCGTTGTAAATTCTAAGTCCTGTAACGTTTGCTGATCGAATGAATTCATGGTGCAAAAATACTTATTTTAGTTAGACAATAGACCGGAGACAATAGACTTTAGACATTAGACCGACGACATTAGACTTTCTGAATTGCCTTAGTTTATCCATTTAACTTAAAGTTATAAAGCAATAACAAAAAATTAGTCTAATAGTTGCGCAGCAAAGGGTCTAATGTCTAACATCTAATAGCGTAGCGGGTCTTTTTTCAAGACTAAATGAGTTTTTAGCCATGGATGCACGGATTATTTTATTAAAAATTAAATCCCTCCTTTTTACCATGAAATCCGTGGCATCCGTGGCATCCGTGGCAAAAAAAACATAAAAAAAAAGCCACCGAATGAATCGATGGCTTTTAGAATATTTGTGGTTGGGATTATCTGTTTAACATTACAGGCATTACCAACATCAAGATGTCTTCATTTTCATTGTCGGACGTTGCAGGAACTAATAATCCAGCTCTGCTTGGTTCGCTCATTTGGATTTTGATTTCTGGTGTGTCGATGTTGTTCAACATTTCCATCAAAAATCTTGAGTTGAAACCGATTTCCATGTCTACACCGTCGTAAGAACAAGTCAAACGCTCGTTTGCTTCGTTGTTGAAATCTAAATCTTCAGCAGAAAGTGACAATTCAGAACCAGCAATTTTAAGCTTGATTTGGTGTGTTGTTTTGTTTGAGAAAATCG
The DNA here is from genome assembly GCA_947450325.1 of Flavobacteriia bacterium. Taxonomy (GTDB): domain Bacteria; phylum Bacteroidota; class Bacteroidia; order Flavobacteriales_D; family Crocinitomicaceae; genus JAQVCM01. The sequence goes on from CANFUT010000015.1 coordinate 44,356, forward strand.
AAACTCGTTTGATAGAACCTAAGAATTGTAATCTATCAACAGTCAATACATTTGGATTTTCTTTTGGAATAACCGCTTCGTAATTTGGATATTTTCCGTCGATTAAACGACACATTAAAACCAAATCATTGAAAGTAAAAACCGCACTTGAATCAGAATATTCAATCAACACTTCTTCGTCGCCTCTCAAGTTTGATTTCAACATGTTCAACGGTTTCTTTGGCAAAATGAAAGATGAACTTCCTGTTGCTTGTGAATCTGTTCTTTTGTATCTAACCAATTTGTGTGCATCTGTTGCTACAAAAATAATTTCTGCTGGCGAAAATTGACAAAAAACACCGCTCATGACAGGACGTAAATCGTCGTTTCCTGTTGCAAACAAAGTTTTGCTGATTGCTTTCGAAATGATATCTCCAGAAACACGAATTTTATCGCTGTTTTCAATCATTGGCGCTTTTGGGAAATCGTCACCGTTGTAACCAACCATTTTAGATTTACCATTGTCGTAAGAAATCTCAATTCCGAAATTAGAACGATCTACCAAGAAAGTACAAGGTTGATCTGGAAGATTTTTTAAAATATCCAATAAAATTTTAGCAGGAATTGCAATTTTGCCTGATTCGTTGGCTTCGACTTCCAATTTTGTACGCATGGTCGTTTCTAAATCTGAAGCAGAAATAGTCAATTCTCCATCTACAATATCAAAAAGGAAATTGTCCAAAATTGGCAATGTATTGCTAGTGCTAAGTACACCACTGATACTTTGTAGGTGTCTCAATAACGTGGTACTCGAAACGATAAAGTTCATCTTCTTTTATTCTTTTGATAACAAATATACATTTTTACTTTTTGTTGGCAGATTTTTTCTTCAAAAGCTTTTCATCATTTCCAACATTTTGAGGAGCTTGACCGAAATAAATGTGTCCCATCATCAATGGTGAGAACACAAAATACTGACATTTCACCAAATCTCCTGAAGGTAAAACACACCAGAAGCGATTGACATCAGCATTGGTTGAATCTCCAAAATCATTTACTTCTTTAACGCCAGTACCTTTCATTCGGTACATTTTCAACTTGTTCAATTTTCCATTTACTTCCTTTACAGAAAGTTCACAAAATGGCGTGGATTTTTTCAAACTGTCTATTTGTTTTGGTCCAAATTCATAATTGACCAATTCAAAATGGATTTTTCTGTAGTTATTCAAATAGCGAACAGCCATGTTTGTATCGATATTTGGAATGATTTTCCCAACGTGTTTTACTGTAAACTGATTTCCATTTTTTTCCACGGAAAAACTTCTATTTGGAACATCGTTGAATTTCACATCCACTTTGGCGATTTCATCTCTTTCTAGTGCAAAAATATTGGTACATTTCCAGCGTCTTGGATCTGCAAAAAATCTTGGTTCGATAATTCCGTTCAAGCCTTTCACTTTCATGATGACAGGCAAATCACTTTTTTCGTCAGGTGTTTCCAGCAACATGTAAGTTCCATAATGATCTTGCGTTGAAAATCCGATATACCAAGTTTTTGACCATTCTCCGTGTTGAAAAATCTCCACCTTGATGTTATTTGCAGCCATGCGATTGGTGATGTTTTTGATCGCCTGCTCCGGAATATATCCTTTGAATTCAATGTTTCTGAATGTCTCTAACATCATGTGAACTGGCTCTTGAATGATACAATCGCCTTTTGCATCTGTCCATTCTCCACCGACAGCAAGTTTCATCTCAAATTTATTGTTGTAAGCATCCGTCAAAATGATTTTGTCAATGCTTGTTGTATCTTCGATTGAAAACTCTAGCAATTCAGAATCTGACTTTCCGCTATTTCTCACCAAATTAGTAGCTAAAAAAGCCAAGAAACCTAGAATTGCAATGGCAACAACTAAAACGATATTTTTTTTCATTGAACTATTTTTTCTTTATTAAATCTTCGAATATTGAAGTTTCAAAATTAATTTCTAGTATATTTTCTCTTACGCAAATAAAGCATCAATCCTGCAAAAACCAGAATAATTCCACTTGGCAAAAGCATGTTGATGAATTTGTAAAATCCAGCATCAACTTGCACTTTTTCTTTGTCGATGGCATGAATGTCAATTTGTTTACTTCTCAAATCCAACACTGAATTGTCGCCCATCATGTAATCCACCATATTCTGAAAAAACTCTTGATTTCCATAAATCAATGGCGGCACACCTTGCATTTGAGCAACAGTTTCGTCAAATTTCAATTCATTGAAAGCGTTTGGAATGTAATTGTAAGTTCCAGTCATTTTATCTGGCACAGAATCATATCTATTTTGCAAAAATGTACCATTTCCAACTACCAAAACTTTTCCTTCCGATGTACTTGATTCTTTGTATTTGGACAATTTATTTTTTGCGTAGGCATCTACTATTCTGTTCTTAAAGTGAGAAGTAAATTTCCCTTCTACTAAACCAGCCAAGCAAAGTTTGTTGTTTTCATCTTCCGGATCTGGCGCTAACATTGGGTTTTTCCCATAACTTGCAGGAATTGACAAACTAATCATCGGCGCTAAACCAGTCATGGAAGAATTGGTTGAAGATGTCAAAATCGGAGAAGCTACATTCGTGCTATTTCCAACAAATTGAATTTCAGAAGCATATTTCAACAATACTGGATCGATATTTCTCGCAATTGGATGCTTTGTTTGTGTAGCGCGAATGAAGAAAAACCACGGAATAAATCCTTGTTCAGAAGCGGGTATCGCTTTTGGTGCGCAACGAACATCAAACACATAATTGTCGTTGACTTTGATTCCGTAATCGTACAACATTTTGTCTAACTCAATATTCGTTCTTGTAGTATGAGCAACGCCAGTTCGCAGCAAAGTATCTTCTTCAAACGACAATTTATCTACAAAACACATCAATCTTCCGCCGTTCATTACAAATTGATCGATGATGTATTTGTCTTTTTCAGAAAAAGCTGAACGTGGTCGAGCGATGACCAAACCTCTTACGCCGTTTAATGCGTCGATTGAATCATTTAATATTAGATCTTCGACCGTGTAATAAGGTGAAATCAAAGCTCTTGCACGCTGAGTTTGCGCCAATGTCAATTCTCCATGACCTTGCAAAAATGCAATTCTTGGTTTGTTTGATTGTGTAGCACGACGAATTCCGCTGATAATCATGTATTCCAAATTGTTGATGGAATTTTGAATTTGATCGTCGAAAGACTCATTCAAGGTGTAAAATTTTCCTTGTGGTGTTCCGGGCAAAAATTGAATGTGATTGACAGTACTTCCACCGTAATCGATTTCCGCTCCAGGCCACAAAAGCAATTGATTTTGCGCACCATCTTTCATGTACATCAAACCCATTGGAACAATTCCTTTTCCTTTGTTATAGATCGTTTCTTGCATGTACAATCTATCTTCTTCAGAACCAGCTAAAGGATCAACGAAAGTATATTCAATTCGCGAACCTGCGTATTCTTTGAATTCTTTCAGTTTATCTTCGATTGCATTTTTGAAACGTTGCACTTCCGCAGGTAAATTCCCAGCCAAATAGATTTTGATTGAAACCCTGTCAGCGAAATTCTTGGTATTTGACAAATATTCAATTGTACCGTCTGAAAGTGAATACCTTTTATCTTCAGTCACATCAAATCGCGCATACATGTATGAACCAATGATGTTAATTAATACAACAGAAGCAATTAGAATCATTAAAAATGTCCAATTGTAAACTCCTTTAAAAACTGATTTATTTTCAACACCCTTATTTTTTTTACTCAAAAAACTTATCCATAAACTAGCGATAATTGGCTCAATCAATGCAAAAATTGACCAACGAACTTTAGAAAAATTTAATTTTTCAGCTCTATTTACACAATAAATAATTCCAATTAACCTGAACGCAATTAATAGTATTAAGAGAATAGTAGAATTCATAATCTTATTATTTCTTTAATGATTTAATAACTGTAAGTGCAGATGCCATGAAAATGGTTATTACTCCCAAAAAGTAAACGATATCACTCGTGTCGATTACGCCGCGTTTGATAGAGTCATAGTGAACACTGATTCCACAATATTTGATGATAGAATCAAAACCGCCCATCAAACTGAAAGAACCGAGTAAAGTCAGTCCATCATAAAAAATCCAGCACAAAAACATCGCTAAAATGAAAGCAACAATTTGACTCGAAGTAATTGAAGAAGCGAAAATTCCGATGGCAACAAACGTTGAACCCAACAAAATCAATCCAATGTATGAAGTGAATGTCGCTCCATCATCGATAATTCCCACTGGATTTCCTAAATAATGCATAGAAATGTAGAAAATCAATGTTGGAATCAAGGTTATGACAACCAAGGTTACGCCAGCAAAATATTTTGCCAATAAGATTCTCAAATCAGAAATTGGTCTGGTGAACAACAATTCAATCGTTCCAGTTCTTCTTTCCTCTGCAATTGAACGCATGGTTATCGCAGGAATGAGGATTAAGAAAATCAACGGGGACAAATTGAAAAATGGAATCAAATCAGATTCTGAACCTTCTAACAAATTGGTATTGTATGAGATAACCCAATGAAACAGTCCTGATGTAATCAAGAAAATCAAAATAAAAATGTATCCAATGATTGAACTCAGGAAACTCCGAATTTCTTTAAAATATAAAGCTTTCATCTAAAATTTTAAATAACGCCCAAAATTAGGATTAATGTTGGAATTATTCAACACTATCTTTTGAATAGTATCAAGGGTCTATTGTTTGGAACTTTTTTTTGCGGTAATTAGGAATTAGGGAATAGGATTTAGGCATTGGGGAAGAAAACTTCAAGGCAAACGCATTTAACTTAAAAAAATAAAATAGCTCCGTAGGAGCGACATGTTTGTAACGACGGTTTCGATATATATCGGAATCGTCGAACAAACAAATGCATGAATTCCCTTTTTGGCATGCATTTTTGAAAAAATCATGACAAAAAACCTTTGTTCGAAATATCAGCTTTTAAATGCGTTTGCCCTTAATAATCCATTGACTTGCTTTCTTCTCGGTTTGCAAAAAAAAATGTAATCTTGTAATCTCAATTTTAAGCATGAAAATCAAAGTAATTTGTATTGGTAAAACCGGAAAAGGATTCTTGGAAGAAGGAGAAACGACTTATTTGAATCGATTGAAACATTATGTTCCCGTTGAGCGCATAGAAATTCCTGATTTAAAAAATGCCAAAAGTTTGACTGTCGACCAAATTAAAAAACACGAAGGCGATTTGATTCTTTCGAAAGTGAACAGTGGTGAACAACTGTATTTATTGGACGAACACGGAAAAACGTTTACTTCGGAGAAATTCGCTGATTTCTTGCAACAACGTTTCAACCAAGGTGGACATGCTTTGACTTTGGTAATTGGCGGACCTTATGGTTTTTCGGAGGAAGTTTACAAAGCTGCCAGTGGCAAAATATCACTTTCAGAATTGACATTTTCACATCAAATGGTGCGCATGATTTTGTTTGAGCAATTGTATCGTGGCATGACCATTTTGAGAGGAGAACCTTATCATCATAGTTGAAAAACCCAAACATCGAAAAAACTCCGACATGTGAATTTTCAATAATTATTGTGCACAAAATCCACCATCGATGATTTGCGTCGTACCTGTGATAAATTGACTTTCATCGCTGGCTAAAAACAACACCAATTTTGCTATTTCTTCTGGCTCGGCATATCTTCCTAATGGAATCATCGCTTCGAATTGTTTTTGCACATCTTTCGCATGTCCTGCCGAAGCGCCTTCTTCGATTGAACGCATCATTCTGTTATTGACTGGGGAAGGATGCACAGAATTGACCCTGATTTTTCTCGCTGCGACTTCAAGTGCTGTCGTTCTCATGATTCCAACAACTGCGTGCTTGCTTGTCACGTAAGCATCCAAATGCGCAGAACCAACAATTCCAGCAACTGAAGAAGTCATGATGATACTTCCACCGTCATTCATTTGTGGAATTACATATTTGTTTCCTTGCCAAACGCCTTTTACATTGACAGCAATTACTTGGTCAAAAATCTCTTCTGGATAATCGACAATGGGACAAACAACGCCTTCGATGCCCGCATTATTGAAAAAAACATCAATTTTGCCGAAAATTTTCACCGTTTCGTTGACGTAGTTTTCAACGTCTTTGGACTTTGAAACATCAGCCACACAAAAGTGGACATCTTCACTGCCCAATTCAGTTATCGTTTTTTCTAAATCTGTTTTGTTTTTGTCAACCAACATCACTTTGGCGCCTTCTGACAAGAAAATTTTGGCGGTCACTTTTCCGATACTTCCAGCACCACCTGTAATGATGGCTACTTTGTCTTGCAATCTTTTCATACTAGTTAATTTTAAAATTTTTAGCGTTTTTCAGTCGTTTTACCATCAAATTTCTCAGCGATTTCATCCGCTTCTTTTTTGGTTTTTCGAATGATTTTGTCCTCGTGATTGGGCGGAGAATAAATGGTATATAATTTCAAATCCCATTTATCATCTGTATTAATGATATTGTGCTTTGCACCAGCCGGAACAATAATCGCATCTCCAATTATTATTTGGCGAACATGATCATTGATAATGCACTGCCCCATTCCATTTTCCACTCTAAAAAATTGTTCAACTGAGGTGTGTGTTTCCTCCCCTATTTCTTCTCCAGGTTTTAAGGACATGACCACCAATTGCATATTTTTTCCAGTGTATAAAACTTGTCTGAAATTTTTGTTTTGAAGTGTGATAACTTCAATGTTTCCTTCGTAACCTTTCATATTTTTTGATTTAAAATTTTCTTTTTCGTGAATCGATGATTTCTGTTCGCAAGCTGATATCAGGACACTAAGCGCTGGAACAATCCAAATTTTACAATTCATAGTGTTTGTTTTGATTACAAATTTCTATGATTTGACTAGATAAAATCTTACGAAATTCTTGTTCAATGTTGTGAAATTTTGAGCAAGTAGTTCTATTGCCACCAAATAGTTATAAAAACTAAACTTTCATTCAAAATATCATTCCCAACAAAGCTGCCAAACTGAGTTATACCGAAATCGCTAAAAAGTCAATTGAAAAATGAAATAAAAAATTGATTGAAGTAAAGTGTTTTTTCTCTTGCCAGGGATTATCTGCGATGCGGCTTCGCGTTGCAGGGAAGTCGCTGATTATTTTTTTTGCCACGGATGACACGGATATCACGGATTTTTTGCTACGGATGGCACGGATTTTTTTTAGAATCTAACCCAGTTCCATCCCTTTTGGGGATGAAATGTGGGTAAAAAAGAACACCACAATCGAGAACTCGTCGCGGTAGGGACGAAATAAAACATTTGCTTTTACGGAAATCTCAATCATCGAGAGAAAGCCCAACTAAAACTTAGGGAAAATTGTTAAATGCCCATCATTCTCAAAAGGGTTAACGTTCCGCGGCTTTGCGCCGTGGCGGCAAGTTAAGAATAAATGTAATAAGAAATTCTGATGTTCGGAGTATTTTCCAAGAAAGACAAACCAGCTATTGCGCGAAACCGCTCTTGTAGGCAGTTATCGTACTATCTTCTTTCACGTTCCTCTTTTTTAAGTGCAATTAAATGCGCTATAAATTCAGATAAACTGTTTCCAATTTGTTTTATTCTTAATTGTTGATATTCACTTATGGCTTCATAAACTTTGGGATTATTTCCTTCGTCTAAATACACAAAAAAGAATTGATCACCTCCATTATAAATGTCAATTACGTAAAATGGTCTTTCAATTTTCAAATTACTGTCTTCCAAAACTTCTTTGACAATATTCTGCAATTCCTGTTGAGTTTCACAAAGGCCATAATCCAAACCATCACAATATCCTCCGGCTAAAAACAACAATTCTTTCAAAGCTTTAGGAAATATTGCAACATTGTTAAACTGTTTTTCTAAAGTTTTAATTTCTTCGATTGGCAAAGGTTTGTTTTTGACAGTCTGACCAGAAAAATTTATATAAGAATGATTTATAAGTTCTGTTAAATATTCAATTTCCATCGATAAAAGAGTTTTGAGATAATTGCCTACAATTTATTTATACACGATAAAAATAACCCTTTTATTTCGCATGTGCAACCAAAGTCGAATCGCTTGGCGAAACTGGTGTTTCGGGTTATTCATTTTAAAAATCGGCGAATCGACTCTTCATTTGCTGTATACTTTTGGTGCTGACATGTGCTTATATTTAACTTCGTATCTGCTTTGCAGTGCAAGGAAATCACGGATTATTTACTCTGGATGGCACGGATTTCTTTTAGTATCCAACCCTGCTCCATCCCTTTTGGGGATGAAATGTGGGTAAAAAAGAACACCACACTCGATAACTCGTCGCAGTAGGGACGAAATAAAACTTTTGCTTTTAAGGAAATCTCGATTATCGAGAGAAAACCTAACTAAAACTTAGCGGAAATTTTTAAATGCCTGTAATTCAAAAAAGGGCTAACGTTTTGCGCGTATGTGATGTTAAAGGCTGTTTAATTTTATTGCAAATGGGAAATTCAAGTTTTCTTCACTATCATTTATCGTTACAACTTGTGGATTCTGATCAAAATTTGATTTGAATTTCAAATACTGATGAGCTAAATCATTCGCATCATTTATAGATAATACGCTTTCGCTATTTTGGCTCTCATACCATTCCAAAGATGTTTTTAGCAATGAATAAGTATAGTCGCCTCCTAATTCTGTATCATTACTTATTTCTCCAACAGAGCAAGCATACGCTATAGAAATACCATCTGTACTTTCAGAAACTATTTGCATGTATTTTTCACTAGAATTTGGTTGATTTAAAGTTGATTTAAAGCATAAATATTCAGGGCCTGAGAAACTTGAGTATTCTTCAACTATGGATTTTCGGCAAGTATCAATAATTATTAGGGCTTTAGGTGCTTTTATAATCGAAACTAATTGAGAAACAGAAAGTGATTCGGAGTCATTTATTGCAATATTCGTTTCTTTTAAACCTTGTTGACCATGGCCGGAAAAATATACAAGTAAGAAATCAGTATATGTACTCTGGAATAATTCGATTAAATTTTCAGATGGACATTTAAACAGTCCTGTTATTTCATTATCCTCCCAAGAACCACCAATAGGTGATTTTAAAAAACTTACAAAGTGATGTAAATCTGTGTCTACGCCCCTTAAATACTGCTTCGTGTTCTTTGGCCCTGGTGAACCGATCATTATAGCTTTTCTTATCATATTTTAATTGAATTTAATGTTTTCGAACATGCGCATACCCTTTTCGGGTTGTGCTTGCACGCTGTTTTAGTCCGGTTTATAAAGGTTTCAGAACTTAATTGTTATTTATGATTCTATTCAGTAATATTTTTTCACGATTTGAATATCAGGGGTAGTATCCCCTAATGCCCTTTTCGCAAAAATGGATATTATCAACCCTTCAATTTCTCTTACACTTAAATTATTAAGACCTCCAATGTAATTGATAGATTCTGAACACAAATCCATTTTTTCAGACTTGAGTAATTGTTTAATGATTATTTCCTTTTCTATCACCGATGGCCTAGTGATTTTTATTTCTTTTTGAACTATTGGAACTTTTGTTCCTTCGTTATACGTGAAAATTATTTTCGTATTTACATTTTTGAGAACTTCAACAATCTTATTACTGATTTCCTTATTTGAGCTTTCGTAAAAACTATCGATAAGAATCAAGGATTTACTATTTAAGAATTCTTTATTAAAAATTGTCAACTCATTATTTTCAGAGTTATTGGAAATCAATCTTTCAAAGCTTGAATAAAATACTTCCTTTCCCCTTTCGTTGACTTCAATTTTGTTTAGTATAGCTAAAGCAAGATGAGTTGCACCATTACCAATTGTACTGGAAATGCCTAGCACATTATACGGAGTCACTGATAGAGCAAATTCAATTGCAGTTGATTTTGCTGTTGTATTTGTGTCGACAGAGATGAAATTCTCGAAACTTGCGCGTTCTTTTGCAGGATAAGTGCTTGAATATTTGTTTGTCATTTTTTTAAATATTTATCTTTAGGTTGTTGGTTTTAAACTTGCCTATAACGGTTTGCGGCTTTGCGAAGAAGCGGAATTGGGAAACGCAATGCTTTAGATTAAACGAATATACCAAGAAAAACGAATGCTTCAAACTCGCAACAATGCCCGCTTATAGCAAAACTGCTGTTATGCACTGTACCGTTATTTAAAATATGCTTGCCTTTTGAATTAATTAGTTAATCTCTTTCGTTCCATTTTAGGCGACCCGAACAATAGGGACACCACGATTTTCTGTTAATAATACTTTTAGGTTGCGCTGGCCAAATATGACCTTTAGAACATTGCCAGGTTAATTTACTGACATTATTTATATATGTTTTTGATAAGCATTTACCACCTCTAGTTTTTGCTATCTCTAACATTTCATCAATTGTATGTTTCGATTTACCTGCACATTGCTTGCACCATGAGCCAAGCTTAATACTACTAGGAGATGCAGGCCAAGTGTGACTCTGTGAACATTCCCATATTAAAGGAGTTCTGCTATTAATATATACACTTGATAAGCATCGGCCATTTCTGTCAATCGCTATCTTCTGCATTTCTTCAATTGTACCTTTCTTTGTTCCAGCACAATCTGGACACCAACCACCCATTTTTAATTTGTTAAAAGTTGGAGTCCATGTATGCTTTTTCTCACACTCTACAAGAAGTTTTGACTGATTGTTTACATATTCATTGCTTAGTAACCTACCTTTTTTAGTCTCAACTAATTGCTTAATTTCATTTAATATAGAGTGATTTTCGTAAAAATCATTAAGTAAATAGTTAAGATCTGTATCAATGAATGCAATCTTATGTCGAGATAATTCATTTTTTATAAATGATACCAATTTTGTATCAGTTTCGACTTTATTAAAAGGAATAATAATTAGTTTAATACCTAAATGCTCACATTCATTCAATTTAATACTATCGCGAATTCTCATTTCGCATAGCTTGTCTTCACTCTTATTAAAAAAGCGTCCAATATCGTAATGCTGCTCGCCGTTATACTCAAATGCAAGATTATATTCTTTTGAATATCCATCAAGCTCATAACCACTTTCAAGGATTCTTCGTGATTTACGAAATTCTGTATTCAATAATCTCTCAAGTATGTATTTGCACTTTGCTTCTTGTTTATACCAATTACAATGAGGGCACCATGATTTGTGCTTAACGTCTGTTGGCCTTGCTTCCCAAGTATGATTATCCTTACATTTCCATTTAAGTTTTGTAGAGCTGTTTATATACATATCTGACAAGCACTCTCCACCCTTAGATTTGGCGATGGCTCTCATTTCCTCAATGGTTCCTAATTCTAGACCTGCGCAAGTACGACACCAAGACCCACTGTTTTTTATATCTCCAGGCCTTGAGTAAAAAATATGGCCTGATTTACATTTGAATTTCAACTTATTATTTTTGCCTTCATACTTTAATGAAAGACAAATTCCCCCTTTGATTATGGCAATTTTTTTAAAATCTTCAATTGTCGATAACCTTCTTGGAGAACATTCTCTGCATCCAATTCCTTTCAAAAGATGTTCGGGAGTCAATTCGAATAAATGACCATTAGAACAATTAAATTTAAGTTTAATATTTCCACCCTTGTATTCATTGGATAGGAGTTCAAAGCCACGATTTCTCGCTACTGATTCTAATGATTGAATAGTATGGCGTGTTTGCTTTCTTCCTGTACAATCAGGACACCAATAGTTTCTATTGAAAATAGCTCTTGGTTCTAAGGAAAATAAATGTCCTTTGTCACATTTCCAACTAAGTTTTATTCGGCCATTGGTGTAACTTTCTGACAAACAAATGCCACCTTTCTTCTTTGCAAGGTTTTGAAAAAATTCAATATTATATTTCATTTCCATATTTTAACTTCGAGTTTGAAGGTATCCAATTGAATAATTTCATTAAAATTCAAATATAGGAAGCTTATTAAATGTATAATTAATTATTCACATACTTTTTACCTCGTGCCTGTAAAGATATCGCTGTTGGTTCTGAAGATGATTGTATAGGTATTGTGCATAACTTATTGATACACGATAAAACTAACACTTTTATTTCGCATGTACAACCCCAGTCGAATAGCTTGGCGAAACTGGTGTTTCGGGTTATTCATTTTACAAATCGCCGAATCAACACTTCATTTGCTGTATGATTTTGGTGCTGATATGTGTGTATTTTCGGTTATTTTACCTCTTTTATGCCCCAAAAGCTCCCGTATAAATCGCAAATCAGTGCCGCTTTACATCAAATGCAAGAGTTAAATGTGTCTCAAACAATGCAAAGTTACAGGTTTTTAATATTAGCAATTGTATCACTTTTATTTAAAAAAACCAACACTAAACTCATGTGTCACGAACAGGTCTATCAAAAAATCCCTACCTTTGCGGCATGATTAATTTAGAGCAACTTGGGGTCTTTCTTCCTCAAGGTTTTTTGTTTAAAGACATAACATTACAAATCAATAAAGGTGATAAAATCGGACTTGCGGGCAAAAATGGCGCAGGAAAATCAACACTTTTGAAGTTGATTGCCGATTGGGAAAAGCCTTCCGAAGGAAAAATTCACAGACCTAAAGATTCAACGATTGGATTTTTAACCCAAGATATTAAAATCGATACCACCAAATCTGTCTTCGATTATTTGAATTTCTCAAATGAATTGTTGAACAGTTTACGCACCAGATTAGACCAAATTAACCACGATTTAGTGGCTCGTACAGATTATGAAGCCGATTCATATTTGGCTTTGTTGGATGAATTAAACGAAGTAAACGACCAATTCAATTTACACGAAGGTTTTCAATGGGAAGAGAAAATTACTGCGACTTTAGAAGGTTTAGGTTTTTTTCCGTCAGACTTTGACAAACCGCTTTCCTCTTTTTCTGGAGGTTGGAAAATGCGTGCTGAATTGGCGAAAATTTTGGTCAATCAACCAGATATTATTTTGCTCGATGAGCCGACCAATCACTTGGATATTATTTCCATTTCGTGGTTGGAAAACTACTTGCAAAAGTTTGAAGGTGCTGTGATTGTGATTTCTCACGACCGTTTGTTTTTGGATAATGTAACGAAACGAACATTGGAGATTTCGCAAGGAAAAGTGTGGGATTATCCATACAATTATTCGCGTTACAAAGAAAAACGTGAAGAAGAATTGGCGCTGATGGTGAATGCCAAAAAGCAACAAGAAAAAGACATCAAGCACACCAAAGAATTGATCGACAAGTTCCGTGCGAAGAAAAACAAAGCTTCTTTTGCGCAATCGTTGATTAAAAAATTGGATAAAACCGAAATCATTGAAATCGAAAGCAATGCCATTGCCAAAATGAAAATGCAATTTCCACTGAGTATTCAGCCTGGAAAATGGATTTTGGAAATGAAAGATGCTGGAAAAACGTATGGCGACAAACAGCTTTTCAAAAACATCAACATTACTGTTGGTCGCGGAGAAAAAATCGCTTTGCTTGGACCGAATGGTGTTGGTAAATCCACTTTGCTGAAATTGGTGATGAAAACCATAGAAGGTGAAGGTGTGATGGAATACGGTCACAATGTGCAAATTACGTATTTCGCGCAAGATCAAGCAGAAAAATTAGATGTCAACAAAACGATTTACGAAACCGTTGATGACATTGCAGAAGGTGAAATCAGAAAAGATTTACGCAGTATTTTGGGAACTTTCTTGTTTTCTGGTGAAGACATCGACAAAAAAGTCGGCGTACTTTCTGGAGGAGAAAGAACCCGTTTGGCTTTGTGTCAATTGTTGTTGAGTCCTTGTAATTTCTTGATTCTCGATGAGCCAACGAACCACCTTGACATTCAAAGCAAGGAAGTTTTGAAACGCGCCTTGATCGATTATGAAGGAACATTTATTGTTGTTTCTCACGACCGTGAATTTTTGGACGGATTGACAAATCGTATTTGGGACATTCAAGACAAAACCTTGAAAATTCACCATTACGATGTGAAAGAATATTTGGCTATGAAGATGTCTTCCCCAGATGCAGATGCCAAAAACACCTTGAAACCAACGGTGAAAGAAGTGGTAAAAGTGGAAGAAAAAGTGGTCAAAGAGCCGGTTTCATTCGAAGAACAAAAAGAATTGAAACGCAAACGCACGCAATTTCAAAATCAAATCAAGAAATCGGAAGAAATGATTGCCGCTTTGGAAACAAAAATCGCCAATATGGATGAAGTTTTGACAACCTTGGATTACACCGACGAAGCGAAATCATCGAAAGTATTGGCAGACTATGCAGATGCGAAAAAGCAATTAGACGAAACGATGCTTGTTTGGGAGCAAGCGGTGGAAGATTTAGATAATTTGAAATAATTCAATCAGATGCAATCACACATTGGTCAACTTCATAAAATGTCGGTTACATTAGCCGATCCGATTCAATACACGTTGGATTTAGATGTTCCCATCGACATGAATGCATTGATAGGCAAGGAAATCAAACTTTCATGGTACGGCGGAATTCAATGTATTTCTTGCGGAAAACCAACGAAAAAATCGTTCAGCCAAGGATTTTGCTACACTTGCTATTTGAAAGCACCAGAAGCAGCTGATTGCATTTTAAGACCAGAATTGTGTCGCGCGCATTTGGGCGAAGGACGCGATATCGAGTGGGAAGAACGCAACCACAATCAACCACATTTCGTGTATTTCGCTGCATCAGATGTTGTGAAAGTCGGCGTCACGAGATCAACACAAATCCCAACGCGCTGGATTGACCAAGGCGCAAGTTCAGCGATCAAAATTGCAGAAACGCCAAATCGATATTATGCAGGCGTGATTGAAGTTGCCTTGAAAGATTATTTCACCGACAAAACCAATTGGCGCAATATGCTCCAAAACAAACAAGATGAAAGCATCGATTTGGTGGAAGAAAAATGGCGTTTGGAGGAAATCTTACCTGCAGATTTAATGGCTTTTTTCACCGAAGACGATGAAATCGAAACTTTGCATTTTCCTGTGGAAACTTATCCAACTTCTGTCAAAAGTGTTGGTTTTGATAAAGAAAATACGATTGAAGGAAAATTAATGGGAATCAAAGGGCAATATTTGATTTTTGAAAATGGCGCGGTTTTGAATATTCGCAAGCATACGGGGTATATTGTGGAGTTGAGTTTTGAGTGAAAAAATTACTATAAATTTAGTCTGTAATTTTGAAATACATTATATTTCTCATTGGGCAAACGCATTTAAAAACTAATTTTTCGAACAACGGCTTTTTGTCATGATTTTTATCAAAAATACATGCCAAAAAGGGAATTCATACATTTGTTTGTTCGACGATTCCGATATATATCGGAACCGTCGTTACAAACATGTCGCTCCTATGGAGCTATAATCTCGTGTGATGAGATTTAAAGAGAGAAATTCGGAAAAACTGATTTCACAAACGACACCAATCCAACAACTAAAATCAGTCCCAAAACGAGGAATTTGAATTGTTTGTCAGAAAATAAATTCAATGCTTTTTTGCCAATCAATGTTCCCAATAAACTGACCACCAACAAAATCGGAATCAAATACAAATCATGTTTGTGCACGTACCCGTTTGAAACATAGACCACGCTCCTACTGAAATCAATTCCCAAATCGATTACTGCCGAAGTGGCGATAAAAATTTCCTTTTTGAGATTAAAAGCAGCCAATGTCAATCCACGAATGGCGCCACCAGTGCCCAATAATCCAGCGGTGACTCCAGAAAGTGCGCCGCCAGTAATTGCGTTGAATTTGGTTGGTTTCAATTCCAAATTTTTGAAAACCAATAAAATTGAACTCATCAAAATCAGAAAAATCGCCAATGAAAACTGCAAGATTTTGGTGTCTAAATATTTGCTCAAAACAGCGCCTAAAATGACAAATGCCACTGCGGGAATTCCAATTCTGATGATCAATTGCTTATCGACGCCTTTTCGGAATATGGCGATTTTGGAAAGATTACTTGACAAATGAAATAATGCGGTAATTCCTAACACAGAATCGAAATCCAGGAAAAATCCAGCGATGGGAACAAAAAACAACGAAGAACCAAAACCACCAACTGTTCCTAAAATTTCAGCCACTAAAGCCAACAACATAAAATAAATCAAGTGCTCCATTCTGAACTATTGGTCTCGCTTTGATTGGCGATCTGAATTGATGCGATAAAGTTAATTTAAAAATAGAAAAACTGCGTTTAAGCGTTTTGGATTGCAAAAAAACGTTGTGTTTTATTGCGAAATACTGAATAAAATAAGGTGCGTAAGTGTTTCTAACGGATAAGCAACACTTAGTTTTTACCTTGCTTAATTTCCGCCTTCAAATCAATAATAAATGAATCAATCGCACCTCTCGTAATGTGCGGCATCATCACAATTTTCCACCATTTCGGTTTGTTTTCATAAGAATCCGCGACCAAAAAATATTTCTTCGCCACTTTTTCAGGAATTTCTTCCGCATGAATCGCGATAATATTGATGAATGGATTTCGATAATAATGAATTCCCAATTGATCTAACTGACAACAAATATCTGTGGTTTTGTCATTCAACATTTGCATTTTCGCTGTCCAACCTGCAGATCCGTGTGTATGCAACACCATCCAAACCGCTACCGCATTGGCACCAGAACGACTGCCACACAATGTATGATCCGTTCCCGGAACATATTGCGCTTCCGAAGTTTTCACATATTTCATCAATCCTTTTCGGACTAAGAAAATTCCAGTTCCATAGGGAGTTTGCAACATTTTGTGCGCATCAATCGTGATGGAAGAAATGTGTTTATTTTGAAATGTAAACGCGCTTTTTTGATTGGTAAATGGATAAATAAATCCACCAAAAGCACCGTCAACATGCAATTTAAAATTGATATTTTTAGCTGTAATCAATCGCGTTACCTCATCGATATCATCCACAGAACCAAACATGGTCGTTGACATATTCATGATGATGATAAAATACTTGATTCCATTTGATTGCGCTGCGTCGATTTGTAAATTCAATGCTTCCAAATCAATCGCTCGATTTTCAGGATTCACTTTGGCAACCAAAGATTCAATATTCAACAAATTGATTCCTTTTGAAAAAGAATAATGACTGTCTTCGGAATAAATCACGCCAATTTCGTTCATTTTGGCGCCAAATTCTTCTACAAAATAATTCCTGTAAATCCACAAAGCTTCGATGTTTGCTTCTGTTCCACCAGAAGCGATGTAGCCATCTTGCGCGTCTTCATCTCCTCTGAAAATCTGTTCCGCGCACAAATTGATTAAATCCAATTCCAACGCTTGTGTACCTTTGAAAATTTTTTCAGCACCCACCAAAGTGTGACAACCAATGTGATTCGGATTGGCAATTAAAGTCGATAAAAAAGGTGCGTTTTCCAAAAATGGCGCATCGTCGTAAAAAACGTCTGAATCGAGAAAAGTTGCTGGCAAACCTAGAATCGAAGAATTGCGGTAATTCACATTTTTACTCAATGCTTCAGTGACTGTTTTATTGATTTTATCTGCGGTAAATTTTGGCCAAAACATGTAGAAATAGTATTAGTAAATTAAATTTTGTGACACACTTGTTGAACAATCACGCCTGTTTTAGGACTCACTTTCGCTTCTGGACTGACATAAGGAATTCCCAAATTGAGTCCGCGAAGAATGAGTAAAAGTGCCATGATTCCAACAAATACTGGAACTGCTTTGCGAATATTTTCTCTGAATTTGATGCTGATAAAATCCCGAATTACAGTCAAAGTCATCATCGCAGGAATGGTTCCTAAACCAAATCCAACCATAAACAAAGCACCAGAAAATGCATTTCCTGTAGCAATTGATCCGGCAATTCCCAAATAAACCAAACCGCAAGGAAGCAAACCATTCAGAACACCGATAAAAAACAACGCTTCTTTGGTATTCTGACCAAAAAGTTGACTGATATTACTTTTTATTTTCCCTAAAAGCATCATCAAAATGCCATTGCTTTTATTGATGAATTTGATTTTTGGAACGAAAAGTAAAATTAGAATCAGCGAACCAAGCGTAAGCGAAAGAAAACTCTGCCATCCAGCCATTACAAATCCCTGACCCAAAAGTCCGAAAAGTGTTCCAATGGCTGCGTAAGTAGTAACTCTTCCCGCATTGTAAATCAAGCTGCCAGTAAAAATTGACAGTTGAGAGGTACGTTTGACAGGAATCGTTAGTGCAATTGGTCCGCACATTCCGACGCAGTGAAAACTACCCAAAAAGCCGAGCGTAAAAGCTGCTAGAAAAAACATTTTTACTTGATTTGAATAAATCCTTCGTTGTAATATTGAATGTTTTCAACTTCCCAGTTTACTTGCATTTTATACAACCCTTTTTTCAGACTTTTGATAGAAATACCTTTTGTGTTCAAAGTATCTGCTTGAATTTTAATGTTTTTATCCAAAACAGCATCCGAAGGACGGAAGAAAAATATTTTTCCACTCGTTTGTTGTCCTTTGAATTGATCTGGAAAATCCAATACCAATTCATCGTTTTGCACTTGCCAAGACAATTGTTCGCTCAACGCCTTGGTTCTATCCATTTGGTTGATTTTGTCTTGAAATTGCAATTCTTGCTCGTAATAATCTTTTGAAACCAAATCAACTTTTTGGCTCATCGACATGCTGACCATTGTAACTATTAACAGTACAAATCCAGAATACAACAATGTAATTTTAACTCCCCAACTCATAACTTAATGTTTTAAAGTAATTGGTCCAAGAAAAGTTGTCTTCACTGTTTGCAGCTTTTCTTTACCAGAATAAATATTAACTAAAATCGTTGTCTTTCTATCATGTATCGCCTTCTTAGGCAAGATAATGAAGAAAGAACTTTCAGCTTTAGATACTTTTTTAATCACAATATCTTTTCCAATCATTTCGATTTCGCCTTTCATGGCTTCTAGTTTCAATTTGACTGAAATATCATTGTGCGTTTTATTTAATAATTTGATGTTATACAAGTTACTGATATGAGTAGAATCATGTTCTTGAAACAACATTCCTGGTGTTCGCAGAATGGTTACGTCCACATCTCTTCGAGTGATCAATAAGGCCGCTAAAATTCCCATTAAAACAATCAAAACGACTGTGTATGCTTTGATACGTGCGGTGAATTTCAATTTCTCACCTTTCGCAATTCCTTCTTCCGAAGCATAGCGAATCAATCCTTTTGGAGAACCAACGCTTTCCATCATGTGATCGCAGACATCGATACAAGCCGTACAATTGGTACATTCCAACTGCGTACCATTTCTAATGTCGATTGCCACTGGACAAACTTTCACACATTGAAAACAATCGATGCAATCACCTTTTGGTTTTTCTTTGTTTTTAGAAAATTTTCCTCTTGGTTCACCTCTCAAATAATCATAAGCCACCAAGATTGAATTTCTATCGGTCATTACACCTTGCAAACGTCCATAAGGACAAACAATCAAACAAACTTGCTCTCTGAACCAAGTGTAAACAGCGTAAAAAATTCCTGTAAAAAGCAACAACGCGGTGAAACCTCCGATGTGCATTTTAATTGGCTCTTGAATGATTTTGAATAATTCGTCCGTTCCAATTACATAAGCTAAAAATGTGTTGGCGATCAAAAACGAAATCAAGAAAAATGAAACGTGTTTCGCTGTTTTCTTGATAATTTTTTCTCGGTTATAAGGTGCTTTGTTGAGCGCTCTTTGGTGAGTAGCATCTCCTTCAATCCAATATTCAACCCTGCGGAAAACCATTTCCATGAAGATTGTTTGGGGACAAACCCAGCCACAAAAAACCCGGCCAAAAACCACTGTAAAAAGAACGACAAAGACAATGGTTACCAACATTCCTAGCCCGAAGATGAAAAAATCTTGAGGCCAGAAAGTGACACCGAAAAAGATAAATTTTCTTTCTAAAATATTGAAAAGGAAAAATGGATCTCCATGCACCCTAACAAAGGGCAGCCAGAAAAATAGAATCAGGTAAAAGACACTGACAATGGTTCTTTTATTGTACAGTTTTCCTTTTGGTTGCTGCGCATAAACCCAGTTTCTTTTACCCGATTCATTTATTGTCCCAACACTATCTCGAAAAGATTGATCGTCGTCCTCGTTGTGAATATTTTCCATTTTGAAATGAATTTTTTTTGTCTAAATCTGTGTTAATTCTATTGTGTATGTGTGTGATAATTTTAGACTAAAAACTGTCAATTTTACTTGACAGTTTTGGTTGTATCTGCTGTTTCTGTTTTTGCTCCTTTTTCAACGTATAATTCACCTTGTTTTTCTTTCGCATTTGCAGGATTTGAACCGCGCAATGATTTGATGTAACTTGATACTTCATGAATTTGACGTGCACCCAAATCTTGCTCCCATGATTTCATTCCTTTTTCAGCATAACCATATTTAATGGTTTTGAAAATATCTTTGATATCACCTTGGTGAATCCAGAAATCATCTGTCAAATTTGGTCCAACACCACCTTCACCATTCGCCCCGTGACAAGCTGCACAGTTTGTTGAGAAAGTTGCTTTTCCTGCTGCCAAAGAAGCACCGTCAGTTAATAAAGTTGCATTATTTTCATCTACCAAGTTGGCTGCTTTTTTACGGTAAGCTTCTACATCGCGTTTTCCTTGTGCGATTTGCTCATTGTATTCAGCCAACTGTAGTTTTCCTGTATGAATCACGTGGAAATGGAACAAATAAACGATTCCAAAAATGATGGTAAAGTAGAATCCATAAATCCACCATGGTGGCAAATTGTTGTCTAATTCTTTAATTCCATCATAATCGTGATCCATCATGATTTCACCTTCTTTTTCAATGGCAACAGAAGCATTCATTTTGTCGATCAATGAAGGACGAATGAATTTTTCTTTTTTCTTAGAAGCTGCAGCCAATTTTTTTCTTTCAGCTACACCCAATTGTTGCAATGCAACTACATATAATCTCCAAGCTACGAAAAGCTCAAAGGAAATAATAGTAAGCATAGAAAAGAAAGTCATTGCATCCATTCCCCAATATCCTGCGGATGCTGGTGCAGCGGAAAGTGCTTCAACTGACGTAGCCGCCACTGCTGCTGGTGCAGGATCTTGTGCAAACATCGCAGAAGAAAATCCGCCAATCATCACGATAGCTAAAATTGCTTTAACGATTGTAGCTGCATTCTCACCTTTTGTTTTTTTATCTTGCTCAGATTTATTGCGAATTGCATTTTTTGCAACGTCAGCAAAAATCATAATCACAATCAGTAATAAAATCACCACGCTGATCATTGCAACAAACATTGGATTTGAAAAAATTGAAGGTTCTTCAGCTTTCCCTGCTGCTCCTTGAGCAAACACTGTGCTACTTAAGGTAGTCAGCAATCCCAAGAACAAAGCGTTTTTTATCTTCATTCCAACTGACTTTTTATTATTTACAGAATTGGTTTCCATAGTATTAATGATTGTAGTTATTAATTTCCTTCTTTATCAAGTGGCATATTCTCCAATTCCGTGATATGACTTTTGTCTGCTTTGATGACATACAAAATCAACAGTGTGAAGAATGTGAAAAAAATAAAGAGCGATATCATGGGGAAGATTGCTACTCCTGCAATTGATTCCAAATAATTGATAAATTTCATGTTCGTTATTTTTTACCTTTAATATCCGTTCCAATTCTTTGCAAATAAGCAATCAATGCAATGATGTCTTTGTTTGGATAAGTTTCAATACCATCTTTTTTCAAACTTGCTGCAATTTTATTTGCTTGCTCCATCAAATCTTTGTTCGCAATTTTGTCGTATCCTTTTGGATAAGGAACACCCAAAGTCATCATCGCTCTGATTTTTGCTGGCGTTGAACTTGTGTCGATATCGTCGTCTAACATCCAAGAGTAAGAAGGCATAATTGAACCTGGTGACATACTTGAAGGGTCTAACATGTGGTTGTAGTGCCAAGAATCTGGATATTTACCACCCACTCTATGTAAATCTGGACCTGTTCTTTTTGAACCCCATTGGAATGGGTGATCGTAAACAAATTCACCTGCTTTAGAATATTCACCATAACGAGCTGTTTCAGATCTAAATGGTCGAATCATTTGAGAGTGGCAAGTATAACAGCCTTCTTTGATATACAAATCTCGTCCTTGAAGTTCCAATGGTGTATAAGGTTTCACACTTGAAATCGTTGGAACATTAGATTGCACTAAGAAAGTAGGAACCATCTCAATTGCACCTCCGATGAGAATTACAACTAAACTCAAAACCAACATTTGAATTGGTTTACGCTCAATCCATCTGTGCCAGTGTTCGCCAGTATGTTTTGCGTATTTTTTTGGAAGTGGCGCCGCTTCAGCTTCTTCATTAGCAACAAAAGCACCCATTTTTACTGTTTTCACAATATTGTAAGCCATCAAGATGAAACCACTTAAGTATAAAAGTCCACCCAAAGAACGCGCAGCATACATTGGTTTGATTTGAATCACTGTTTCCAAGAAGTTTGGATATTTCAACATTCCTTCTTCTGTGAATTCTTTCCACATCAAACTTTGCATGAAACCAGCCCAGTACATCGGAATCGCATAGAAAAGAATTCCTAAAGTTCCCAACCAAAAGTGCCAGTTAGCCAATTTCTTAGAATATAATTCTGTTTTAAACATTCTTGGGATCAACCAATAGATGATACCGAATGTCAAGAAACCATTCCAACCAAGTGCTCCAACGTGAACGTGTGCTACGATCCAATCCGTAAAGTGTGCAATCGCATTTACATTTTTCAATGATAACATTGGTCCTTCGAAAGTCGCCATACCATAAGCAGTAATCGCAACAACCAAGAATTTCAATACAACATCTTCACGTACTTTATCCCAAGCACCTCTTAAAGTCAACAATCCGTTGATCATACCTCCCCAAGATGGAGCGATTAACATCACAGAGAAAACTACTCCTAAAGATTGAGCCCAATCTGGTAAAGCTGTGTATAACAAGTGGTGAGGTCCAGCCCAGATGTACAAGAAAATCAATGCCCAAAAGTGAACGATAGAAAGTCTGTAAGAATAAACTGGACGATTTGCCGCTTTTGGAATGAAATAATACATCAAACCTAAATAAGGTGTTGTCAAGAAAAATGCAACCGCATTGTGACCATACCACCATTGAACCAATGCATCTTGAACTCCTGCGTACCAAGAATAACTTTTCAAGAAACTTACTGGAAGTTCAAAAGAGTTAACAAGGTGTAAAACAGCAACAGTTACGAAAGTTGCAATGTAAAACCAAATCGCAACATACAAGTGTCTCTCTCTTCTTTTGATAATTGTTCCGAACATGTTCCAACCGAAAACAACCCAAATCAAAGTGATTGCGATGTCAATTGGCCATTCTAACTCTGCATATTCCTTTCCAGTTGTGATACCGAAAGGCAAAGTTAAAGCGGCTGCAACGATGATTAATTGCCATCCCCAAAAGTGAATTTTACTTAAGGTATCGCTAAACATACGGGCCTTACATAAACGTTGTAATGAATAATAAACACCCATAAAAATTCCATTTCCTACAAATGCGAAAATCACCGCATTGGTGTGTAATGGTCTCAATCGACCAAAAGTTGTGAAATTGGTCAAATTCAGCACTGGAAAAACTAGCTGAAGCGCCACCCAAAGTCCGACTGTCATCCCGATCAATCCCCAAATAATGGTGGCGTATGTAAATTGCTTTACAATTTTGTTGTCATAGGAAAATTTTTCTACTTCCATAAGTACAGATTATTTATTATTTATTTCATTTTTAGTAACGACCTCGTTTTCAAAAAGAATACGGACCGAAGGTGTGTAGTCATCTTCGTATTGACCTTTTCTCATTGCCCATAAAAAAGCAACTAAAAAGCCCGATGCGACGATTAAACTAATTCCGATTAAGACGAATAATGCACTCATTTTTCTTGTTTTACATGACAAAGCTATCTCTGATTGGTTGGATGTAGCATGAGTGCTATCAGGAACGAAACTGACTTTTGTCAGTTTTTGATTTTACCGTTTTGAAACCACCTGATAAACAAACTTTTAACATTTGTTCACAAAGATTAAATTGTCATTTTTTTGTCATTGATTTATTTTTTCAATCTTTTTATGGCATAAACCAATCCTCCAAGTCCAAATCTTGAACAGTAAATTCTTAGCAACAGCGATGAATCAATTTGTTAAAGATGATTTATAAATTGCGGACCTAAATTTCTTGTTCTAGACTTCCGGCCTTGGAAGAAAGGGTTTTAAAAGTGAACTGAAAATGTAGACTTTTGGAGGAAGCTACGCAGTGTCAACGGAGTAGATCACCGACAAAATCACGTTTTCAGAAGCTATTAAAATAAAGCGCTTGACGCAAGAATTATATTTCGTACGAAAATCTGCGCTTTAACTTGATGACTCAGCCTTGATTTTTGGGTTCGTTTTGATCAAGCAAAAGGAACAAGAACTAATTTTATTTAAAGTCTTTTGAATCTCGCAATAACGCTAGTCGAAACCGTCGTCAACAACACAATCGAAATTGAACTTGCTGGCATCAATATCGCTGCGACAACTGGTGAAAGAATTCCTTGAACAGCGAAAGCCAAACCGACAATGTTATAGATCAAAGAAATCACGAAAGTGGCTATAATCACTTTTTTACCAGATTTCGCCAATTGAATGAACGCTGGAATTTTGTCAAATGAACTTCCATCCAAAATCGCATCGCACGCTGGAGAGAAATTATTGGTGTCGTCTGAAACCGCAATTCCAATGTTACTTTGTCGCAAAGCACCTGCATCATTCAATCCATCGCCAATCATCATCACTTGGTGATTGCTGTCGCGCAAATTTTGCACAAACTGCATTTTTTCGTCTGGTTTCTGATTGAAAAGCAAGGTTGATTTTTCTCCAAAAATGGTTTCCAAATTCTCCTTTTCTGCATCGTTGTCTCCTGAAATCAATTTCAAATCAAAATCTCTTCTCAATGATTTCACCAATTGATTCAATCCTGGTCTGTATGCGTTTTTGAAATTGAAGAAACCAATTACTTCTCCATCAATCATCAAAAATACTTTGGTAGATAAATTGTCTTTCGCGCGCTCATTTCCTGTTACCAAAAACTCTGAACCTAAAATCACATATTTTCCAGCTACGATTCCTCGGATTCCTTTTCCAAGCAATTCTTCAAATTCACTGACGTGAAACTTTTTGTTGGTCGAAAATTGATCGTAGATTTTTCTACTCAAAGGATGCGATGATTGTGCCGCCAAGGAAGTAATCATGTCCAACTCAACTTCTGATAATTTTGGACCCACAAATTCAACAGTCGAACCGTGCGTAATTGTTCCTGTTTTGTCAAAAATGACTGTATCCGTTTTCGCCAATTGATCGATAACTCCAGCGTTTTTTAAGTAAAACTTATTTCTCCCCAACACCCTCAAAATGTTTCCATTGGCAAAAGTGGTGGTCAATAATAATCCACAAGGACAAGCGACAATTAAAACAGCTGTCAACGCATTCAAGGCTTTAGAACTGTCGTTCATCAACCAAAAAGCGCCTGAAATCACCGAAGTGGAAAGGACAACAATCGTGAAATATTTATTGATTTTATCGACAAATGTTTGGTGTGCTGAAATCGTTGCTTCCGCTTGGTCTTGGTTCCACAACTGCGTCAAATAACTTTGTGAAGTTGGATTAATAACTTCCAATTCAACTGCGCCATCTAATTGTTTTCCGCCGGCATAAATCAATTCGCCTGCTACTTTTTTCACTGGTGCTGATTCTCCTGTAATAAAACTGTAATCAATGTGCGATTGAATGCTCATTAAAATAGAATCCGATGGAATCAATTCGTTGTTTCTTATCAAAATGCGATCGCCTTTTTTCAATTCTGAAACTGGAATATTGACTTCTTTCCCATTTTCTTTTTTCACCGTCACTCCTACTGGAAAATACGATTTGTAATCACGTTCAAACGAAAGTGTTTCGTAAGTTCTCGTTTGGAAATAACGTCCAAGCAACATGAAAAACACAATTCCAGACATTGAATCCATGTAACCTGCGCCTGTTTGACTCAAAATTTCATAAATGCTTCGTGAAAAAGTGACCAAAATCGCCAAGGCAATCGGCGCATCGATGTTCAAATATCTGTAGCGAATACTTCTCCATGCGGAAACGAAAAATTCCGACGCACTGTAGAAGAATACAGGCAACGATAAAAACAAATTCAAATAGCCAAAAAAGTGACTTAAATTTTTCTGCTCATGGAAATTCCCAAAAGCAAAATACTCAGGAAAACTAAGCATCATGATATTTCCAAAACAAAATCCCGCCAAACCAATTTTCAATACTTGGTTTTTGTTGGTTTTCTTTTCGGTTTTTTCTTCTAAATCATTCAAATTAATCAATGGCTCGTAACCAATGTGCGCCATCAAAGTGGCCACTTCCGACAATTTCACCAATTTTGGATCAAAAATCATCGTTGCTTCTTTTCTCAAAAAGTTGACATTTGAACTGACAATTCCAGGATTCAATCGGTGTAGATTTTCCAACAACCAAATGCAAGAACTGCAATGGATTTTAGGAATGAAAAAAGTGATGTGAACTTGATTTTCATCCGAAAAACGGACCAATTTACTGCTGATGTTTTCGTTGTCTAAATAATCGTATTTCCCTGAATTGATGACTTTTCCTAGCGTAATTCCAGGATTTTCGTTTAAGTTGTAATACGTACACATGCTGTTTTCTTTCAGCAAATCGTACACTGTTTTACAGCCATCGCAACAAAATTCTTTTTCATCAAAATGAACGATTTCAGATTGACAACTTTCACCACAGTGGTAACAAGCTACCTTTTGTGATTCATCTATTTTATATTCTTTAAACTCCATGTTGAGCGGATTTATCAAATGTTCAAATTGCTTCAGTCACTCGAAAAACTAGCGTTGTTCTCTAAATTGATCAAAATCTTCTTGCGGTTCTTCCAGACTTCTGTCCATTTCTTCGCCGTGACGATTTTGCTCCGAAAGTGTCCAATGATTGGTTTCAATCGTTTGTAACCAAAGATTTCCTGATTTTCTATACAATTGAATTGGAATTTGAAATTCATCTAAAAACTGATTTTCAAGTGTATCTACTTTCACGTGACCATTTACATTCACCATTCCTGAATGACCTAGTACATACAATTCTCCCAAAGTTTGATTGTGGTTCTCAATTCTATTTTCCTTTGAAAACAAATCAGTTGCAACCGAACTTAAACCAAAAAACTGAAGCGTTAAATACGGAAACTTGTGGTTGAATTCATCTTGAATTTCCTTGATTGTTCTTGAACTTGCTATTTCGATTTCCATGATTCTTAATTTTTAGACAAAATTGCCGCTTATCTAATGGAAAAGAAATGAGTGTACTCAATGGCAAACATGACAAATGTCATTTTTAATTAAAAATCAAAAAAATATCTTCGCGGTTTGTCAAAATCCTTAAATTCGCAATGAATATATCTTCGATAAAAAATATGGAAAGTAAAGAAGGCACGGATGCGCTTTTTCTGTTCGCTGCGGAAGGAATTTTGGTAGTGAATGGCGAGAGTGAAATCACCAGGGTGAATCCGAGTGCTGAAAAACTTTTCGGCTATGAAAAAGGTGAACTAATCGGTCAAAAAATCGAGATATTAATTCCACGCAGATTGGCGGAAAAACACGTTCATCAGCGAAATGATTACAACGACCATCCCAAAGCTAGAACCATGGGAAGCGGACGTGAACTTTTCGGCTTGAAAAAAGATGGAAAAGAATTTCCGCTTGAAATCAGTTTGAGTCCTTATACTTCGGAAGGGAAAAATTTTGTCATCGCTTTTATTGTTGATATCACATTGAGAAAACAAGCCGAGGAAAAATTGAAAAATTATTCTGATGAGCTAGAAAAACAAGTGCGAAATCGTACCTTGATCCTTGAAGAAGCTGTTGAACAATTGGAAATCACGAAGCTTGAATTACACAATTCACTTGAAAAAGAAAGAGAATTGAACGAATTGAAAACGCGCTTTGTTTCCATGGCTTCACATGAATTTAGAACGCCACTTACGACGATGTTGACTTCCCTTTCATTGGTTACCAAATATGGTGAAAACAACGACAAATCGAGTCAAGCGAAACATGTAGGGAAAATCAAAAGTTCGATTCACAATTTGACAGATATTTTGAATGATTTCCTTTCTGTCAGTAAATTGGAAGAAGGAAAAATTGAGAATTTACCTGAAATGCTAAATATTCAAACCTATATTTCTGACATTATTTCGGAAATGGAGTTTTTAGCGGTGAACAATCAAGTGATTCAATACAACCACACAGGAGAATCCATCGGGAATTTGGATAAAAAACTATTGAAAAACATTCTTTTCAATCTGATTTCCAATGCAATTAAATTTTCTCCAGAAGGTGGAATCATCGACGTTAAATCAGCAATTGAAGATTCAAAATTCAAAATTTCCGTGCAAGATCATGGAATCGGAATTTCTAAAGAAGATCAAAAACACTTATTCGAACGCTTTTTCCGCGGACACAACGCTACGCACATTCAAGGCACTGGACTGGGTTTGAGCATCATCGCCAAATACGCAGAATTGATGAATGGAACCATCGATTTTGAAAGCCAAGAAAATAAAGGAACAACATTTACCATCATTATACCACAATAACAATGAAGAAAATTCTGCTGATCGAAGACAATCCAGATGTGAGAGAAAATACATCCGAAATTTTGATGTTGGCGCAATATGATGTAATCACTGCTGTCAACGGAAAAGAAGGCGTAGAATTGGCGCAACAACATCAGCCAGATTTGATTATTTGTGACATTATGATGCCCGTACTTGATGGTCACGGCGTTCTGCACATGCTTTCTAAAAACGAAAATACTGCGAGCATTCCTTTCATCTTTTTGACTGCCAAAGCAGAAAGAAGTGATTTCAGAAAAGGAATGGAAATGGGCGCAGACGATTATTTGACGAAACCTTTTGACGACGTTGAATTGTTGAATGCCATCGAAATTCGCTTGAAGAAAAATGACATTTTAAAGAAAGAATTTACCAAAAACTTGCACGGAATCAACGATTTCATTCAAGAAGCCAAAGGAATTGATTCTTTGAAAAAATTGTCGGAAGAACGCGACATTCGATTGTACAAAAAGAAAGACGAAATTTTCAGAGAAGGAAATTATCCGAAGGGAATTTATTTCATTCACAAAGGAAAAGTGAAATCTTACCAAACGAATGAATTGGGGAAAGAATTGATCACCGAATTGCACAATGAAGGCGACTTTTTTGGATTCATTTCTCTGTTGAAAGACGAAAAATACAACAGTTCGGCAACCGCTTTGGAAGATTCTGAAATTTACATGATTCCAAAAGAAGACTTTTTTGCGCTGATTTATAAAAACGCGGAAGTTTCCAAAAAATTCATTGAAATCCTTTCAGACAATTTGATTGAAAAGGAAAAACAATTGGTGAAATTGGCTTACAATTCTGTGCGAAAAAGAGTCGCGGAAGCGCTGGTAAATCTTTCGGATAAATACAAAAAAGAAGACGAAACCACTTTCAGCATGAATGTTTCGAGAGAAGATTTAGCGAATTTGGTAGGAACGGCGACTGAAACCGTGATTCGAACATTGAGCGATTTCAAAGAAGAAAAATACATCGAAGTTTCCGGCGGAAAAATCACCATTTTGAATTACGAAAAATTGGCGGGATTGAAGAATTAAAGATTTAAAAGAAATTCAATATTTTTTTTGACTTAACTTAACAAAACCAATGGAAAAAAATATCCTCTTCAGCGAAAAGCAAAAATTCAACCAGTGGTGGGTTTGGAGCTTTTTTGTCATCACAACTGGACTCTTCCTCTATGGTTGCGTCCAACAACTCATCTACAAAATCCCTTTTGGCGACAATTCCATGAGCGACAGCGGATTGATTTTTAGCACAATTGCCATTTCATCGATTTCAGCGTTGTTTTTTGTGTTTAGATTAGAAACCAACATCACCGAAGAAGCCATTTACCTGCGCTTTTTTCCTTTGCATTTGAAATACAGAAAATACCTGTGGACCGACATCGAAACCGCCGAAGTGCGACAATACAAACCGATCCTCGAATACGGCGGCTACGGAATCCGTGGTTTTGGCAACAATCGCGCTTTCAATATTGCAGGAAAACAAGGTTTGCAACTCGTTTTCAAAGATGGTCGAAAATTGCTCATCGGCACGCAAAAAGCGGATCAACTCATTGAAATACTGAACAGTCAACCATTTCAAAATAAAAACGTCTAAATAGAAATTCAAAATCTTAAACCATGACTCAATTTAATAAACTTCTCCTTGTAATTTGTCTCATTTCAACCACTGCTTTTGGACAAAACTACCGCTGGCTTGACAGCGCCTCAACTTGGCATTACACCTACTCCGATGGATTTTCAGGTGGCTACCAGAAAAACACTTACGTTGGCGATACCACGATTTACGGCAAAAATTGTCAAATGATCAAACGTTTTCAGGAATCGAAATTGTACACCGGACCTGATACTTATATATTTTCTGGCGAAGTGGCTTTGCCCAATTATTACACCTACAAAAGCAACGATTCCATTTTTGTTTCCGACAATGGCGCTTTCTATTTTGCGTTCAAACTCAATCCAAGCATCGGCGAAATTTGGAATTTAGGCGAACACACCAATTTCATGACAAGTGAAATCGAAACAGCTTACGTGCAAGTGGACACCATCATTCCACACGATTACAACGGAATCCTATTGGATGATATTTACCTCATCGCTTGCAAAAACGACGGAACGCCCATCGAAAATTCATTTCCTTCACCTGATACTGTGGTTTTCTCAAAACTCGCTATGGTCAATGCAAAATTCGGCTCTTTTGGCGGTTTCGAATCCTTCAGATATTCTTACGTAACTGGTATCATCGACGAAACACTTCCCGTTTACCTGCTTTGCTTTGAATCTGCTGATTTTGACTTTACCCTCATCAACCCAACGCAAAACACAGATTGCTACAACGGCATTTTCGTCAGCATCTCAGAAAATGAACTCGAAAAATTTGCCGTGATACCCAACCCAACGCAAAACGAAATCACCATTTCCAACCTCCCTCCCGCTGCCAGCTTGGTGCTCTACGACCAACAAATGAAAAAAATCTCCGAGAAAAACAACGCCAACATCGAAGAAACCATTTCAATGAAACTATTGCAAAATGGTTTGTATTTCGTTCAGATTTTGAATTCAACTGGCGAAGTTGTTGGGATGGAGAAAGTGTTGAAGGCGGATTGAAACAAGTCATTGATAATAAATACATAAAGCTTTTTTTGGTTTGAGGAGATTGATGTCAGAAATATCGAATGTTTGAAAAAATTAAAAGTTGAACACGTTATGCCCCCAAAGAAAACGCTTGAAGATTTTATTTCTGATTCTGAGAAAGTTCATGGAAATAAATACGACTATTCACGTGTTATTTATCAAGGCAGCTCCAAAAAAGTTATCATTATTTGTCCTATTCACGGTGAATTTTTAAAATCCCCTGACAAACATATTGCAGGACAAGGTTGTCGTATTTGTAACGGCTACGTTGAACTTACCCAAAGTTCATTTATTTATAGAGCTAGAAAAACTCATGGAAGTAAATATGACTATTCAAAAACGGATATAAAAAGAAAAAATGACAAGGTCATAATTATTTGTTCAGACCATGGTAAATTTGAACAATTACCGCAAAATCACATGAAGGGATTCGGTTGTCCCGAATGTGCAAAAAATTCACGCGCAACAAGTCAGAGATATTCAACAAAAGAATTTATTGAAACTGTTAAAAAAGTTCATGGAGAAAAATATGATTACTCGGAAGTAGATTATGTAAATAGTCAAAGTAAAGTTAAGATAATTTGTCAAATTCATGGAGCTTTTAGTATCAAAGCTAATTCCCATTTCAATGGACATGGCTGCTCAAAATGCGGTAGAATAGAAGCACGAGGAAAAATTTCACTTGAGTATAGTGAATTTTTGAAACGAGCAGAAAAGATTCACGGAAATCAATATGAGTACGTCGAGTCTTCTTATCTTAATTATACTTCAAAAATTAAAATGCATTGTTCTGAACATGGGTTCTTTGAACAAACTCCTCATTCTCACATATCAATGAAAAGCGGTTGTCCAAAATGTGGCTATGTAAAAGCGGCTACGTCAAATCAAAAAGGTTGGGAAATAGTTTTGGATATGTTTATTACAGTGCATGGAAATCGTTATTCTTATGAGAAAGAGACATATAATGATGTTTCTCATAAAATGAAAATTCAATGTGGAAAACATGGATGGTTTGAACAATTACCTTACCATCATTATGCCGGTTCAGGTTGCAATCAATGTGCAATAGAAGAAGTCCATGAAAAGCAAAAGATTGATTTTAAAGAATTTGTAAATCGATCAAAAGTTTTACATGGTAACAGATATAAATATTCAAAGGATTCGTACGTAGATATTTTTACACCAATTCACATAAAATGTTCTAAGCATGGTGATTTTTTACAAAACCCAAGAAATCATTATAGAGGATCTGGCTGTCCAAAGTGCATTAGTAGTAGAGGCGAAAATGCAATAAGATTAATTTTAGAAGAAATAAACCTCGATTTTGAGGAACAAAAAATGTTTGATGAATTGAAACACAAAAACAAATTGAAGTGTGATTTCTTTCTTCCAAAACACAATATTGTTATTGAGTATAATGGTATTCAACATTATGAACCAATATCTGTTTTTGGCGGAATAGAAGGATTAAAACAAACTCAGACTCGAGACATTGTTAAATATGACTTTTTAAATTCAAAAGGAATAAATTTGATTATTATTCGATATGATCATGAAGATATTAAAAAATATCTTCTCGAAAAATTGAATTTTTAAAAAGCCTCCAAAAAGACTACAATTCAATTTAATAAAAACACAATATTTATCCTCAACAATCCAAAATGGAAAATTACAAGCAAATATCAAAGGAAGATTTTATGCGCTTTTTTCGCGATACAGAAAAATTAAACGAATTAACGCCAGACGATCGAATTGAAATTTTTAGAACCATTTTATAGGGAAGTTCTGATTTTTCTAAAGATTTAATTGATGAAATTTTAGCAGATTATGCTGTAGATAATCTTGAAGTAATAGAAATAAATAATGGCAAAAAATAATTTTCGTTAAATGTTTGTTTTAAATATTTTTTAATTCCCCATATGTCCTTAAAAATCTGTGCATTTAACTCCAATGAATTGAACGATCTCGAATTAATGGCGGATGGTTTGAACGTTTTTGTACATTGGGATTTGAGCAGTATGTTTGGTGATTTGATTCTGAGTAGAGATTTGGCGTCGCACAGCGAATTGGGCGAGTTGGATCAAATCGCTACTTTGTTTGAGTTAAACTTGGAGCCACTCTTCGAAATGAGTAATTATTGGGACAAAGAATCTGAGGCGGAACATCTTTCTTGGCATACCACAGAAGCGGATAAAGCCAAGCAATTAGCCATCATTCAAGCAAGCAATGAAAGCTTAATTGGAAACATGGATTTGGTAAATTCCACCGTTTGCGCACTTGAAGCAAAAGCACTTGAATCGGAATATTTAAAATACGATCTCAAAAACATCACGCCCGATTTCTTTGATAACGGCAATTACTTTTCACTCAAAAAATCGCGTTATCAAGATCGCTTGATTGATGACCTTGCCACAATCAAAGCATTCATCGAATTCGCAAAGTCGCTAGATGCAGATACGGTTTATTTTAAGTTTAAAACCGAGGTAAAGTAAATAAAGGTTGGTTTATAAAACTAGATTGAATTATTCAATTATTAATCCTTACATCCACAAGTCTCGCACTCAGCCTGCGTCGCAAACCCTTTTGGACCGCATCCGCTGTAACCTTTCAACTCGCACTCATTCGTCGCAGCATTGAAAAACCAGCGTTGAAAATACGCTTGACACATTTCATTCGTCGGCACAGTTTCTTTACAACGCGCATCTGTTGATGCAGTTTTACAAGTTTTGTCGCAAGAAAATGCAACGATCGCCAAAGCAACAATGATTAATTTTTTCATCATGCAAGATTTTAGATTTGAAGCTAATTTATACCGATTATGTTTTCAATATAGTCCAATGAACTGGACTATTTTCAAACTATATCGGCATAATACCTGTTTTTTAATTGGACTAAAATTCATTGGTCAATGGTATTATTAAAAATTAAGCAAATCTCCCAATGCAGTTCTTACTTTTTCGCTGTTGGTCAACAAAGCAGCTTCTAGCGTTGAATTCAATGGGATGGCTGGTGTGTCTACGGAGCCAACAATCGAAATCGGTGCGTCCAAGAATTTGAAATTGTCGCGTTGAATGCGTCCTGCCAAGCCCAAAGTGAAAGATGCTTCGGTTGATTCTTCGGTCACCAACATGACTTTTCCGTGCGTTTTCGCTACTTCGTTGATTTTGTCTGTGTCCAATGGATTCAAGGTGCGCAAATCTAAGATTTCCACTTTTCCTTCGAAAGATTTTGAGGCTTCCAAAGTCCAATAAACGCCTCTTCCGTAGGTAATCACCACGCAAGATTCGCCGTTTTCAATCGCAGTTTGATCCGCTTCTTGCACCACGCGCGCCTTTCCAAAAGGAATCACGTAATCTTCATCCGGCTCAATCGACATCGCGCCTTCTGTTCCTGGAATTTTAGACCAATACAAACCTTTGTGCTCCAACATCACCACTGGATTTGGATCGTAAAACGCAGCTTTCATCAAACCTTTCAAATCCGCACCATTCGACGGATAAGCGATTTTCACCCCGCGGATATTCGTCAACACAGATTCTACACTCGAAGAGTGATACGGTCCACCAGAGCCATACGCGCCAATCGGAACACGAACGATGCAACTCACCGGCCATTTGCCATTCGACAAATAATACGAGCGACTCACTTCGGTGAACAATTGATTCAATCCTGGCCAAATGTAATCCGCGAATTGAACTTCCACAATCGGTTTCAACCCAACTGCCGACATTCCAACAGTCGAACCAATGATAAATGCTTCTTGAATCGGTGTATTGAAAACGCGGTTGTCGCCAAAAGTTTGTGCCAAAGTCGCAGCTTCGCGAAAAACGCCTCCTAAACGGCCTCCAACGTCTTGTCCGTACAACAACGCTTCTGGATGTTGGTGCATCAATTCACGCACCGCGAAAAGCGCACTGTCGACCATTACGGTTTTCTTTTTTCCTTGTGGTTCACGTTCGCCTTTTTCTTCCGTAATCGGCGTTGGTGCAAAAATAAAATCAGTCACCGAATCTGGCGATGGATCTTCTGAATTCAACGCTTTGTCGTAATCAGCATCCACCAAGGTTTTCACTTCGCTTTCTATAGTTGAAATGACTGAATTTTCGATGTCAGATTCAGTCAACAATGCTTTCAATTTTGGATATGGATCTCTGCTTTCCGCTTCTTCCAAATCGTCTCTGTACCATTCCTTGCGCACGCCTGATGTGTGGTGTCCCAACAAAGGCACTTTCGCATGCACGATAAATGGTCGTCTTTCTTTTCGAATGATTTCAAAAACTTCTTGAATCGTTTGGTACGACAAATCAAAATCGCTTCCGTCAATCGTTCTCACTTCAATGCCGTTGAAACCTCTGGCGTATTCGCTCATGTCTTGCGCACGCGTTTCCGCCGCACTGGCTGAAATGTCCCAGCCATTGTCTTGCACCAAATACAAAATCGGATATTGTTTCAAAGCAGCCATTTGCAAAGCTTCAGAAACTTCGCCTTCCGTGCAAGAAGCATCGCCCAACGAACAAACAACAACAGGATTCAAACCGCCGAAATCTTCCGCCAAACCTTGTTTTTCTTTGTATTGAATTCCCATCGCAACACCCGTTGTAGGAATCGCTTGCATCCCAGTCGCTGAGGATTGATGTGGAATTTTAGGCATGTCATCTCTCTTCAAAGATGGATGCGAATAATAAGTTCTTCCTCCTGAAAAAGGATCGTCTTTTTTGGCGAAAACTTGCAACATCAATTCATAAGGTTGCATGCCAATTCCCAACAAAATACTGTCGTCACGGTAATAAGGCGCCACCCAATCTTGAGGCAACAATTGCAAGCCAACCGCCAATTGAATTGCTTCGTGTCCGCGTGAAGTTGCGTGCACATATTTGGCAGTGATTTCTTTGTTTGCTTCGTATTTTTCAGCCAATGTTTTAGCCGTACACATCAAGCGAAAAGCCTTTAACAAGGTTTCTTTATCTGTTTTGATGTTACTCAATGTTGTACTGACACTTTGATTTTCCATAATTCAGGATGCAAAAATTTGGTTCAAATATACTGATTCTCGTATGAAGTTGGCAATGAAATTGCGTGATTATTTCCCTTTAAAAATCTCCAAAATGGGTTCGCCTGTGGTTGCGTTTGGCTTTTGAAGATTCAAAATGTGCACCAAAGTCGCTGTAATGTCTGTGATATTGACTTTGCGAAAAACCTCTTGTTTGGGGATATTGGTTCCGTACCAAATCAAGGGAACGTGCGTATCATAATTGAAAGCAGATCCGTGACTTGTGCCTTTGTGCGCCTTTTCATCAGCAGAACCTGTTGGTAAGTAACCAGGTTCCATCAAGTACAAAACATCGCCACTTTCTTCGTAACGAAAACCTCTTTTCACCATGTCTTTCCACTCATTGTCAACCGCTGAATTTTCCAATTCTTGTGCTGTAAAAACGCGCTTCACTCCTGTCCAAGCGCGCACTTCATTTTTCACATATTCTTGCGCGATTGTTAAATCTATCTGCTTGTTTTGCATCAATTTTCGGTCAAAATAAATGTTGTTGTTGTCGTGCGCCGAGATGAAATTCACGCCAAATTTGGTTTCAACTTTCTTTTTCAGTGAATCCAACAAAGGCGTTGCAAATAAATATCCGCCTGGCAAATTTCTATCCGTCAAATATTGTGGAACTGGCACAACCGCGTGGTCAGCCGTTAGAAACAACACAAAATTGTTTTTTCCCAATTTCTCTTCCAAGGATTTCACCAAACGTGCGATTTCTAAATCCAAGCGAATGTAAACATCTTCGATTTCGATGGAATAGGGTCCAAAAGCGTGACCAACAATGTCTGGCGTTGAATAGCTGATACACAAAAAGTCGGTATTCGATGTTTCGCCCAATTTTTCACTTGTCAAAGATTGAATCGCGAAATCTGTCAAAAAAGTATTGGCGAATGGCGTAGCTGTGAAAAGCTCGTAACCCGGTTTTTCGCCTTTCATTTGTTTCAAATCATAGGGAAAAGTCGGCGTTTTTTTGCCACCGATCAATTGCTCGTAAGGCGTATCGTCTGGACCACTTTCGGTATATTGCGATATGTCGAAATGCGTGTTCCACGTTTGTTGCATGTATGCATCGACCATTTTTTTGGCGTTGAAATCTACAATCCAACTTGGCAATTCTTTTTTGAAAAAAGAACTCGTCAAAAATCCGCCTGTGGTATAATCATACCAATACGAACCATCAGATAAATGTCCGCCTGGCAACACAGCGCTTCGGTCTTTGATCGACATGGAAATCACTTTCGAATTGGGATAAGTCAATTTCAATTGATCGGTAATCGTGTTGGCTTTCAGATTGTGCGGAGAACTTTTTCCGCCCGCATAATTCGAACCAACAGGTGAAACAGTTGAATCGGCCACGCAATAAGTGTCTTTATTCAAAGAACGCACAAACCAATCGTTCCCCACAATTCCGTGGTTGCTCGGTGTAGTTCCAGTATAAATCGACGCATGCCCAGGACCAGTGTAAGTCGGCACATAATTGTATTGCGCATTTCTGCAATGCGTCCCGTTTTTCATCAATTTGACAAAACCGTTTTTAGAAAATTTGGATTGGTAGCGAAACAAATACTCGTAACACATTTGATCCACTACGATTCCAACCACCATTTTAGGTTTGGTTTGCGCGTGAAAGGTGTTTGAAAATGTGACGATTGTAAGGAAAAAGAAAGATTTTAATCCCAGATTTTTAAAAACTTGCATGCTGATAATTTTGATTACCCAAAGCTAAGATTTTTAAAGGGAATTGGTTTGAAAAAATTGGAATTATTCAATTTCAGATTGGGTAAAATGGATTTATGCGTTTTGTTTTTAAAGCTGTATTGAGATGTTAACTTTCCCTCCCAATCCTTTTTCAACAATATCGAATAATGTTTTAAGTGTCATATTACTTCCATCATTCTCGACTCTTGAAATATAAGTTCTTTTTTTATCGACCAATTCAGCTAGTTGTTCTTGAGTTAAGTGTTTTTCTTCGCGCGCTTTTTTTAGCAACAATCCGATTTTAAATGACTCGAATTCACGCTCCAACTCATCACGACGAGAAGTACCTTTTTCACCGTATACTTCATCTTTGATTTCTTTCCATCCCCTTGTGCTCTCGCTGACTTTTTGATTCACGAGATAAATGTAACTTATAAGTTACTATTTTCCAAATATATTTTGGATTTGAGATGTGAATGGAATTGGAATTAACTGATTTACAGAAGTTACCTCATAATATACATCTTCCCAAACTCTTTCTTGAAATGGGAATCTGCGCCAGACTCGCGGTGTTTGATGTCTTCTCCGTTGATTTGAGTCAACACACGATAAAGATAAACGCCATTTGCCAGCGGATCGCCGAATTCATCGGTTCCGTTCCAAGAGAATTCACTGATGTTTCGTCCAATGTGCATCGGGCCGAATTCGTCTTCGGTGATTTCGCGCACCACTTTTCCGGTCACGGTCATCACTTGTATAATCATTTCATCAGGAACTTCTGAACCTGTGAGCGTGAACACAAATTTGGTACTTGTACTGAATGGATTTGGATAATTCATCATGTAAGTGATCGAAGATTCATGGATTACTTCGAAGGTAATTCTGTATTCTAAATCACCAGAAAGATTACCGCTGCGGTCAGAACCTTGCACAAGTAAAGTGTATTTTCCATCCAATTCAAATAGCGCTGGATAAATGATTTTGAAACGTTTGTGTTGCGCTTCTGCAGGAATCCATTGCATCACCGTGTTTCCATTTCCATCCACAAAAGGAATGCGTTTTTGAATGCCGTTTGGATCAGTCAAATAAATTCCGAAAAGCGTGGTGTCGGAAATGTCATTCATCACCAAATAAGGATTGTCGTCTTTCAAGGAAATCAGCAATTCACTTTCAGGACTCACAATGTCGCCATTCAAAATGTGGACGCCATCAAAGGTGACATCCAAAATCGGATTAACATCATCGCCATCGACATAGAAAGGCACTTGCAATAAATTGTTGAAATGGAATTGTTCCAATTGATCTGTCACCAGTGTTCCGTTGATGTAAGGATTTACTTCCATCCAAAGCGAATTGATTCCGCCGTAACCAACAGTCGAGAATGTAATCGTATCACGAATGACGTCCGATGTTCTCAACGAATCTTGTCTTGCATAAGGAATGAAATGTTTGACACGATTGACGTCTTCAATCCAATAACTGATCAACAATGAATCCATCGGATATTCGCTGATATTTCGCACATCGACCGCAAATTTCACTTCTTGACCTTCCAACAAAGTGTCAACATCTGGAATCCAAGTGTATTGCGTTGAACCATCAATCGCAGCTTCCGGAAGCGGTTGATACAATACATGCCAACGATCAACTTGTGCTGGTGTCATAGTTACTGAATCCTTGTATGCTGCGCTCAATTTCAAATATGGGTATAGCATGGCATCAATGATATTATTCAACTGAATGATTGAATCTTTGTGGGTAAAAGTAGTATCGATGGACATCAAAACCGTACCTTGAATATCCATGGCATCAATGGTCAACACCGTTTTATCTTGCGTTGGATTTTCCTTTGGATCTTGTTTCCAATAAAGCGTTTCCCATTTCGCAGCAGGTCCTATAATCGTTGAGTTTTCTTGTCCTCTGTCATTGAAACCATCCAAGGTAACCGTCAAATTGATTTTTTCATGTGCAGCATCTGGTAAAGTCGCAACTACTTCTTGGACAGAACCTAAATCTCCTTTTTTGTAGAAGAAAATAAAAGCTTTGTCAGCACCTTGACCAATATTCACGGCACCTAAATCCTGAAAAGTTTGGGTCATTGTAGGTGTAATATCGTCCCAATATTGATATTGAGCGTTTACGGCTGTGTAAATCAAAATATAGTATCCATCAGGAACAGAATCCAAAATCATGTTTCGCAATGACTGCATTTGCGTTGGACTATTTTGTCTGAAAATGAAATATTTTTCTGGTCTTTTTCTACAAGAAACGCTACAACCGTTGTTTTCATTACCAAACTGATGGTTGTTGTTTACTTGCACACAATTACAAGATGGAGTAGTTGTTGGACAATTGCGCGTCGCCCAAGCTTCCAATGTTACAGGATCAAAAACCGCCACATGTATTGCTGGATAAGGCGTGCACATGTTGTAATCTAGCAATTGGTTGTCAATTTCAAAGAAAGTTCCATTTTGTTGCGATGCACCAACCGCATGGTCGTAAACATCTACAGAAAGCAAACGCGGAATAGTATCAAATTGGCGCGTTCTAGTTACTCTATCATAAACGACATCGAAAAAGCTATTCTTCTTGAATTGGAAAAAATGATCTTGTCCCCAACCACGTTTACCGTTGATGTATTGGAAAGAACTTTCTCTCCAAAAAAGTACGCTGCTATCGACAGCAACACGCCAAAAATAAACCGTGCTGTCTTCGCAAACAAGCGGAGAACTTTGGTTCGAACTTGCATTCAACCACTGCGATGGATTGACTTCCTTCACTCCACCAAGACCAGAAATCATGGCGTATTTCTTGAATGGACTATTGAACAAGTCAGTCGTGTCAATTTCAAATCGATAGGTATTGAAGTCTGCAATTGGATTGATTGTTGATCCTTTTAGCGTCACGCTGTCATCAGGAACGACGGCAAATTCGTAAGGCACAACAGGTACAATCCCATCGATGTCAATAATCAGCGGTTTGTTTTCAATTCTGTTATTGGTATAATCTTCAAATTCTGCATGAATTGAAGGAATATCGACTTCTACGGTAAATTTGTTGATTCCAATTCCAATATTTGGTTGCAAAGGAACTTTGAATGAAAAAGTATCTTTATAAAATAAGTTTGGCAATAAGAAATTATAAACCGAATCCACATTGCTTGGAAAAGTTCTCGTCACTTGCAATGCGAAAGTATCGGAAATCGCCTGTCCCAGGTTGGTCAAAATAACATGAACTCCGATGCTATCGTTCGTTAAATTAATGTCATTTGGAGTGAAATACAAAGATTGGTCGTTGATGTCAATTTCAGGTTTTGCATGCCAATTGATTCTCAACATGGGATCTCCGTGCAAGGTCATTTGCGTACAAGTCGTTTCCGTATAAATATCTGTCCCAAAACTTTGGCGCACTTTGGCGATGGTGTTTTTCATTTGTTCACCCAAATAACCGCCATAATTCTGTGTTGAAAACTGACGATACAATTGATTTGAAAAACGATTCAATGTAAATCCAAATCCAAGTCTCACACTTGAAATAAAAGCGATGGCGCCTTCTTCTGGCAACAATACAAAACTTTCAGAAGTTGATTCGTAGTTTTGGAAAATATCTCCTGTATAACAAGCATTTCCAATCACAATTGGATATTTTCCTTGGTTGTTCCAATTGGTTGGATCATCCACATTGATTTCAAATCCATCCACAGAAGCGTGACCAAAGAAATTCATCAATGAAACACCACTTTCAATTCTTGAACTCACATCCGCCACAGCAGTTGGATCTAAAGGATCACTGCTTGTTTTCATGTAAGTCGTCACATTTCCACCAAAGTTCGCGCCTTCAATGGTGTCTTTCATAGAATTCAAATAACTTTGAAATTCCATTTGATCGCTTAAAGTGGTACCTCCTGAAAAATGTAAAACTTGCTTTTGCCACTCTTTATTTGCAGCATTATAAGTACTTTGCGGATCTTGGTTGGCATCGTATTCTTTTACTTTTTGCAAATATTCAGCCAACTGCGTTTCCGTTTGAACAGCAATTCTTCCCGTTGGAATTTGTGGTTCCCATTCTCCAATAGACAAATTTGCCGTGATCAAGGCATCACTTGATGGATAACCGAATGACGGAATTAATGAATTATTATATGAATTGATGTTTTTTCTTGTTCCTGCAACCAAACCATTGAAACTTTCATTGGCTTCAC
Organism: Flavobacteriia bacterium; assembly: GCA_947450325.1. Lineage (GTDB taxonomy): Bacteria > Bacteroidota > Bacteroidia > Flavobacteriales_D > Crocinitomicaceae > JAQVCM01. Next base: position 86,714 of record CANFUT010000015.1, read on the forward strand.
GAATTCCTTTTCCAACCAAGAACAAAGATTTTGGTTTCACTGTCGCATGGTCATAAAAATCTAGCGCAAAACGACGAACTCCAAGCACGTGTTTTTCGATTCCACCGCCATATTGCATGTACAATTCGTTCACATTTGCAAGTACAACATTGTAATTTCCACCAGCAACTGAGCTTCTGTAAGCAACGTAATCATTGGTCGCATTCTGCAAATTGGGGTGATAAACCATCAAAATAACATTCGTATCATTTTCAAATTGACTGAAATCTGTAAATTTTCCTGAAGCTGTGACCAATGTTAACTTGGTAATTGAATCAATTGTACTTGCATCTTGAATGACTACTTCTTGGTCGATTCCAATCGGTGCATTGCTGACGATGGTTTGCCAAACACCGGAACCATTATTGGAAAGTGCAGCCAATTTTGGAATTCCACCAAAAACCATCATCACTGGATTCACCAATGTTGTATTTGTAATATCCAACCTTAGTTTCAATGCAGCTGTATTGTTTTTGATCCAATAATGCCCTTTGTTTTGATTATTCAAAGTTGTGAGTTTTGCATAAATCAAAGACCAATAACTTAACGCTTGATAATCAGTCGGATAATCTAAACTCGCGTTGATTTTCCATTTCACAACTGTATTACCATTTCCTAATAAACTCACAGGGAAAACAGCGTTGATATTTTTCTGCTGATAACCTATAAATTGCTCCGTATGAAGCATGTAATCATTTGGCCCCACGGTCCATGAAAAATCGTGGTTTGGTCCGCCAGGGGTGGTTGAATTGAATGCATTTGAGTTTGAAACTGAAATTCCATTGAATTTTGCCGCTGGGGCTCCTGCGTTGGTATACGGTGAAAGCGTTTGAATATTTATAGGCATCGTATATCCAGCGACTCCATTCACATGCCCTCCAGACCAACCTTCTCCAGGTAGGAAAAATGAACTAGAAGCGGGCGTATTGGCATCTTTCGACTCGATGTAAAAGGTATTGTAAGATTGTTCCACTTTTGCCAACCAATATGGCGCTGGTGTATATGCTGCAAAATTGTTATCACTTTCAAAAGTGAATCTCAAATTATTGGTTTGAGTGTTCCAAGTGAAGAAATAATTGATTGTATCGTTATATAAACTGTAACTTGGATTCCCGATTGTATTTGGATCAGCATAAAGCGTTGAATCTAACCAGCCATCATTCTTTTTAGCATAAAAAAGGAAGTAATCTCCTTGATCAAAAGATTGGTCGTTTCCATCAACTACATAAATCGGTTGTTCTTTTTGTTGACCGAAAAGTTGCATGTTTTTGGTTGAAAACGAAGTAACTGGCACTCCAGCATTGACTAAAGTATTGTAATCAATTCTGTAAATTCCTGTCTGAGCAACCTCAAAACGATAATACGTTTGATTGTATTCAATCCATTCATTCCCATAAGTTTGAGAAAACGAATTGAATGCAACAAAAAAAGTAAAAATAGAAAGTAAAAATTTTATCATATTTCCTTTTTGATTAAATCTTTGGTACTGTTGATTCTCAATCTCAATGAAATTACGTGTGAATAGAGTGCTACGGATTGGTCACCTAAATCAGTAAATGCATAATCCAAGCTAAAATTCTTAACGTTTAATCCAATCCCGATGTTGGGCTGAATTGTGAGAGATTTTTTGTCATTGAAATCTTTAATGTATTGCATATTTCCAACTCCAAATCGCAGACTGACATAGGTTTTATAACCGAATTCAACTCCAATAGAAGGATCGATACTGATTGCGTTTGTTTGAATGATGGTGTTTCTTCTTCCATCGGTTGTGATGGCTAAATCAACTTCGCCACCTACAGAAACTCCTTTTTTGCCAAGGTTATATTTGGCGTGTGAACCAGCGATAAATCTTGGCAAAGTAATTTCCAAACCATTTTGAGGAATCGTATTTCCAGTGTTGATGAAAACTTCTTTGGTTGCAGCGTCAATATTGAAAATCCAAGCGTTGAAGGTTGAAGTAATGTCTCTTGCCATCAAACCAAATTTCCAATGTTCGCCTTTTTTGTATTGTACTCCAGCGTCTAATCCAAAACCCCAAGCTTTTGCAAAATCACCTACTTTTCGGTTGATTAATTTGAAATTTCCTCCGACGCTCAAACCTTCCACTTTCAATTTTCGAGCGTATGAAAACAAAAAAGCATAATCCGCAGCGGTGAACAAACTGATTCTATCGTAATCAATTCCACCAGTATTATCGATTAATTGAGTGGTATTTGGAATGTCATCGACTGCAAATCGAATGAATGAAAAACCAACTGCACTTTTGTCGTCCAAGGTTCTTGCAACACCAACATAATCGTATTTGGCAATTCCTGCAAAATATTCTGAGTGCATGGCACCAACTTCCCAACCTTTGTGAATACTGGTCAAACCAGCTGGATTCCAATATCCTGCATTAACATTGTCAGTTTTTGCAACTACTGCATTAGACATACCCAAAGCCTCGGCACCCACACCGATTTGCAAAAATTCATTGGAATATTTTGGTGCCACTTTATCGCTTTGCGCGTGCAAAAACGAATTCATCAGCAGTACAGAAGTTGTTATTATACCCAGTTTTATGTTCATTTCAAATACTTTTGAGACTAAGTAAAACCCATTTTTCTTAAAAAAATTGTGTTATTTGCAAAGTCTTTTCAAATCAAGCGTAAATTTACGGAATTGATTTAAAGAATTCAAACAAATTATTTTGATTAATGTTCAAGCTGTTTAACATCCCCAATTTATTCACTGCAAGCAACATGCTTTGTGGTATTTTGGCTATTTTACTATCGCTTTCAGGAAGGATAGATTTGGCACCTTTTCCCATATTTCTGGGCGCAATTTTCGACTTTTTCGATGGATTCTTAGCGAGAATTTTGAAGCAACAAAGCGAATTGGGAAAACAATTGGACTCTTTGGCTGACATGATTACCTTCGGTTTGGCTCCGGGAATTTTCATGATGGTTTTGCTAATTTTTGTGCAAGACGGTGCTATTTTTCACGAAAATGCCCATTTTGATTCGCAAGTTATTTTCGAATGGTTGACCCAACTCGGTCAATTGAAAATGCAAAATTTCCTTCCGCTAATCGCTTTGTTTATTCCTTTTATGTCGATGTTCAGGTTAGCAAAATTCAATATTGATACTAGACAATCTGTTTCATTTATTGGATTACCAACGCCAGCAAACACAATCTTTTTCACTGCTTTTCCATTGATTTTAGCGCAAGTACCAAATTCCAATACGACGCAATTAAACTTAATCCTGGCAGTATTTCAACCTGCGGTTTTGATTCCCATTATTGTTGTGATGTCGTTGTTTTTAGTCGCTGAAATTCCGCTTTTTGCTATGAAATTCAAACAATTTGGATGGAAAGGAAACGAAATCAGATACACATTCTTAATAACTTGTTTATTATTAATTCCCTTTTTATTGGTTTGGTCTATTCCGATTATTGTACTTTTGTACATCGTTTTATCGGTAATCGAAAATGTATTTTTAAAAAAGAAGGAAAATGAAATTCAAAGCTGAAATTGATGTAATGCCATTAGACGCATTGTTAGACCCTCAGGGAAAAGCAGTTACAAACAGTATGAAAAATATCGGTTTGTCCGAAATCAGCGGAGTACGCGTTGGTCGTCACATGCGCCTTTTTGTTGAAGCAGATTCTAAAGCCGATGCAGAAGCGAAAGTGGAAACAGCTTGTAAGAAATTGTTAGCCAACCAAATCATGGAAAGTTATACTTTCAGCTTGATAGAAGCATAAACGGAAATCGCTCTAAATATTCAAAAGTCGTTCAGTTGTGAACGACTTTTTTTGTTTCAATCAATTTATTGACTTTAAATTTCCACTAACTTCGTTTCAAATTAACAACTCATGCAAATTTCTCCAGCCAATTTCATCGGATTTTCAACCTCATCGAAAGGACAAAAAACTTTCAAATCATTTAATCCCATATTGAATCAGGAAATCGAACATTCGTTTTTTGAAGCTACTCAGGAAGAAATCGATGCAACAATGCAACTGGCGAAAAAAGCATTTCCTGTTTTGGCCCAAACAACGGGGAAATCTCGCGCTGTTTTTTTAAGAGAAATTGCATCTTTATTAGAAACAAACCGCGCAGCATTGATTCATCAATATTCGTTAGAATGTGGACTCAACGCTGATCGTGGAAACGTTGAATTGAACCGCACGATTTGGCAATTGGAAACTTTTGCTCGAACGATTGAAAACGATCATTGGGATTTATTGCAGCAAGACGAAGCAGATTTAGCGCGACTTCCCAATCCTAAACCTGCGTTTAAAAAAATGGCTTTTCCGCTCGGACCGGTCGTTGTGTTTGGCGCGAGTAACTTTCCTTTTGCTTATTCTACCGTTGGCGGAGACACTGCTTCTGCCCTAGCTGCTGGTTGTCCTGTGATTGTGAAATCGCATCCGATGCACGCTGGAACGAGCAATTTGGTGGCGCAATTAGTCATCGAAGCTGCAGAAAAAACGGGAATGCCTGATGGCACATTTTCTCATTTGAATGCGGTAGATTTTGAAGTCGGAACACAATTGGTCTTGCATCCAAACACCAAAGCAGTTGGTTTCACGGGCAGTTTCTCTGGTGGAATGGCATTACAGAAATTAGCACAACAACGCGATGAACCGATTCCAGTTTTTGCTGAAATGGGCAGTTTGAATCCGATCGTGATTCTTCCCGAAGCGATGCAACAAGACGGCGAAAAAATCGCACTTCAAATTACAAATTCAATCACCCAAAGCGCAGGACAATTTTGCACGAAACCGGGTTTACTTTTTGTCCTAAGAGATAATCAGCTGGACAATTTTCTCAATGAATTGAAAACGAATTTTGCTGCGGTCGAACCACAATGTATGTTGCATCCAAACATTTGGAAAAGATATAATCACGGAAGAGTAACCATTTCATCCCAAGAAAATGTGGAAACATGGATTGAAGTGAAAACGGAAAAACCAAATTTCGGCACGCCACAAATTTCCCAAACCGACGGAAAAACATTCCAACAAAATCAAAAGTTGCAAGAAGAAGTTTTCGGTCCGCATAGTTTGATGATTATCTGTGAAGACTTGGCGGAAATACAATCTTGCATTCAATCACTTTCGGGACAATTGACTGCATCCATTTTTAGCTCCGAAGTAGAAATTGAGCAACATTCAAATTTGCTTTTTGACCTCCAACAAATTGCAGGAAGAATCATTTTAAACGGAGTGCCAACAGGCGTTGAAGTGTGCGACTCGATGCACCACGGCGGTCCATTCCCAGCGACAACTGATTCAAGGTTTACGGCAGTTGGAAAAGATGCAATTTGGAGATTTTTGCGACCGATTTCGTTTCAAAACTTCAAGTAATTCAATGCCAAAAATTCTTAATTCTAAGAGATTGCAACAGAGAATCATTTTATAGTTGAACAGAAATTTGTTACTTTGAAACAGATTAAATTCGGATAGATACTAAAATCGTCAAAAATTTTATCTTTGTAACTTAAAAATTTGTAAAATGTCTGAAATTCAAGAAACCCCGAAGAGTAAAAACGGATTATTTATTACGTTGATTGCCGCACTGGCTGTAGTAATCGGAATTATGGGATACAAAATGTCTAACACCAACAAAGCGCTAGACGATTGTGAAAAATCCAACAAAACGTTGGAAGAAGACATGGCTGGATTGAGCGACATGATGTCTGGTTATGCTGGAAATATGTCGAACGATTTGAAAGCTGATTTTCAAAATATGTTGAAAACATACGACCAATTGAAAGCCAAAGATGCTTCTCAAGCGGATAGTATCAATTTGCAAAAAACGAAAATTCAAGGTTTGCTTGATCAATTGAATAGCAACAAAAAATTCAGCGCGCGCCAATTGTACAACATGCGCAAAGAAAACGAAACGTTGCGTAACATCATGAAAGGTTATGTGAAACAAATCGACTCATTGTTTACCTTGACTACGCAGTTAAACGCTGATTTGGAAACAAGAACAAGCGAATTGAACGAAACTTCTACCCAAAGAGACGAATACAAAACGCAAGCAGAAGTTGCTTCTGAGAAAGTGAAAAAAGGTTCTAAATTGCAAGCATACGGTTTTAAATCAACTGGTTTGAGAATGAAATTAAATTCAACGACTGAAGAAACCAACAAAGCGAAAAATACGACGATGGTAAAATCAAGCTTTACGATTGGAGAAAATACGATTGCAAACGCAGGTAGAAAATACGTTTACATGCAAATCATCAGTCCTGACGGAAGAACATTGCAATCAAAATCAAGCAACACGGTTCAAACAGACAATGGATCGATTGCTTATTCTGACAAAAAAGAAGTGGATTACAATAACCAAAGTATTGATATGGCGATTTTCTACAGCCAGGAAAGTCAAGACTTTACAAAAGGAACTTACAAAGTAAAAATCTATTGCGATGGTCAATTGATTGGAACAGATAGTTTCACTTTGAAATAAATAAGATAACTTTAATGAAAAATCGGAGCGCTCTAAGTGTTCCGATTTTTTTTGTTTTACTACTTGATAATTAACTAATTTTGAACCATCAATTCTAAACAAAATGTGGATTTTTAGATTCAATCGCAATATCAAAAACTTCTTTCGCTTGCTGACGATTTTGAATATCATCATCAGTCACACCTTGCGCAATTGGTTTTATTCAGGTCCTTTTCGAAAAATCTTTGATCCGAAAGGAAAAAAACGTGTTTCGCGTGCGGAAAGATTTAGATTGATTGTCGAAGATTTGGGTCCAACGTTCATCAAATTTGGACAGATTTTGGCCGATAGACCAGATTTGGTTTCGGAGAATTTACGCATCGAATTGAAGAAATTGCAATCGTCCGCCCGACCTTTCGACGATGAAGAAGCGATTTCAATCATCGAAACTGAGTTGGGAAATGATGTCGACAACGTTTTTTCTTACATCGACCGCAAACACATTGCTTCTGCTTCTATCGCCCAGGTTTTTCGCGCCACTTTGGTGAACGGAGAAAAAGTAATTTTGAAGGTACAGCGACCTGGAATCAAGCGCAAAATCGAATTGGATTTGAAATTGATGCAAATTTTCGCGCAACGCATCCACAAAGCGTATCCAGAATTAAGCAGTTTCAATTTGGTGAGTTTCATCGACACTTTCGGTGACATTTTACTCAAAGAATTGGATTTCACGCATGAAATGTCGAACATGCTTCGCTTTACGCACATTTTCAAGGAAGACGAAAGGTGCCACATTCCACGTGTTTACAGCAGGTATTGCACGCCTCGATTGTTGGTGATGGAATACATTGAAGGTTACAATCCAAGCGACATTGCCTTATTGCGTGAAAAAGGATTTTCGACACAAACCATCGCTGAAAACGGCGTGAATATTGTCTTGACCATGATTTTACGTCACGGTTTTTTCCACGCAGATCCGCATCCGGGGAATATTTTCATTCGTGGCAACAACCAAGTCGTTTTGATCGATCACGGTATGTGTGGCACGTTGAAACCAAAGCAAATCAACGGATTGGTGAACTTTTTGCTCGGTTTTTCAGACCAAAACCCCATCAAAATAACAAAAGCTTTGTTGCTTCTGACAGAAACCAAAAGTTTTCAGAATTACGAAGACATGGAGTTTGAGATAGACGAATTGATCAAAACTTACAGTTATTTAGACTACAACCAAATTGATATTTCAGGCTTATTTTCAGACACTTTCAAAGTATTGATGAAATATGGCATTGTGATTCCTGCGAATTTGTACATGCTGCTCAAAACCTTGGTAACGATTCAAAACTTGGCGGAGGAATTGGAAGCCAAAATCTCTTTGCCAGAAATGATTCGTCCTTTTGCGAAGGAAAAAATCATGGAAAGATTCAGCTGGGAATCCATCAAAGGAAAAGTGGTGAATTCGGTAGAAGACTATTTGTATTTGGTAGAACATTTGCCGCGCGACATTCGTGAAATCGTGACCAATTTTAAAAACGATGGTTTGAAACACACCATCAAATTGGGCGATGATTCCATCAGTAACAAGCAAATCCGCGCACACATCAACCGTTTGGGCGTAATCTTGTTGATCGGATTTATGTTGGTTTGCTCAACGCTTTTGATGATTTACAGCAAACCGACAGATTTTTCAAGAGATTTCTTTTATTTCTCGGTGATTATTGCGGGATTTGTTTTGGTTAGAGCGGTGTTGAAATCGAAGTAAAAAAATCCTATATACAGCCAAATGTATGTTCTAGCATGTAGTTTTGGGTGAGGATAGAGAAAATTATTCTATTCGCTCAACTCTTTATTTGACACATTAGACTTAAAAAGTGGTTTTCCTTTCAACGCATTCGCCAAGGTGAAAATTGCTAAAAAAGCGTATAAAACGGCCAAAACGATGGTTGCTTTGGTATTCTTCAAAACATAAAATGAAAAAAGTGGCAAAACTTGCAAGGCGTGCATTCCAATGAAATGCGCAACGCGCGGATCTCCATATTTGGTACTCCAATTCAAGATAGGAATTCCGCTGCCGCCGTCTGCTCCACCAATGGTATGTGTCAATTTGGAACCCATCACAAAACCTTCGAAGGAAAAAATGACGAAAATAATTAATCCCAAGCGTATCGACCACAAATAGTGATTTGGTAAAGTCGGAAAATCGTTGGTAAAAAAGAGCATTGCGACATACGCCGTGTAAAGCGTAACCAAAGTAGCCGCAATCGCCATCATCGAATACAAAAATGAATACATTGGCGTACTCAAATTGAAATGCGACAATTGTCCTTTTCCAGCCTGAATGGCGATGTACACAATCTCAAATCCCAACAAAATAATCGTTGACCAGTTGAATAATTGGATATTAAAATTAGGCAAATAAGCGCAAAACCACGCCATAGTCCAAGCAAAAAGAAAAGTCGAAAACGCAAATTTGAAAGGTTTATACCAAGCGCTGACATTGTAAACTTGTGTATTTGAAATCTTGGTTAAAATCAAAAAAAAGATGGCAAAAACTAGACAGAGTAAGCCGTAATAAAACAGCGTTTCATTTTTTGTTTTTAGACTTTGGAGGAAATAGAACATGATGGTAATTTACTAGACTGTTGTTGTTCGATGAATACAGTCTTTGTGTGTCTTTAACAAAAAATTGGCGGGAATGTTTTGGGGAAGATAAATTGGTTGCAGACCTTCTAAAGATCCGAATGATAAACTTCAAAGTGTTTTAGATAGATTATTAATCATCGCATAGAGAATTCTTGACAATTCATCGGCACTGAGAAGCAATCCTTGAAATTTTTGAGTTTCAAGTTCTTTAGTATCATGAAGAATATCCAAGATAGAAACACATTCAAAAACTGAACCCCTTGAAATTACAAAGAAGTTTCTTCGATCTGGTTTCGTAAAACGCCCTGAACCCACTGCAATATTTAACGCTACGCTGAATGACGCACGAGTTAACTGGTCTTTTACAGTCCTATTCGGTTTTATCTCATCCAGCAGTTGATTGCAATTTAAATGAAATAATTTAGCCTTTTTATAGACTTCTAGTTTTTGAAATTCAAACATGTTTGGTTGTATTTTGATAATTGGTTATCCTGAAGATAGTCAAAACTTTCAAAATACGGAAAAATTGGCATTGATATTTTTATAAAACAAACTATGAAGACAGATAAAGTCAGACAGAGAATGAGAGAGAAAGTCAGAGGGAGAATGAGACAGAGAATGAAGAGAAATTGAATGTGAAACGTCATTTTCATTCTGTTTTTTTAAAATAAATTTAAATTTTTAGCCAATTAAAACCAAAAAATGAAATCGAAAAGAAAATACCTAGAGTGAGAGTGAAAAACGGATCAAAACAAATACCTGTGGAGCTAAATTTAAGATTTTTTTATAACCTTTGATTCCTAAATGATTTTTTTTGGAAAATATTGATTTGTTAAAGTTGCTTTTACCTGATTATTTGGTTGAGTATTTTGATGTTTTAAAAGTTGAGAAA
>CANFUT010000016.1 GCA_947450325.1 Flavobacteriia bacterium
TTAATGCAAAAATAAAAGCTTTCAGAGCTCAATTTAGAGGAGTCAGAAATGTTGGATTCTTTTTATTTAGATTAACCCAAATTTATGCTTGATTTTCTGTGAAGTCCACAGAATTTTGACATGATCCGTAATAAAGCTATAGCATCAAAATTAATAAAAGTGCGAGAAAGAAAATGAGAGCAAAGAAAAAAACCAGAGTTCGGAACGTCGCTCTCGCTTTGTTTCTCACTCTGGTTTTTGTACCCAGGGCGGGAATCGAACCCGCACACCTTGCAGTACTGGATTTTGAATCCAGCGCGTCTACCAATTCCGCCACCTGGGCGTGGACTTGGAACCGAAAAAATCGGTTAGCGAGGGCAAAGATAGCGTTTTTATTCAAATTACAAATCTTTTCCCTAACATTTTTTTAATCTAGGAAGTGATTTTTTAATAGATTAAAGTTACTTCAACAATTTGCAAACCATTTTTTGTCCTTTAACTTCGATTTCCAATAAATAAACACCTGTTTGCAAACCTTCCAACCCTTTGATTTGAAGTTGATTTCCATTTTGGGAACTGATTTGCACAGATTTTTCTTCTATCAATCTTCCCGTTTGATCCATCAGTTTATATTGAATTGTTTGATTGAAATCAGCGCTGAATTTCACTGCCACTTGATCTTTGAATGGATTTGGAAAAGCTTGATTTGCTAAGTTTTGAAAATTAGTTTCGTCGATGCCAGTAAAACTACAACTATTCAATGTTCCCGGCATGTTGATGTCCAACCAATCCAACCTGCGTTGCAACCAATCTTTCAATCTTTGCACTTCTTCCGCATAAGATTGAGATGGCGCTTGTACTTCGCTTGTTCCAGTTGCGAGACCTAGATTGCTCCAAGTTTCAAAATGCCAAGCTTGACTTTCATTGACTTTCTCGGCAACGGAATCAATTTTTTGATTTAAATAGGATTCTTGTAAAATGGTTCTGCGCAAATCATCATATCTGCAACGCAATTCGTCTCTAAACGTTGAATCTTCCAACAATCGAATGTACCAACCTGGAGCGTCAATATCTTGGTCCACATTTCCATACATAAATTCAGAACCATCTTCAGAACCTGACCACATGTCTTTCAAAGCCCAATCAAAATCCCAAACTGGACCAGCTTTTAATTTTCTGACTGTTCCATCTGCATGGTCTTTGTCTTTATAGAAAAATCGACTTTTTTTGAATCCATCTACGTTTCTTGCTAATTCATTGATAATAAAATAGTCAATGAAAGTCGGAACACTGATGTATTTTCTGTAACCAATTGCTGTATCTGCAAAATCAGGACCATACAAAGCGGTTTCAAAATCATTGATAAATCCTTGGATATACGCTTTTTGTTCAGGCACAATTACTGCGGGATCAGGATAATAATAGACCATGTGTACATCAACCGTAGGAAATCCAATCGGGTGATAATTCAATAACCACGAATTGGAATTGTCCCAATAATCAAATTTCAAAATATAACCACCAGTCAAATTTTGACCTGTCGTTTCATTGATATCTAACTTTGAAATGTCAATTCGATTTGAATCGCGTTTGATTTTTTCCGTCAATAAATAAATACCTCTGTATTCGCCATTGATAACAACGTCTACCAACCTGCATCTTGTTGAATAGTGTCCCATTGTATCAAATAAATGGTAAGGTAAAATGTTTCTAGCGAATGATTTATCATTATAATTTGCAATGAGTTGCCAATCATGTTCTGCAGGCATTCCGAGAATTGTGGAATCAATAGCGTTTCCATTGACATCTTGCAACTCTAACGCATACGGTTTTTGAGGCAATGAAGCTGAATAATTTCCCCTAATTTCAATGCCTATTTTTCCATTGTATTCATTTTTTTGGTCAAAAATATGATTTCTAACACCTTCACCGTTATAAATAATTCCCATATCCGCTAAAATTTTGGGTTCATCGACAATTGTTTGTCCGTTGGTATTGATGATCACAATCGGCAAATCAGATTCAGTAAATTGGAAATAAGTTGCAGGTGTAGTTCCGAAAGAAAGGGTAAAATCTTGCAAAAATCCTTGGTCAGCGCCATAATTATCATGAATTCTCAAATACCATGTTCCATTTGGATTTTGACCGTTATTAACCAATCCCATTTGACCCATCGGTTTGAAGGTTCCCGTAAATGGCGCAATTCCAGAAGCAAATGATGCTGTCACATCAGAACGCATGCAGGTATTTTGAAAATTATCATCTCCTCCACCAATATTGGCAATTAAAGTTACAACGGTTCCATCAGGCGAAACCAAAGTAATATCTAAATCAGCCAAATACGTATGCGTCAGATTGATGCACACTTGCTCTAAACCAAAAGATGTAATGTTGATATTGGAAGGAAGACCCGAAACATTTACAGGAACATTAATCGTTTGTAAATCAAGGATTGAATCACTTCCACCAGTAAACGACTGACCAAAAATAGTATTGGATGTAAAAACAAAAAATACCGTTATAGCTAATATTAACTTCATGTAAACCTAATTATTTGTTCACAATGTAAGAATTTACGGTAAAATAGCCAGCCTAAATTACGCCTCTAGCTTTTAATTCTAAGTATTTATTGATGGTAGTTATCGACAAATCTTCCGGTCGAGTTAAAATCGTTTGAATTCCGTTTTGGCGCAATTCTTTGGCGATAACCATTTTCGTGGTAATCAGTTTTTCTGCAACCGCAGATTGATAAATCTCTTGCACTGTATCAATGCGTTGAAAAGCTACATCTTCTAATTCATTATTTTGGAAAAACACAACCACCAAAACATGCCGTTGATTGATTTTTTTCAATATTGGAAGCGCCCTTTTCATGGCGAATTCACTTTCGAAATTGGTGTAAAGCATCAAAAGAGAGCGAGACTTCACCGTTTGACGAATTGATTCATACAACAATTCATAACTCGATTCCTTGAACTGTGTTTTTTGGTTGTAAAGCAGATTTAGAATTCTTCTCAAATGTCCATTGGAACGATCTGCAGCTAACTGAGTTCCCATTTTATTGGAAAAAGTAATCAAACCTGCGCGGTCGCCTTTTCGAAGGGCAATATTGGAGAAAACCAACGCAGAATTAATGGCATAATCCAATATGGTCATGTTTTCAAATTCCATTTGCATATTTCTACTTTTGTCAATCAAAGCATAAATATTTTGCGAACGTTCTTCTTGATATTGATTGACCATCAATTCATTGCGTTTACTTGTCGCTTTCCAATTGACAGTTCTCAAATCATCGCCTTGCACATAGTTTTTGATTTGCTCAAATTCATGGTTATTTCCAATTCTTCTCACTTTTTTGATTCCTCGTGCTTGTGTTTGTTGATGAAAAACCTTTAATTCATACTGTTTCATCTGTAAAATCGAAGGAAAAACTTGTACGCTTTGTGACAAAGGATATTCAATTTTCCTTTTGATCAAAAATAAACTGGACGATAAATAAATCAAGACATCACCGAATGAAAATTCACCACGTTGTTTGGGTGTAAATTCATAGGTAAAGGTTTTGGTGTTGCTGGGCATTAAGAAGGCAGTATATTCCTTTTGTCTGACTTGTAATTGAATTGGAAAACCTTCAATCAAAGCAAAATTAATTGGTTGATTGCTTTTATTTGTCACTGAAATTGTAACGGTATTTGAATCACCCAAATTCAATAAATTGTCCACTTTTCGTGTTACCTCAATTGGTTTTTCATTCACAAAAGTGATAATAACATCAATCAAAACAGCACAAAACAAAGCCAACAAAGCGACGTTCGACACAAAAAACATCCACGGATATATTGTCGCGCAGCAATACGAAGCAATTACGATTGCTAGCAACACAAAGAAAAACCGTGTCAAAAATATATGCCGAAGGAAACTCATAATTATCTTGGAACTTCTATCATTTGAATAATTTCAGCGATTACTTCTTCTGGTTGAACACCTTCCATTTCTGCCTCCGGCGTAAGTATTAATCTGTGGTTTAAAACGTGTGGTGCCACAAATTGAATGTCTTCAGGAGTAACGAAATCTCTTCCGCGAATGGCAGCGACAGCTTTCGAAGCTTTCAACATGGAAAGAGAAGCTCTTGGAGATCCACCTAAGTATATCTTACCGTGATTTCTCGTTTTGAACGTCAGATTTGCGATGTATTGCAATAAATTATCTTCGATAATAATTTTTTCAATCAATCCTTGAATTCTAGAAATATCTTGAACTGAGAATACCGCATCAACTTCATCCAAATTAGGCGTTTTGATGTTGTTCTTGTAACGTTTCAAAATTTCAGTTTCTTGCTCTAAATCTGGATAATTGATTTTAATCTTAAACAAAAAACGGTCTAATTGTGCCTCTGGAAGGTTGTAAGTTCCCTCTTGCTCAATTGGATTCATGGTTGCAATCACCAAAAATGGAAATTCCATCTCGTAGCGATTTCCATCATACGTAATTTGTCTTTCCTCCATTACTTCAAACAAAGCCGCTTGCGTTTTTGCAGGAGCACGGTTGATTTCATCGATCAAAACAATGTTGCTAAAAATCGGTCCACGACGGAAATTGAAACTTGAATCTTTCATATTGAAAACGGATGTTCCCAAAACGTCCGAAGGCATCAAATCTGGCGTAAACTGAATTCTCGAAAACTGGATATCCAATGCTTTCGACAAAACTTTAGAAGACAAAGTTTTCGCAACTCCTGGCACTCCTTCCAACAAAACATGTCCGTTAGAAAAAATTCCAGTCATTAATAACTCAACCATTTCTCCTTGTCCAATCACAAATTTGGACATTTCTTGGCGGACTTGATTGACTTTTTGTGCTACCCAAATCAGATCTTCATTTGATCTTTCAAAACCATAGCCAGATTTTGTTTCCTCGGAATTCTCAACCGTTGAATCATCAATTTCAGATGAATTATTTGATTCAATATTTTCCTTTGGCATAAAAGCCTCATGTTCTGGGTTGATTTCTTGATTTTCTTCGTTTATCATGCGATTTTATTTTGCGGTATTAAACTAATTCATTTTTAAAAATGGTGCAATAAATTGCTCAAAATCTTTTTTACTATATCTGCTGATTTCCAAATGATTTATAGTCAACTTACGATTTCCTGTAAATTCAAACATGGTATTTCCGTTTGATACTTGAACGCCGATCAAATCATTGATTTCAAACTCTTTTTTACTGAAAAAATAAGGGTAAAATATCATTTTTCCACGTTCAACAACCAACAAATTCCTACTGAAAAGGATTATTCCCATTGTCAACACTAGAAATCCTATTGGCCAAAATAATATTCCTGTTCCATTTGAAGAAGCCAACAAATAGAAACCTCTTAAAATGGCATTAATTCCAAGGAAAATAAAAGTTGTCGAAAGAATCATTTGACGTTTAAAGACAATTTTCTTCTTCTCAGTCTTTTGTTTGATTTTATCTTTGATGATTCCTGTTTTAATGTAGAATGCGCGTTGCATTTTCGCTACTTCTTGCACGTATTCATAGGTAACTGCATGCATTTTCTGATTTTCAAGCATGTTGACCAAATTCTCTACATCGGTAAATTTGACGCCACTTTTTTCTGAAAGCGCTTTAATTTCTTTGGTCTTATCTTGCTTCGAAAGATCGATAAAAAATTGTCGATTGATGTTGGCTCTGAAATTTCTGCGCATCACAATCAAAATACTGTAAGGAGATTCTTGCTGTAAATAAATCGCGGTCATCGTATTGGCAAAATCCAAGGATCGATTTTTATTCTCAGGAATGTAGGGAACAATTGGCCAATAGCGCTTAGATCTGAAAATCAAATATAAAATCACGCCAAGTATCGTCAACAAAAGCGCAATCAACAACTCCAATTTTTTAAATAGAAATTGCAATAAGCTGTTGTCTTTTCTGCCTTGATCTCCATCCACATCTTCCGTGCTGAAATCACCGATATCATCGCTCAATCTTCCCAATTCTAGCCAAACAACTCGTTTTTTCGGCGGAAATTGGTGAATTACACTTTGAGCATAATTGAAACCATCTTTCGTTAACATTTGATAGTTGTAAAACATCTCAGGATTGCTGTGTAAAAAAATGTGTCCTTTGCCAAATTTTAATTTCACAAAATTCGGTGTTTCCATAAACGAACTGATCGTGATAAAATTGGTGTCCTTGATATTGTATTCATTAAATATTTTCCAAACCCGCGCAACCGTGTCTGCCTGAAAAATGGCGCGCAGTGTATATTCGTCGTTTAAAGTATGCACTTTTACTTCATCATCAAAATACCATTCATTGTAACTATTGTAAAAGAAGTGCTGATTAATTGTATCAATTAAATCGTGGAAAGACAAAAGCAAATTCGATCCTTTTTTGACCTCACTCAAAATTGTATCAAATTCTTCAGGATAAACACTGAATCTATCACCGACGAAAATATATGTACTATTTGAATCTTTTGATAAATAGTTAAGTGAATCATCAATCACAATATTTGAGTCACCATAACTGTCAAACATTGTTTTGAACAAATAAATACCCATTGGATCTTTGGATTCCAAAATGAATTCAGTACTCCAATCGTCTGAAACAAACTTGGGTTTTTGTTTACTTTCTTCTTTGTAATCAGTACCAGAAAAAAGATACACTATCAATACAATAAACAGAAGCAAAACCGCCCCTGCAATCGTGGCTTTTTGCTTATTCATGTTTATCTTTTAAATTTTCATAATTTTTCTGCAGGTGTGGAACCAAGGATAAATATTCATTTTCTCCAATATCATAATCACCATACCACACTAAATCGTAAATTCGTACGCTTTCATAGAAATCTGCATATCCATCTTTACCAGACATTTGAATTAAATAATCAAAGTTGGTCAAATCTTTTTTCCATTTTATTTTTCGAAGACGAATAGATTCTTTTAAAATAAACGTAAACCAAATACGAACACATTCTCGGTAATTATTTTCAGCCATAGCAGCTTCTAGACGTAACTCTAATTCTGTTTTTGGAATTAACTCGGGGTTCCAATCGGCTGGTGAAAAATTTCCTTGAGTTGGAGCTGGAACGTATCTGTAATTTTTGACTATTAAATAAGTAATCCACGCCAATAACAAAATCCCCAAAATGATTAAAATAACTTTCCAAACGAAAGGTGAAATAGTTGGTCCATTTACATTTGGAATATTTGGTGGTGAAATTTGTGGTGGATCAATATCTAATTTTTCTGGCTCTGAAATTTTTGGGTCATATTTTTTGTCGCCCGTTGAACCACCTCCACCATTTCCATGCAAGTTTTTTGCATCTCTAGATCTTTGAATGTCTTTCGGATCGTATTCTAGACCAGTATATTCGTCCTCATCATATTCATCGTCTTCGAATTTTTCCATCGAAGTGGGTTCGTCGTAGTTATTTTCTGGTCCTCGATACTTTTTATCTTTAATGTAATTATATTCTCGCTTGAATTTTTGGTACGATGGTTTGTTGACCTCATTTTTCTGAGCCAAAGTATTGCTGATGCAAAATATCAATATGTACGAAAAATATTTACTCAAAATCTGTGTCATTTTCTTGGTAACGATTTCGTTTACCAAATTTTAAGAACGCCTTTTTTAGACCGCTTGCAGTTTCTTTTTCATATTCATTATAACCAATGAATGTCATGCTAATGATCCAAAGTGGTAAAACGAGGAGTAAAAATAAAATGTATATCAATTGTCGAACGATATTTGCCCAAAACATGCGATCTCCTCCCAACGCTTCAGCAACATCTTTAGTGAAATCGGCGAGCAAATCCAATAAATCGGGCATCATTGGTTCAGTAATATTGATGATACTTGTGGGATCAAAATTTTCACGAATACTTAAAACCAATGCAATTGGCTGCATAAACAATGCAAAAATTAGTGTGAAAATAACAATATTTAAGAGTGAAATTCCATAAGAGCGGGCGCTAAATGTCCATCCCTTTCCAATGGCGTTTTTGATAGAAAAATCAGCAATTCCAGGAATAATTCCATTTAAAAACACAAAAGGCAGTAATAGAATTAAGATGATGTACCAATACCATGGAATAAACGCTAGCGAGAAGAATAATAGAAAATTACCTAACCAAATCAATAGTATTTTTTGTTTGGCAAAAGAGAAAAATGCTCGCCAACTGAAATCTTCATCTTTTATTTTGAATGCAAACAAAACGCCTAAAAACATTCCACTGATGACAAAGGACCAAGCTAAATTCACAATCCAGTCTTGTAAATTCGTGAATCCAAAACCTGTCATGATTTCCATTTGTTTCGACCAATCAAACCAATGTTCAGTCGCCATTAAATTTGCATGATTTTCATTTTGAAAATAAACCAAAACTAAAATTATCGGGAACAAAATTCTAAAGTTGACTTTTGAAATTTTGGTAAAATGAATGTTGTAAAATCGAAATGTATCTGAAATAATTTCCCCGAAATTTCTGATTTTCGATAAGTCAAATTTCACTGGTGGAAAATAGTTGATTAAGTCTTTTTCTTCCAACAATTCTGGATGCTTTCGAGCAACAATCATTGGATAAATGATGTAATAAAATAAGATGATTCCAAACGAAAGACCAATAAGCACCCATTTTGACCATTCTGGCAAATCCATGTAATTTCGCGTCACATAGCTTTCTAAATAACCAGCAAATACAAAAAATGGAACCAAGCTCATCATGATTTTTAAACCTCTTTTTGCAGAAATTTGCAAGGATTGAAGTCGCGTATAATTTCCAGGAAAAAGCCATCCATTTCCCATCGTTATTCCAGCGCCTGCGGCTAAAACGATGGAAGAGATTTCAAATGCTCCATGAATCCAAATTCCTAAAAATGAGGTAATCAATAAGCCTTTGGTAGCAAAGAAATATTGAAATGAACCAACCATCATTGCGTTTTTGAAGAGCAAAATATGAGTCCCAACAGTGAAGAAGATTCCAAAAATAAATGTCAAAAATGCGACTTTGATATTGTTAGTTGTGATATCAATAAACATTTGCATTTGCGTTCCACCTTTATAAACTGCCAGCGGATCTCCATTTGAAATATTTTCATTGGTCATTTCTACATATTGTTTCGACAATACGAGTCCAGTAAAATTTGGGTAAAAATGCGTAGTTATTGCCGATAGAGCTGCCCAGATTAAAAAGACGACCAAGGCAAAAAGCAAATTTCGTCTCGACTTATAAATTTCCAACGGAAGAGAAACCCTCCAAACGGTTAGAAACTTTTTGAATGTTTCCGCTTTTTTCAAGTGAACTCCTGTGTAAACACGCTGAGCCAATTGATTTAGGTAAACTCTAACTGTTCTTCTTTGGTAAAAAGTTTGGGCATAACTGAGATCGTCAGTGATATCCATGTATAAATCACTCAACTCAGTAGGATCGCTCGATTCACTTTCAGAAAGTTTTTCGAAGCGATTCCATTTTTCCTTATTTTGTTCTATGAAGGAGGTTTCTTTCATTTTTCGTTGAACGTAAATATACTTTAATTTTCAATTGTCAAAGTTTTGCAACAACAAAAAATACAGAAAATATTTATTCATTAAGCTATTTTACGCAGATTTTAGAAGCCAATCTTTGCGCATTTACGACCAATTCTTCGACTTTCTGTTCTCCATAGGTTAAAGTAACAGCCATGCGTCGAAATGGTCGTGTAAAAGGTTTGCCGAAAATTCTAAAATCACTGTTTGGTTCTAACGCTGCTGTTTCAATTCCTGAAAAAACAGGTTCGTTTACAGAAGTTTCTGTCGCCAAAACAACTGCACTTGCGCCATTTCTAAGCAATTGTATTTCTGGAATTGGAATTCCTAAAATCGCTCTTGCATGCAGTTCAAATTCATTGAAATTTTGCGTTCCAGCAAGCGTAACCATTCCTGTATCGTGCGGACGAGGTGAAAGTTCGGAAAACACAGCTCCATCTTTCGTGATAAAAAACTCTACACCCCAAATTCCAGCGCCACCGAGTGCTTTGGTAACATCGCCAGCCATTTTTTGAGCTTCAGCCAAATGCAAAGGATTAATTGACATTGGTTGCCAACTTTCCTGATAATCACCGCGCTCTTGTCTGTGACCAATTGGCGGACAAAAAAGCGTATGGCCATTTTTTTGTGTTACAGTCAATAAAGTAATTTCATAATCAAAATCGATGAAACCTTCTACAATAACTTCTTGCAAATCACCACGAGAACCTTCAAGTGCATATTTCCACGCTTTTTCAATGTCTTCCGCACTTTTGATCACTGATTGTCCTTTTCCAGAGCTTGACATCAAAGGTTTAACAACACAGGGAATTCCAGTAAATTCAACTGCTTTTGAAAGTTCTTCAAATGACGTAGCATATTTATATTTTGCAGTTTTTACACCAACTTCAATGGCAGCTAAGTCACGAATTGCTTTTCTATTCATCGTAAAATTTGCTGCTTTTGCACTTGGAACTACTTGAATACCTTGTTTTTCGTAGTCAAAAAATCTTTCTGTTCGGATTGCTTCAATTTCAGGTACAATCAAATCTGGCTGATGTTTGGCAACAATGGCGTCCAGTGCATTTCCGTCCAGCATATCAATTACTTCAAAAGTATGCGCAACCTGCATGGCTGGTGCATTTTCATAACTATCAACAGCAATGACGTATTGACCCAATCTTTGTGCTGCAATGGCAAATTCTTTTCCTAATTCGCCTGAACCTAGTAGTAAGATTTTCTTTCTCATGGAACAAAATTAAATTATTTATTCAGATTATTGATTCTCAAGTTGACCTCATTTTCCAATTTTCTTGTAGCTTTAGCTTTCATTCAATTATTTTTGAATTTCTTTTGAAAAAACGTAACAAAAGCCAAAGGATTTCGGTTAAAATAACTTCAAAGGTATTAAGTCAGTAACAATTTCTTAACTTTGGTTTAACAATAGATGGACAAAATAGCAACGTTAGTACAAAAATTTAACCCAATAACCCTTGAAGAAATGGACAGGGTTAAATTGATGAATCGCATCGATACTAAATTTGCTTTCAGTGTAAATCAATTGGTTGAACTTTTACCTTCTTTGTCAAATGATTACCGAATTCTAGAAGTAAAAGACACAAGAACACCTCATTACCAGAGTCTTTATTTTGATGATGTTGATTTTTCTTTCTTCAAAGCACACCACAATGGACGCACGAATCGGTTTAAAGTTCGAATCAGAAAATATGTTGAATCTGATTTGTTTTTCCTAGAATTGAAACACAAAATAAAAGGAAGAACTGATAAAAAAAGAATCAAAGCAACTGGTTTTTCAGATAATCTGGATGAACAACAAGTGACTTTTTTGAATCAATATTTGACCAAAGAGGCAGTTTTGAAAGCAAAATTGTGGAATTCGTTCAACAGAATAACATTGGTAAATAATGTTGATGAAGAAAGACTAACGCTTGATTTTAATCTGCATTTTCATTGGCATGAAGAGCATCACAAATTTGAAAATTTGGTCATTGCTGAATTGAAACAAAGTAAATTATCAAGAAATTCTCCGTTTTATCAATTGATGAAAACAAATTACATCAGACCGTATCGCTTGAGCAAATATTGTATTGGTGCGATTGAACTATACAATGAAAAGAATATTAAATACAATCGATTTAAAGAGAAATTATTAAAACTTAAATCCATAAATGCCCATGTTGCTTAATTTATTTTTCAATTTAAAGACTTCTATTGAACCTACACAATTGTTAGAATTTGAATGGTTTAACAATGATTTCTACTCCTTGATTTTTCGTTTGGGAGTGAATTTAGTTTCAATGACCATCTTGATTCGTTTGCTTTATTATCCAAAGACGAAGCGCAAAGATTATTTGTTTACCTATTATTTAATTGGGACAATTACTTTTTTGATCTGTTTTGGACTGAAAAAATTGGACATTGATACTGGTATGGGACTTGGCTTATTTGCCATTTTTGGAATTCTTCGCTACCGAACTGATGCGATTGAAATCAAGGAAATGACGTATTTATTTATGATTATCGGGATCAGCGTCATCAACTCATTGGCATCCAATAAAATCAGTATTGCTGAAATGGCTTTGATGAATTTCACGTTGATAGGAATCACTTTTGGATTAGAATATTTGTGGTTATTGAAACATGAAACTAGAAAGACAATTATATACGAGCGAATTGATTTGATCAAACCAGAACATCACGAAGTGATGAAAGCAGATTTAGAATTGAGAACAGGATTAAAAATCAACCGTTTTGACGTTGGCAAAATTGATTTTTTACGAGATGTTGCGCAAGTGATGATATTCTATTACGATTCAGATCAATCTTTGTCTGACTATAACGACCACTCGGAAACAGGGGAAGTTAGTTGATTCCAAAAGAAAATCCTGCTTGGATACCGTAAAACAATCCTTTGTGAATATACGGTGATTGTTTTTGAAATGAATTGTTTAATTGCATTCTGATTTCAGGAAGTAAATAGAACGCAACTTTTGGTTTAATTTGCCATGAAACACCAACATTGGCAATGGCAGCAATGGTGAAGAAATTTATCTGTTTGTTGTCTTTAATGTTCGAATTGCTTCCAACATTCAAAGAATTAGTCCAATTGATCTTTTGATTGTAACTCATAAATAATTGTGGTTGAACACCAAGTCCAGCGATAAATTTTACTTTTCCTGCTGTGATATATTGTAATTTGATTGGGATTGCAAAATAAGTGTAATTAGTTGTGTATGAATAACTAGAATCATTCACTGCGCTTTTAAAATCATAAGATTCACCATTTTTTGCCAAGGAAGCACCAAAATCAATCCACCAATTTCGTTTGATTTGATTTCTAAATCCGATTGTAGCTCCGCCCGTGAAAATGGATTTCTCATTTGCTCTTTCTCCCAGTGGTTTTCCGAATAAACCTTCGTTTTCATTTAAGATTCGACTGCCTAATCCAAAACTCCCTCCGACGTAAAATGCTGAAGTAGGAATTTTTTGCACGACAAGCATTTCCTTATTTTTCGACTTTTTAATTTTTTTCTCAGGAGAACCAGTTGTTTTTCCAGTCTCGATTTGACCAAAAACCGTAGAAGAAATAAAGATTATTAACAATTGTAGTCTGAATGTTTGAAAGAAATCCATTAATTTAGCGTTTACTTTGAAAATGTGCTTTGAAACCTTTGTTTCAATCAATACAAATATCGAGAAAATTCAACTTGTAATTCATAAAAGATGGCTAAAAAAGAGAAAAAGAAGAAAAGTTTGTTCCGTAGAATTTTGAAATGGACAGGAATCACATTTTTATTACTAATCATCGCTTTGATTTTAATTCCAATCTTTTTCAAGGATGAATTGAAAGAATTGGCATTAAAAGAAGTAAATAAAATGCTGCTTGCTGACGTGGCAATCAAAGATTTTGATTTAACTTTTATTAGTACTTTTCCTCACATGACGGCTCAATTTGAAGGCGTAACAGTAACAGGTAGAAATGAATTCAAGGGTGTAAAATTGGTTGATATCAAACAATTGGACGCACATGTTGATTTCTGGAGTGTTGTAGGCGGCGATCAAGTTGAAATCAAAGGAATTACTTTGGAAGAGCCTAAATTTGATGTTCGTGTATTAAACAATGACAAAGCCAATTACGACATTATGAAACCAGATTCTTTGCAAACTCCTGAAGATAAAGAACCTTCTAGTTTCAAACTTTCTTTACAGGAATACGCTATCAATAATGCTTACATCAAATATGACGATCAAGCTGGAGATATGTTTGCTGAATTGAAAAACATGACCCACACTGGGGAGGGTGATTTAACAGCAGATGTGATTGATTTCAATACAAATACAACCATGGACGCCATGACATTTAACATGGATGGATTGACTTATTTGAGTAAAGTAAAAACCAATTTGGTTGCTAATCTTTTGATGGAATTCAAAGAAAATTCATCCAAAATTACGTTGAAAGAAAACACACTTGAACTGAACGCTTTGAAATTATCTGTGGATGGGTTTTATGAAATGTTGGACAAAAAAGACAACATGGATTTGAAGTTAAACGCTTCCAAAGCAACATTTAAAGATTTCTTGTCCTTAATTCCTGCATTTTATCAGTCAGGTTATGAAAACATCGAGACGCAAGGAAATTTAGCTTTGAAAGCCCAAGTGAAGGGAATCATGGACGATAAAAATCTGCCAGGATGGGATGTTGGAATAAGCGTTGACAACGCTTCTATCAAATATCCAAGTTTGCCGCAAAAAATCACCAAAATTGCAATCAATGCAGGTTCAAAATTTGCCGGAGGTTCTAACTTGGATAAAATGACGGTTGATGTATCAAAATTTCATGCAGAATTTGCCGGAAATAAAATTGACGCAAACTTAAAAATGTTGAGTCCAATGGTTGATCCATTTATTGATTCAAAAATCCTTGCCAAAGTAAATTTAGCAACACTTGGTCAAGTGATTCCTTTAGCCAAAGGAGAATCTTACACTGGAAAACTAGATGCAGATGTTCAGTTGAAAGGAAAAGTCAGCGCATTGGAAAACAAAAGATACCAAGATTTTGATGCAAATGGAACGTTGAAATTGGTCGAAATGCTATACAAATCGGCTGATTTACCAGATGCAGTAAGCATCAAATCGATGGTTTTTAGATTTTCTCCTCAAAATTTAGCCTTAGAAAGTCTGGACGCCAAAATGGGTAGAAGTGATTTCAAAGTAAATGGAACAATCGACAATTATTTGGGATATTTCTTCAGTAACGATTTATTGAAAGGGAATTTTAATTTCAACAGTAATTATTTGGATTTAGACCAATTGGCAGGAACTTCAAGTACTACGTCATCTACTGAAACAACCACGACAGCTGCAAGCGAAGAAGTGTTGCTTATTCCAGAGAATGTAGATTTCAATTTGAACACCAACATCAATACATTGCGCTACAACAAAATGGATATCAAAAACGTGAAAGGTTCTGTCGGAATGAAGGAAGAAGTTGCGAGTTTGAATAACTTGACCATGAATACGATGGGTGGAACAGTTGGTTTAAAAGGTAGTTATGATACCAAGGACCATTTAAAACCTAAAATCGATTTTGGATATAATTTGAAAGAATTAGATATTAATCAATTGGCTAATAATTTTGTGACTATTGAAAAATTAGCACCAATTGCTAAATATGCGCAAGGAAAAATCACTTCGACATTCAATATGAATTCGTTTTTGACACCATCGTTTGAACCAATTTATGCTACATTGACTGGTGCTGGTGATTTATTCACCAATTCAGTAACTATTTCTGGATTTGAACCATTGAAAAAAATCAGTTCTGAATTGAAAATGGAGAAATTAGCTACGCAAACATTGAAAAATTTGAGCACAAAATTCAAGTTTGCAGATGGTAAAGTTTCATTAACACCGTTTAATGTGAAATTTGGAAACATCATGACCAATGTAAGTGGAAGTTCATCTATTGAGCAAGACATCGATTATGTGTTGAAAATGAATGTTCCAAAAGAAGAAATTCCTGCAAGCATGATTAAATTGGTGGAAAGTGGAATTCAAAAAGTAAATGGAATTACACCAAAAATTCAAGTGAAAGAATTGCCTGCCTTCATCCCTGTGAATGTGAAAGTAATCGGGAAAATGAAGGATCCAAAAGTAACGACTGATTTAAAAGAGCAAATCATGAAGCTTTCAGGTAACATGAAGGAAACTGTTAAGGAAGCTGTGAAAGATGCAATCAACAAAGGAAAAGATACTGTAAAAGCGATTGTGACAAATAATGTAAATGAAGTCAAAGAGGATTTGAATAAAAAGAAACAGGAAATCTTGGAGGATGGTCAACGACAAGCAGACAAATTGAAAGCGGAAGGCAAAAGAGCTGCTGCGCAAATCAGAGAAGAAGGAGCTAAAGGTGCTCAAAAACTGACGGATGAAGCAGGTAGCAATCCTTTGAAGAAAAAAGCTGCTGAAGTTGCTGGAAAGAGAATCATCAAGGAAGCTGATGAGAAAGCGAATAAAGTGGAAGCTGAAGCCAATGCAAAAGCAGACGGAGTGATGGCGAAAGCGCGCGAGAAGGCTGATCAAGTAAAATAATTAAATCATTTTTGGAAAGTTCCGGTTATTGTATAATCGGAACTTTTTCATTTAAAATTGATACGAAATTTGCCAACCTCTTTGTGAAAGCACATCATGCAAGGTAATCAGTTCTCTAGCATCATCAATTTTATCTGTGATTTTTGAAATCGACAAGTTTTGGTTTTTTTCAATTTTTACATTTAAATCAAAAGGGAAAACTAATTCTTCATTCCTGTTTTCTTCTTCCAATTTAATCAATAGATATCTCAGTAAATTTACCGATTCATTTGTGCTCAATTCGAGCTCATTAGACTTAATTGAGCTAAAAAAGTGAATTGCCTTTTTCGATCTCGTTAGCAGTACATTTAATCTTTTGGAGCCGTTTTTTTGATTTAAAGGACCGAATCTTTTGTGGAATTCGCCCAATTCATTTTTAGCATAACCTAGACTGATGATTAAGATATCACATTCATCACCTTGAATTTGTTCTAACGCTCTAAAAAAGCCTTTTCCTTGCTCGACTTTTTGGGAAAACTTTTGCTTTGTCGAGGGCGACAGTTTCCTCCAAATACAATCAATTTGTTGTTCAGAGAATGCTACAATTCCTAAAGAATCATTTTGATCAATTAGTTTTTCAATCAGTTTTGCTACTGCTTTTGCTTCTTCGATATTTTGTCGTTCAATAAAACGTCCATTTTCTACGAAATGTAGATTCAGAGGATGCTTGTTTTCAGCCGAGGATGGAAATGCAATAAGTTCATTTTGATAGAAGTATCTATTTGAAAATGAAATCAATTCAGGATGATTACTGCGGTAATGGTGTTTTAAAGTTGTTTTTGCATAGTAGTAATTGGCTTGGTGAAGTAAATCTACGCTTGAAACTGATCCTGAAAAATAACTGCTCGGCGACATTTGATGTTCATCGCCAGCAACAATCGCTCTTTTAGCTCTTTGTAAAGAGCCCAATGCATTTGAAAGTGGAATTTGACTTGCTTCATCAAAAATAACCCAGTCGAAAAGGGATGCTTCCATCGGAAAAGTTACAGCGACTTGCGTTGGTGTACTCAACCAAATCGGAGTTAAAATTTCGATCCAAATTCTGGCTTCGCTATTTAATAATTCCCGAATCGTTTTATGTTGTTTGGTTTTAGCAAATTCTTTAACCAAAATCGATTTTCCAATTTTTAGATTGGCTTTAAATATTTTTTCATCGCCCTTGAGTTTACCGCTTGGAGTTCTGAGAATTGCATTTAATCGTTGAAATTTTTCTGTTTGTTGATGAAAAATTTGCTTCCCGAAAAGGAACATCTCCTCATTTTCCGATTTAATGATATTTTCAATTTTTGAAAACATTGTTTGACCGTCAAATTTTGCTAATTCAGGCCATTGAGACTCGAAATTTACCCAATGACTTTTAAGCACTATTCTCGCGATTTCAAGCGGTGATTTTGATGTTCTAATTAAGTTGTATAATTCTGTATTAAAGTGTATTATTATATTTTTTTCCCGAATAATTTCTACCGCTGATTTTTCTAATTCAATTAAATCTTTAAGCGTCAATTTATCTAAATCGTAATCAATTAAGTTTTTTAATTTTTGGAGTAAATTGCTCAATTCCTTTGAAAGCAAAATGGCCTCTTTTCTAATTATGGAATTGATAGAAAAAGCTTGGTTAATTTCGTTTAATTTTTCATTTTCTAGTTGTGTTACGATGTAACTTATACTTTCAATTTCTATTGAAGGTCTTTCAATCCCAAGCTTAAGAAATTCTTGTTCCAAAATTTGCAGTTCTTGAGAGATGGATAAATATTTTTGCCAATTCTCGACCGCTATTTCTGGTATTATTTCTTTATTTTGAAGGTGAATGTTGATTTGTTTTTCAGCTTTTCTTTTGATCCACCAGTTACTTGATAATTGTATTTTCCATGATTCAACTTGCGTCAAATTGGGTTTGATTTTCCAATTATTTTCTTCTGACTTGATTAAGTTAAGTTCGGATTCTTTCGAAATACACTTGATTTTCAGTTTTTTAAACTTATTTTTTTCTTTTTTTGTTGAGAATAACGAGGCATATTTTTTATAAAGTTCATTTTCTAGAATTTGAAATCTCGGTATTTGCTTAATGATTTGAACTAATTCTGCAACAGTATTAATTTCAAACTTCTTAGAAAATTTTTCAAATTCTTCCTTCAAATTCTTGATATCTTGGTCAAGTTGAAAATTATCTTTCAGTGCATTTTGACTTAGAAATTTTATTTTGTCAAATCCACCCCAAGATGCATAAAGTTTTTCAATCTCTGATTTTTGTTCTAACCAAGTTTTGATACTCGGGACTGCAGATGAATAGGTAATATCTTTTAAATCAATATCTTTTAAAAGCTTTTTGAATTCTTCTAAACTTACTCCTCCAATTAGATTTTTGGAAAGCATCTTGTCGAGCGTTAATTGGAACTGCGACAGAAGTTGTTCAGAGAGCTTTAAATTTTTTGCTGGCTTTTCGGCTTTAAGTTCTAATTTATCCCAAGTATTTTTTAATTTTTGAATAAAATCATGTGATTTTATTTGGCCTTGGGAAATAAATGTAAAATCATCTAACTGGTATTGATTTAGTTTTTTGACTAATACTTCGAGCGCCGCTTTTTTCTCAGAAACAACCAAATTCATTTTTCCTTCGAAGAGCAGTTTTGCCAATAGATTAGTCAATACTTGCGATTTTCCAGTACCCGGGGGACCTTGAATCACCAAATTCCCAGTTTTGATTTTTTCAAACACCAACAATTGATCTTTATCAATCGAAACCAAATTGAAATTGGTTAATGGTTTGATATCAGTTTCATTGTTGAATTCTTCACCTAATATTTCTTTCACCAAGTGATTTTGTTCTTGATTTTGAAGTGCTTCTAAGTCCTTGACAATTTGATAGCGATGATGGTGAAAATTGCCAATAATTTTGAAATTTTCTATAGTTACTTCAAATTTATTGGTGTTTAAAAATTCATGCAATGAGATCAAGTTTTCGTCCATATCCAAATCGTCGCT
Organism: Flavobacteriia bacterium; assembly: GCA_947450325.1. Classification (GTDB taxonomy): domain Bacteria; phylum Bacteroidota; class Bacteroidia; order Flavobacteriales_D; family Crocinitomicaceae; genus JAQVCM01. Next base: position 19,127 of record CANFUT010000016.1, read on the forward strand.
AGATTCCCATTCGAGGCCATAACTTCGTTGTATTTCATTGATGATAAATGGATTGAACAGAAAGTTTTCAAAGTCTGGCTTGAAAGCAATCGTTTGACTTACTTTATTGATTTTAAACGAAAGCGGGATTAAGATCAATGGTGAAACTACTTGTTTTCCTTTGTAATTCCAGTTTAAACCATTGTATGCGATGCATAGTGAATCTGTATCAGAAATTCGTTTGTTTTGAATCGCTATTTTGATGATTTGACTCAGAGATTTTTCAACAGGAAATTCGCAAGATTCACTTAGTTTTGTTTTAATTTGAAAAAATTCTTTTTTAGAAAAATCAACATTTACCAATATGTCAGAGGATTGTATTTCTGTCAAATCGAAGATAAATTCTTCCAAAAGATATTTTTGTTCCTTCTTCAAATTTTAAAAATTAATCCCAAAATACAGAGATTTTTCCCGTTGATTTTCCTGATTCTAATAGGGCATGAGCTGCCGAAATTTCGTTGACATTGAACTTTGCACCCACTTGTGGTTTTAAAATGCCTTTATTCGTTAATTCTACCACTTCTTTCAAGCAATGAGAAAGAACTTCAGGTTTATTATCTGCGATTTTAAGCATGTTCACTCCTAAGACATTTTTAGAACGCATCATGAGTCCGATTGGAATAACAATTCCCATTTTTCGTACAAAGTTGAGAGAGGATAAAATTCCCCATTTTTTGCCAGATCTTTCGGAACCACCAAAGAGAATCACTTTTCCTCCAGAACCAATTAAACCCCAATCTTTTTTGAATGTTGAACCAGCAATTGGATTAAATGTAACATCTAATCTTTGTTCTTTTAAGTGACTTAAAATAGTGCTTTGATAATCTGATTTATTGTAGTTTACAACCACGTCGGCTCCCAATTCTTTTACTAAAGCTTCTTTACTTTCATCTCCTATTTTGGCATAAACGAAAGCTTTTTTCCATTTGCATAACTGAATCAACGCAGTGCCAACACCTCCAGCTGCAGCATGAATCAATACTTTGTCGCCTTCATGCACTGGAGACAGATAGACAGCCATATAATAAGCCGTTACGAATTGCGTTGAAAGTGCCAATGCTTCTTCTGCTGGCATACTTTCAATCAAAGAAATAGCATAATCTTGTGTGATCGCTTTTTTCGCATAGCCACCAAATCTTGTGAAGGCAACAACCCTTTTTCCCAATAATTCTGGAGAAACATTTTCACCTATTTCTTCGATTATTCCGACTACTTCATACCCTAAAACGGCCGGTAGAGCAGGAGCTTCTTTGTATAGATTATTTCTTGCCATTACATCCGCATAATTCAAACCAAAAGCTTCAACATCAATTAGAACTTCATTGGCTTTTGGTTTTTGAATCTGAATCGTTTTTTGCTCAAAAGCCATTTCTGCTTTTCCATAAGCTTTTAAAACAATTCCTTTGGTATCAATTTTTTCCATTTTTTCCTTCAATGATGATTACAATTTCCCCTTTTGGAGGATTTGCTTCGTAATATTTTTGAACTTCTTGGGCTTCGCCACGTTTGAATTCTTCGTAGATTTTGGAAATTTCTCGCACAACACAAACTTTTCTCGTTGGTTCGAAGAAAGTCGCTATTTGCCCCAAGCATTTAACCAATCTATGAGGAGACTCGTAAAGTACGATTGTTCTTTCTTCTAAAGCCAATTCTTGCAGTTTGGTTTGTCTACCTTTTTTATGTGGTAGAAATCCTTCAAAGCAAAATCTGTCGCAAGGAAAACCACTACCCACCAATGCAGGAATTAAAGCTGTTGGGCCAGGTAAGCAAGACACATTGATTCCTGCATCAACACAAGCGCGAACGAGTAAAAATCCTGGGTCAGAAATAGCGGGTGTACCGGCATCTGAAACTAGAACTGTCATCGTATTTTCTTTGATTTTATCAATTACAAAATCAAGTGTACGGTGCTCATTGTGGGCGTGAAATGGATAGACAGGTTTTTGAATTTCAAAGTGATTCAATAATTTTTTGGTCACTCTGGTATCTTCAGCATAGATGCAATCGGCTTCTTTTAACATGCGGATTGCTCTGAGGGTTATGTCTTCTAAATTTCCAACTGGAGTTGGGACAAGTACTAAACTGGACATATTTTTTAACGTGTGAGAACAACATAATCAAGCAAAACGGTTTTTAGAAATTCCATTTTTTTCTGCGGAGTTTCTGGTAACCCGATGATTTCTGCTGTTTTGTGAGCCAACTCTATGGTAAATTTTTTGGTTTCCTCGTTGGGGTATTTTTCAACTCTTTGAATCGTGTTTTTTATCAACATAACATCTTCATCAGTGAATCGAAGTACATTGAGGTAAGTAGGTTCATGGTTTTTTTGGTCTTTGATTGCTAGAATATTTCTTAAGTTATATTGTTGGCTATTTTTCTTGTTTATGACAACTGTGTTTGCCATAGCATCTCCCAATCTTTGTCCTCGTTCAGACGTACTTGAGAAGAGGATTGCCAAAAAGCCAAAACCGAACCACATGTCGATTACTCTGAAAATCCAACGGGTAAAATATTCTCTAAATCCAGCATTTTCTCCAGAAAGACTTACTACTCGAATTCCCATTGCATATTTACCAAGGCTTTGTCCATGTGTAAGATATTCTATGATTGGGCTATAAAAAATAAAAGGAATTCTGACTAGAAGTAAAAAAACAAAACTTCCAGTTTCAGGTTCCCATGAAATCATTGAAGCTCCAATTAGGAAAGTGAAAATCAGAAAATAGATAAAAAAAGCAAATAAATCAATGATTGAAGCAATCACACGAACGCCCGTTGAAGCTATTTCGTATTCAATTTTAACATGTTGACCAGTCGTAAATTCAATTGACTTCATGAAATATTATTTGCAAAAGGCTAAGGTACATTTTTTAGGTTAAAAAAAACAATTAAGGAATTGATAATCGCTTAAAATCATCAATTCCTTGGTGAATTTATTGAACAACTATTTGTTTAACTACCAAACCAAACTGTGTTTGAACTTTAACTATGTACATTCCGCCGTTCAGATGAGAAATATCAATTTGACTTGTATTTTCATTTACTGATTTTTCAATCAATAGTTGACCAGCAAGATTATAGATTGTAACAGTTTCAATCTGGTTGTTGTTTTTACTTTGAATATTTAAGTTTTCATTTGCTGGATTTGGAGCAATTGTTATACTTTGATCCAATAAATATTCTTCAATTCCTATGACTGAATTTGAGCAAAATTGTGTTGTGTTCATAGAACCAAAATTTGCATTTGCAGTTGTCATTTCAGCCACAACACCACCAGCAGAATTTGTTATTGTATAACTTCCTGAAGGGTCTGAGGTACTTGTCATACCATCACCATTTGAATCTTTAATTCTAAAAAAGTAACAACCAGATGCGACACAAAAATGTTCAACAATTGGAGTAACAGCACCAGCATTTGCATCAGAATAGCCTCCTCCAGTGTACAGAATGTTATTTGATAGATCTAATAAATCCCAAGAAATTTCTGATGCCCAATAATCAAGGTTTAAATTTAAATCTATCATATCGCCATTCAAAACAGCTGTAAAATTAGACGTTATTGAATTGTTTGATGCACCTATGTCAGCGCTTCCATTTGATGAAATAATTGTTGCTGTAAAAATATGATCTCCTGCTGAAACGGTCAAAGTTGGAAGTGTGATTATATCCACTCCATATTTTGTTAAGTCACCTGTCCAATTGTAAGTCATATTGTTGTTTCCATCAAGTCCATAAGAAATTGTACATGATGTCAAAGCGTTGATTCCAGCATTATAAATACTAAATTTAGGTGAAATTGTATTGCCGCATATTCTTCCGATTGCACCTTCAGGATTTTGAATTGCGCCATCTATATTGATTTCCATTCCTGCAGGATCATTGCCATCAATAAATAAAAGTCCAGTATTGGTTGGATCCAGCCAATCTTTTAATCTTGTTGCGGGTGTTGTGCCTAAATCCCAACCTGTTCCAAAACGACCATAAATGTCATATTGGTTATTATCGACGGTCCCAGAACAAGCAGAAGCTCCTCCAGACAAAACACCAATTGTTCTGTGGTTTTGGTCGAAAAGGGGAGAGCCAGAAGAACCAGGCTCAGTAACTCCATTGTCCCAATTTGCTATACGCCAAACATTTGTATTTGCGTTACCGTTAAATGAGGTAATTTGTTGAGTTGGCGCATCATTTTCACGGCTTATTTTTTTAATATCGCCATTTGGATGATGAATACCTGTCGCTTGAGTTACTGTTAATGCGTCAGAATGGTCCCAACCATTGTAATAAATTCCCCAAGCAGGATTTGGAGCTGTATTTAATTCTACTAAAATAAAATCAGAACTTGAATTATTAGCTTTTAAGGTGCAACCATTTATTGTTAAATTAGTTGGTCCATTATTGTCGATAGAATTTGTAGTGGCACATATTGCGTTTGCAGCGGTTCTTTCCCAACGAAATCTAAAGACCCAAGCAGCAGTATTTGTAATTCCACAATGGTTAGCCGTTAAGTAGTAGGGAATGGTTGTTCCTGAAGTGTTATTTACCAGTGAGCCTGAACAAATTCCACCTCCACTAACTACACAAGCAACTGCGTTTCTTTGGCTACCCCAACCAATTCCGAGTGGACAATTTACATCAACATTACAACTTCCAGCTTGACCAAGTGATTTTTCCATGAAATTATCAAGGTTTTTATATCCATGAACAACAGTTCCAAGATTCAAAATCGATTTTCCAACAACTTCTTTTGGTTCGACCAATTCAATGATTGCTTTTTGATCGTAAACTAATTCTGTACCTAAAATCTTATTTACATTATTGTTTATACTTGTATATGCCCCAGAAAATGATTTTCCATCGTTAGCTACCAAATAAAGTTTAGCGCCAGCGGGTAATTCAAATTGGTTGAATATTAAATTGATAGAAATTGCATTTGGACAATAAATACCATATTGATAAACAACGTCTCCGTTTGGTAATGTTTGTTTTGTTGCTTCCGAAATAATATTTGTGTTTACAGCATGTTCTACACCAAATCTGTAAATTTTATCAATTCCATCGATGCGATTTTGTTCGTCTTGGGTAATTTGAGCAACAGCATCAACCAAAGGCATTTCTGTGAAAATTTTGGTTTTATTGATTTTGCCACGCACAGTTTGTGGTAAACCAAGGTCAGTAATTTGCCCAAAACCATTGAATAATAGACTGATAAATAGAAATGAATAAATTATTTTTTTCATCTGTTTGATTATTTGGAGAGTGGAAGAGAAGCTTTTAGTTTTTAACCCGTTTGATGCTACAACCTACCGCAACAGTATTACTTACTTTGACGACTTCATTATTGGAAACGTTGGCAATTGCATTTTTTAAATTATTATTTTCTTCAGTTCTTTTTGGATCCCAAGTATTATCAATCGAACCTTTGTAAATCAATTTTAAGTCTTTGTCAAGTAAATAAACTTGTGGAGTTCTATTTGCACCAAAGGCATCTGCTAAAACAGCATTTTTATCTAACAAATAGGGCATTGAATAACTCATTTCTTTGGCATGTTTTTGCATTGCCTCAAAACTGTCTTCATCAGCGCGTTTTCCTTCATTCGAATTGATTAAAACCATTCCAATTTCTGCTTTTTGAGCCAATGTATTTAAGTCATTATATTGTTTTTCCCAACCTGCAAAATCAGCTGATCCGATAACAAAAGGACAAGTGTTGCATGAAAATACCACAAGTAATCCCTTACTCTTTTTCAGTTTTTCAAGCGTTTGCATCGAATTATCTATGTTGGCCATTTCTAAAGTTGTCATTGGTGCACTTTGACCCACCGTAAATCCTTCTTCTAAAGTTTTTCGAATCGAAAGATGCGTAAAAGAGACTAAAAATAGCCCAGAAAGTAGCACAATGGCAATCGCTTTTAAATTTTTCATAAGTGAATATTTAGTTTTTTGTTTCAACCTTCTTAAATTTCAGTTGTTGAATTTACACAATTTATAACGAAAATAAAATAAATCCAAATTATTCACCTTCTTCTATTTCTTCATCCAAATTGTCAGTTTCAGATTTTTCAGTATCAAAATCATTCAAATTTACGTCGTAAGATTCTGAATTCAAAAGTGTTCCCATTTTGAAATAGCGAATATAGATATCAATCAATTTCTCCTGATATTTCATTTGTTCTTCTAAATCAGGGAGATTCGGATTCATACAGATATCACCCAAATATTTGGTTTTAGAAAGATCGCCACTTAACCATCTTCCGTTTCGTTTTCCCAAAACATATTCACCGACATGATTTAATTTTCCGAAAGGATCGTAATATTTCCAAATTCCATCAGGTAAACCATTTTTCATTTTTCCTTCACTTTGGATTGTTCCATTGTCGTAATAGTTTTTGGTATATCCATTTATGCGATGTAAACTCGAATCTGCTTCCCAAATGGTTAGAAACTGTCGCACTTCATAGTGGTCTGTGTGAGAACAATCGTATTTTTCAAATTTTTCAATGACAAAACTTTTTGAAATTAAATTTCCTTTGCTGTCGAAATCACTTAAAATTCCTTTGGATTTAAATTGAATTGAATCATTCAGCCTGATGACGCTATCGAAGTACTCAACTTCATACAATTTTTCGCCTTCATAACCGTAAAATTGCCAGCATCCGACTTTTTTTCCAGCACAGATTTCACCATCTCTAGAGATTGTATCATTGGGGAAATATTTGGTCATGTGGTAATCGATACCCGTTTTTTCAATCAAACTTGGTCTACCATAGTACGGTTGATTGTATGCATTTTGTAAAAGTCCAAATTTGTAAAGTAAATTTTCAACAGTGTTGGTTTGAACGATATCATCTGGCATAAAATAAATCGAATCTCTCCAATCATATAAATATCTGACGCTTAATTGATTTGACTCCCAAATTTTTTCTTCTACCGGATAAGAATATTGGAATTTAATGTAGTGGTATTTCATTCCCAATGAATCATATCCTTCATAATCATCGATCGGCATTCCATACAGAAAGAATCCGCGTTTGGACAATTTTCCGTTGGTGTGATAGGATTTGGATTCACCTTGTAAAGCGCCATCTTGAAAATTCAATTCATAGAGTAAAATGGTATCTCTTTTAGGAAGATGCAAATATGTTCTTACGATTCCATCTAACGCACCATTTTCATAATTTGAACGCGTGGTTGCAATTCTATTTTGTTCAAAGGCAGCACCTTCAGGATATCCATCAAGGTATGTTTTTTCAGAAGTTTTATTTCCTTGCCAATTAAAAGTTACTTCTTTGCCAGACTTGAGCCCATTTTTGAAATTCGATTGACTGTATAAATAATATTTTTTCTTTGCTGGAAGTGTGTCGTATGGATTTTGATTGAAAGCGAAATCGTAGTCCAAACCTTTACTTTTAACTTTTGGATAAGCCACTTCATATTCTTTGTAAAGGCCTTCTAATTCTCCATTTAGGTAATTAATTTCTTTTATTACATTGCCTGCATAATCATATGCTTTCCAAGTACCTGTCGCTTTTCCATTTTGGATTTGTCCTTCAACCTTTGAAATAGCGTTATAACTTCTGTTGAAATTTAAAATTCCGTATCGTAAGTTTGGTAAAATGGATAATAAAGCTTCTTGGTAATCAAGACCTAAACGATTGGAAACAGCAAGAATATCTTTGTATTTTGCTTTGCCCGTTTTTTTGTATTTTTTGTAGTCTTGCGTCAATGCTTTGTCAAACTTTTCTGATTCACAGAAATTGAAAACAATTTTATTTTTATTGACTTGCAAAGAAGGTGAAGCAGTTGCAAATTTTAATTCAACATGACCATTGTAGGGTTGGTTTTGAAAATACAATACGTCATCATGTGTCATTTCAAACGAATTATCGATATCTGTGATATTCAATTGAGGAAGTGAATCAATTGACATGAAATTAGGCACGTAATTTCCATTGAAAGTGCTGATTAATTTTAAATCGTTGAAATACAATTCTTTTTTACCCCGAACGTTTGAAAACTCATCGTTGAATTCATAAATCGTTGATTCCGTTTTACTACCGTTAAGCGACCAAGATTCATATTGCACCGTTTTCTCATCTGCGTTGAATAATTCATAATTCCAAACGGTTGTATCAGGATACCACTCTTTAAAAAGTAAAATCTTTCCTTTCAAATTCAAATTTTGCAAAGTATCAAAGCCATCATTGTATCTGAAATAATTCCATTCTTCGGTATTTTCTTCATTTAGGGCGTACAAATAATCTTCTACTAAAAAAGTATTTAAATTGTCGATTACAATGTGTTTGTCTTTGTAGAATGGGTCGAGTATTTGTTTGATGAAAGTTCCTGTTGAATCATAAATGTTGATTTCATACACAACACCTTCATAATCTAGAGATTTAGATTCATATTCTTTTTTGATAGGATCGTAATTAATGACGTTGGCAGGTAAACCGTTGTCCCAAAAAATGGTATCTTCTTTAACAAGATTACCATTTTTGAATTCTAATCGAACTTTCAATTTTCCGTTGTCAAAAAATTCTTCATAAATTCCATCGTATTTGTTGTAATATCCGATGCTATCTATGGCTTTTGCTTTGGACAAAAAATCTCCATTTACTTGTATGTAGTTATCTGAAGAAGGGTCGTTTCCGTATTCCTCGTAATATTCTTCTTCATAATAATCATTCGGTAATTGAATTTCTCCATTTAAGTCAAATTCTTCTTCATAAACTTCCCCTTCGTAAGCATTGTTATCTTCTTCAGGCAGTTCAATATTTTGATCTTTATTGCTTTTAAATTTTCTCAACGCATAAAAATTCACTGATGGAGATTCGTAAAACGTTGAAAAAGTGAAATACTTGTAAGGTAAATTATTGAAATTAATATTGTTGTGTCTAATAAATGGTTGATGAGAAAGAACTTTGTTGTCTGCATAGGTAAAATGAGATTTTAAGATAACTGTATCAATATATTTCTCTTCATCAAAATAATGTACTCTTTTGTAAATGAACCATTCACCACATTTTTCACCATCTTTAAAATTTCCTTTTTCAAGTAAAGTTTTTCCTTTAAAATTCTCAAATTTTCCGTTTTCGATTCCATTTTCAAATGTCGTCTTATCCGTGTTATAAGTCATTTTTTGATTCAAATATGATTGGATGTCTTTCTTGGTTCTATAAGGAAGATGAAAATAAGTTGAATTCGTCCAAATTCCGGTCTTCAAACCATCTTTGAATGTGCCGTATTTAACTGTGTCGCCAATCGTGTTTAACCAATGTGCCTGACCATCAAGTAGATTGTTTTTTAGATTAAAATAACCCGCAATCTTTGAAGAATCGGGAACTAGCTCACCTTTTTGATTAAAAACAAAATATCCATCAAAAAATTGAATGTATTTTCCATCGGGTAGTTTTTCCAAAGCTGGAACTATGTCTTTTTCAAATAAATAATTCGTCTGATAAAAAAGATCTGAATTGGCAATTATCAATGCAGATTTTGCTTTTTCTTTTTTTGAAAAATTTTGAATTCCGTAAATAGCCGAGTAGTTCTTTAAAAGCTTTCTAATTTCTTTCTCAGAAAGTTCTGGATTGTTTAACCTTACAATAGATTTGAAATCAAAAACCATCATACTTTCCAGTGCATTCGACATTTTTGCCGTTTGCGGGTAAGGATAAATGTAGTATTTTACGCCATTGATTTCTGTCGAATCTAGTTTTTGTGAAAAAACAAAGATTGTTGAAAAAATGAAAACGAATGAAATTATTTTTTCCATTATTTGTGAATTATTTTAATTAAAATCAATGAGTTATATTGTTTTTTTTTCAAATTTAAATATAAATTAAGAATATTTCGTAAAATACCCAATTTTAGATTTAGTCATTTTTTAATTCATCTTTTTCTCTTTTCGTAACGGAAAGTTTCGAGATAAAAATAAGGTTCGCCCGATGCATTTTCTTTTTTGTGTTTCAAATATATCGGTTTTCCACTGGCGTCATATTCAAAATTATGAACGGTTCGAGTGATGAAAATATTGTCGGAAATCGTTGAGTCGATGTATGAAATCCACTGATTCTTTTTGTTGTACTGATAACTGCGCTTGATTTCAAACGGATAATCTTCTATAATTCGTTCTTTCAATGCGCCTGTTGGCCAGTAATTGTACAAATGCACTTCTTTTTCCTTCACTTTATTTTCGACTTTGTAGCGCTTATAGGGTTTTCTTGGAGTTCCCCAAATCACCCAATCATTACTCGCTGGTTTCAAAATTGAATCTACAGAAAGAGGTCCCCAATATTTTTTCTGTTTGAGAAAATAAATGCGTTCATTTGTTTCAATGTCTTCATAACAAGAAGCTTTCGGTTTGTTGTACGAATATCTGTGAAGCACATAATTGTATTCTCTTTCTGATTGGAAATCGGTTGTAAAGTCATTGATTGAATCCCTAGCTGAGAGGAATTTGAAAACATCTGGTGACACATTTCTGAAACCATTTCTGTCCATTTTCCCTTGATAAATGAAACTTGAACGGGCAATTTCTCTATCGTCGTAATAGTAATAAATCACGAGGTACAACACTTTGCCATTTGTATCGAAATAATATTCACTTTTTTCTCTTGGCATTGCTTCACTAGCAGAGATGCTGTTGGTGTCACCAATGATTCTTGGGAAAATGCGTTTGGTAATTTTATAAATGTTGTTGGCTCGAATCAATGAATCATTGAACCACAGTGGAAAGGATAATTCTGATTCGAAATTTTCATTGAAAAACAGCGGATTAATCCATTGTTTTTTGTTTAAAGGCATTTTAGAAAGTGCGTTTTTTTCCTTTCCTGAATCGCAAGCGAAGAGGATGAAAATCATTGCAAAAACTGAAAAAATCTTGAACATGATGAGAATTATGGAACTAAAGATAAGGAAAAATAAGTTTAAATCTCGAAATTGAGATTTTGATAAATTTTCAAATACTCAAAATATCTTTGATTTTTGGCGTTTCTACTTTGTTCTTGATATTCTTGAAAAATTAAGTGTTAATTTTAGGCATTCAGACTTAAGCTTGAATTGGAAATGAATTTATACTCAAACAAACAAAAATGGAAGATTATTTTGCTGCTCATAGCATTGTTGCTCGTGGGTGCATCTTTGTTTGTTTCCAATACAATCGTCACCAAAGTTGGTGATAGAGAGCGCGACCGTGTAAAGCAATGGGCAGATGCGATCAAGAAGAAAGTTGAATTGGTGCAATTGACAAACCGCACTTTTTCTCAACTGCGAGACAAGGAAAAATCCGAAATGGAAATGTGGATTGACGCCACGAAAGAAATTTCGAAGCCAATCGCAGGAGATTTTATGCCTGATTATGAATTGCCGCTCAAAATTATCAGCAAAAACAAAGATATTCCGGTGATTTTGATTGATAACAATCGCGCTGTTTCGACTTACATCAATTTAGATTTAGACACAGTAGCCATTCGCTCTGAAAATCCTGGTTTATCAAAAGCGCAGTTGAACCAATTGTTTGAAGATTCTTTGCTGAAATTGTCGGACCAATGGCGATTGAAAAATCCTGCGTTTACGATTGAGGTTTACGAAGGCTTGTTTATGACCTATATTTACAACGATTCGCGAGAAATTGTGAAGTTGGAGAAAGAACGTGATTCTTTGTTGCGCTCGTTCAATCAAGAGTTAATCGAGAACAAAGGAATGGTTCCCGTTTTATTGATTGACAACAAAACGGATTCTATTTTAGCCACCAATTTGCCAGCGAATAAAGTTTCTGATTCCATTTTACCAATAACAATTGCGAATTTGAAAGCGATTAATACGCCCATTGCCATTAATTTTTCGACGGAACAAAACAGTTTGTTGCTGTATGATGATAGTCCAGAATTGAAACAATTGCAATATTTTCCTTACATCCAATTTGGGATTATTGGTTTGTTCATTTTTATTGGATATTTGATTTTCAGTACTTTTCGTAAAGCGGAGCAAAACCAAGTTTGGGCTGGAATGGCGAAAGAAACTGCGCATCAATTGGGAACACCACTTTCTTCACTGATGGCTTGGGTGCAATTGTTGGAAGCCCAAAATGTGGATCCGATGATCATCGAGGAAATGCAAAAAGACGTCAATCGCTTAGAAACTGTGACGGATCGTTTCTCGAAAATTGGTTCAGGTACCAAATTGGAACGAAAAAACATTGTTGAAACGACCAAAAAAGTGATGGATTATTTGCGTCACCGAATTTCAAATAAAATCGAGTTTGAATTTAAGTCCGAAAATTCTGAAATAGAAGTGCTTCACAACGCTCCTTTGATGGAATGGGTAATCGAAAACATCGCGAAAAATGCCGTTGATTCCATGGAAACTGCTGGAAAATTGAGTGTGTATGTACACGAAACGCCAGAATGGGTGCACATCGACATCAAAGACACTGGAAAAGGAATGCCGCCCAAATTATTCAAAACGATTTTCCAACCAGGATTTACCACTAAAAAACGCGGTTGGGGATTGGGCTTATCGCTTGTGAAACGCATCGTGCACGAAAACCACAAAGGCAAAGTGTTTGTGTTGGAGTCTGAAGTGGGGAAGGGGACGATTTTTAGGATTAGTATTCCGTTGTGATAAGCGTAATATAAGATCTTCTTGTTCTTTCTTTTTTCTTGATAAGAAAGAAAGAACCAAAGAAAAAATCAAGGCTACGCAATCAAAGCTAAAAAATTCCAATTTATGACTAAACAAAAGTAAACTCGCAACAAAGTGCGATTTAGTTGTGAAGTTCATCTATGCTCAGACAGTACTTTTGTTTGGTCGTCAAAAATTCCAATTTTTCTTAACGCTTTTATTGCTAAGGCCGGAAAATGTCGTGAAACTTTTGATTTTCGCTTTTTCCTCCCCCTTAGTCCCCCTCCAAAGGGGGAAATTTAAATTTTTGCCAAAATAAAGAGTTTTAAAACTTGGCTAGAACATTTTCGTTTTTTGATTATAGATAATTTGGCATACTTCCCCCTTTGGAGGGGGACCGAGGGGGAGGACCTTTTTCAATAGATCAAAATACGAGGACAATTAGAAAGTCTCCTGTCTATCGTCTAAAGTTTCCTAAAGTAGTCCAAATTGCGTAAAATGATGCGTCAAATGCTTTGAATGCAGGCGATTCCATTGATCAAAATCTAATGGACCGTAATATGGGTGTGGGTGTTTTAATCCTGGATTATCGGCATACAGAGATTCTAAATCTAACCACGTTTCAACATATTCGTCTATGGCCAATTCAATTTCTGAATGACACAATGGTGTATCGTCTTTCACGAAAGAAACCTTTAAATTGGCAGCCATTGGTTTATCAGAATCCAAAAATGCAACCATTCTTTCCAAACGGTCTTCTGGAACTTCCAGTGGGAAAGGCGTTTCGCCTGTGGCGATTTTGAGAGTGTCTGTCAAGTGCTCAATCATGCGTTGCGCGCCCATTGAACCCCAATTTGGTTTTGAATCCGCATTGAGCTTATCAAAATACGGCAAAAGTGTTTCTAAATCGGTTGAAATAAACATTATTTGAAATTTTTTCCTACCAAGATATTCAAACTTTTTGGAATAACTTGCACATTCAGTTCATTTCTTACTTCAAAAGGTTCACCGTCGTAGTGAGCCATCTTGTGTGTCAAGGTGATTCTCACTTTTTCAACAGGGATAATTTCCGAAAAACGAGAGCGGTGAGAAGTGCGTTTAAAAAATCTGTAAACCACTGCAGGCGCTTTCCACATCGAAAAAGGTTTTAGAATGCACAACTCGATTTTTCCATCAGAAATATTCGAATAAGGCGAAACACAAAATCCATTTCCGAACTCAGAAGAGTTTGCCAAGGTGCACAATACAACGGGCAATTCTCTTTGGTAAGTTGGGAATTCAATTTTCACAGAAATTGGTTTGTAAGAAGCATATTCTCTAAGTACCAATTTCGCATAACTCCAAAAACCACGTGTGTGGTATTCGTCGAATTTTTTGGCAATCAATGCGTCAAATCCGTAACCGCCAACGCCTAAAAATGGTTTGTCATTTACCAAAACGGTGTCCATTACAGAAGCGTTTTGTTCGTTGATGCTTTGGATCGCTTCGATGAGGTTTAAAGGAATTTTCAAATGACGCGCCAATCCATTTCCTGAACCTGCAGGAAGAATGGCCAATTTCGTTTCAGTACCAATCAAAGCGGTACCGACTTCATGCACAGAACCGTCGCCGCCTACAGCACAAACGATGTCAAATCCATCAATTGCAGATTGGGCTGCAATGGCTTTGGCGTGTTTTCTATATTCAGTAATGGTGATTTCGTAATCGAAAATGGAGTGATCGAGGTACTGTTCTATCAATGCAGGCAATTGGTTTTTCTTACCGATTCCCGATATTGGATTGATGATGAAGCGAATTTTCTTTTTCATTGGATGTCATTTGATTCAGAATCAAGTCACGATTGTAGCGCTGAATCAAGGCTTTTAACCTTTTTTCAAACACTTGACTTTCTTTCTTGTAATAAGAAAGCGAGTCGGGCGTGTCTTTTCTTCTGATCATTGCACCATACAAATTTCGTGCCTTATCGTTCGAAAATGTTAATAAATAGTTATTTCTGAAGTAATGATAGGTTCCTTCCAGATAGGTAATTGCTTCAGGTTCATGTTTTTGATAGTAAGAATTACCCATCGAATAATATTTTTTTTCGATATTCAATAAATCCAATAAAGTGGGTAAAATATCGATGTGTTGGAAAAATTGCGTTTCCTTTTTGGGCTGAATCAATTTTTTTGGGTGAAAAAACAAAATCGGAATCTTGAACATTTCAGTTCGCTGACTGTAAATTGGACTTGAAGTTGCTGAAGTATGATCAGCGCACAAAATGAAAACAGTATTCTCGTACCAAGGTTGCTTTTTGGCTTCTTCGAAAAACTTTCTCAAGCTGTAATCTCCGTAGTTGATTGATTCACAAATTTGCTCTTTGCCTTTTTTCAATTTTCCACGCATGTGCGGTGGAATGTAATATGGATGATGCGACGAAAGCGTAAAAAGCGTTGCGAAAAATGGTTTTTTATATTTAGACAATTGTTTGGCGGTCCAAGGATTGAAATATTCATCTAAAATCCCCCAAGTTTTGTCGAAATGCGCATCGTTGTTGTATTCTTTTCGACCAAAATAACCGTCAAATCCCGCTTGCGCTGCGAATCCATCAAACTTCATAGATCCGTTGGTGGCTCCGTGGTAGAAACCAGAAACATATCCGTTTTCGTGTAAAATTTGGGGCAAAGATTCAATTTTATTGCTTCCATAAGCGGAAGAAATGTAAGGATTATCCAGCAAAGATGGAATCGATGCGATGATTGAAGGAACAGCTTCAATGGATTTTTTTCCGTTGGAAATTCCGTTCGTGAAATATAAACTTTCGCCCGCCAAGGAATCCAAAAATGGCATGTATGAAATTTCAGCTCCTGCAGCGCCACACCATTCGTTTCCAAAGCTTTCCAACATGATAATTACTACATTGGTATTGTTGGGCAAAATGTGTTGCGGTTGAGAAACGTGAATGGGATTGAATAAGCGTTTTTCTTCTTCGAGTGAAAAGTATTTTTTCTGTTCTAGATTTGCTTTGTCGTAAGATTTCAGCATGGTGAAAGGCGTGTTCAACACCAGCGCGGTATTTTCCACTCGAGTGAATTGGGATGCATCAATGGGACTAAGCGGTTTCAATCCAAATCCACCGCGACCAAGCAAAATGAAAAATGCCAAAACGCTCAGAAACAAAATGCTGTCTTTAATCCAAAATGCGCTATTTCCAATGATTTTGCGATTGGGTTTGATTTTAGTTTTGTTGTACAACCAATTCGTGAGGATAAAAAACAGAATTAGTAGCAAGAGCAACAACCAAAAATCGCGCAGAAATGAGCCAATTTGTTGCATGAAATCATTGCCTGCGCTCAACATCGTGAACAAATCTATCGTTGATCTTTTGCTAGTATAATTGAAATATTCGACATCAATCAAATTCAATAAAACGACAACAGTATTGATAAAAACAAAAATGACTTTCAGTCCAAATTGATAGTATTTGTTTTCCCTGAATGGTTGTGGGAAAATCGACAAGATGATGAAAGGTAAACTGACTAAACTGATGGTAACCAAATCAAACCACAAGGCAACAAAAAAATCGTTGAATCCGATATTGGTGAAACTTGGGCTGTTGAAAATGTAGAAAACGACGCGCGTCAATTGCATGAAAAACAGCATAATTCCAAGTCTCTTCAACAAAGCTTTGAGGTGAATTGGAAGCATATTTTTCAGTTTATTCATGCGTTACTTTTTTCAAAAGTAGGGACAAAATTTGAGGATTTGGAAGTTTAATTCGATTTTTTGATTTTGAGCGAAGATAATGAAATTGGTTTTCATATTGAGTTCAAAAGCAACAAGCTAATACAGGATTTTAGGTATCAGTTTTTTACAAAGCGATTTATTGTTTGGCCAATTTTTACTAAGTAAATGCCATTTGAAAGATTTCTGATGTCGATTAAGGGTTCGTTTTCTGAGAGTGTCTGTGTTAGGAGAATTTTTCCATTTAAATCAGACAAAACAATGGGCATATTATCTGCATTATCTATTTCAATATGTATCCAATTAGCTGCCGGATTCGGTATAATTTTAAATTCTGAATATTCTAAATCTGAAATTCCCACCGACGCACAGTCCTCTGAATAGAACGATTGTGCATCCTCTGACCAGTTTGGATTACTAGTTGCAAAAGCTGAATTATCTACTTGAATACAGTAAAGGTTGGGGTTTACTACAGATTCAAAAAGATTCAATATATCGTTTGAATTGTTTCTCAAATTTAAAAAGCTCAGATTATTACTGTCGACAAATAGCTGTTGTAATGCAAAACATAAACTGAAATCAAGTTCCTCGATATTATTGTCGCGACAGTTGAAAGAAGTCAGCATCCCATGCATTCCTACATTAATTGAGGTCAATTGATTTTGTATGCAGGCAAAAAATTCAAGGTCAAAAAGATTAGAAATATCAAGATTTCCAGAAAGTTGATTTTCACCACAAGATAGATATGCAAGATTGGTATTATTTTCTATGTTCAGATAAGTGAGATTGTTTGTGTAACACATTAAATACCACAATTGAGGATGAGAAGAGAAGTCCAAGGAATCTAATTGGTTGTTGTTAATATCAATTGATTGAAGCGATTGAATATTATCTAAATTGATGTCCGTTAAGTTGTTATAAGATGCCGAGAAAGCAATTAATTGGGTGTTTTGCGACAAATTAAGGGAAGTTAGATTATTCCCATTGCAATCAAGTGTTTCAATATTTATAAATGCTTCGATTCCAGTGAGGTCATCAATATTTCTGTATGAAATATCAAGTTGTCCTATAACTTGCTGAGCATCTGAATTTAATATTGATCCATTTAATCCATCTGTATCAAAATTTGCGTCTATCAACGCCTGCTCAAAATTTGCATCAGGAATAATTGTTGACTGCCCAAAAGAATAGATAGTGAAGACCACTGCAAAAAGGGAAAGTATTATTTTCATAAAGTAATTTTGATGCAATGTACTTTATTTTTCCAGCAGTCCAAGCTAAATCATTAGCTCTTTTACTCAGATGTTACAGTGAGCGTTTTAAGTGTATTAGCAAATTACCATTATATTTCAACAACAAAATATAACCAAGACCTCACGGTCTGAAATCCTTTGCTGAATTCTATTTCAAAAATAGAACATAAAAGTCCAAAAACACTCTCAAAATCAATGCGCCTCCAACCAATTATCAGCAATTTTTACTTCAACTTCCATCGGAACAACCAATTGAATGGCATTTTCCATGGCTTCTTTCACCAATTTCGGCATCAATTCTAACTCGGATTCATGCACGTCAAAAACCAACTCATCATGCACTTGTAGCAACAATTTGGATTGCACTTTTTGTTCGGTCATTGCTTTGTCGACGGCAATCATGGCCAATTTGATGATATCCGCCGCTGAACCTTGGATGGGAGCATTTACCGCATTTCTCTCAGCAAAACCTCGCACAATTGCATTTCCTGAATTGATGTCTGGCAAATAGCGTCTTCTTTTCATGATGGTTTCCACAAATCCCAATTCGCGTGCATCGTTGATGGCTTTGTTCATGTAGGTTTTGATGGTGTTGAATTGTTCGAAATAACTGTCGATAATTCCTTTTGCTTCGGTACGAGAAATTCCTAAATTTTGCGCCAATCCGAAAGCAGATTGACCGTAAATGATTCCAAAATTGACAGCTTTTGCCGCACTTCTTTGGTCTCTAGAAACTTCATTGATTGGCGTGGCAAAAACATTCGAAGCTGTCGCTGCGTGGATGTCATGTCCTTCCTGAAAAGCGGCAATCATATTTGGGTCTTCGCTCAAAGCAGCAATGATTCTCAATTCGATTTGCGAATAATCCGCAGCCATGATTTTGAATTCTGAACCTCTCGAAATGAAAGCTTTTCGAATTTCTTTTCCTTTATCCGTTCGGATCGGAATGTTTTGCAAATTCGGATTATTGGAACTCAATCGTCCTGTAGCAGTAACCGTTTGCATAAAGTGCGTGTGCACGCGATTGTCGATTGGGTCAACCAAAGTTGGGAGCGGATCGACATAGGTGCTTTTCAATTTCTTATTTTGGCGATAATCCAAGATCAAATTGACAATAGGATGGTCGTTTTTGTATTGTTCTAGTGCGTCTTCAGAAGTTTGGTATTGACCAGTTTTGGTTTTTTTCGCTTTCGCTGAAATTTTTATGTGGTCGAAAAGCACTTCACCTAATTGTTTTGGCGAGTCAAGATTGAAGTCAATTCCTGCCAATTCTTTGATTTCCTTTTCTTTCTCAATAGATTCCAATTCCAATTGCTTGGAGAAAACGCCCAAACCGTCCACATCAATTGCAATTCCTTCTTTTTCCATTTTGCGCAAAACACGCATCAAAGGCATTTCCATGTCGTAGAAAAGCGCTTTCAAATGGTCTTTTTCAATTTCCGGTGCAAAAATTTGTTTCAATTGCAAAGTGATATCTGCATCTTCACAAGCGTAATCAGAAACTTCAGAAGGTTCTAAATCGCGCATATTTCCTTGCGTTTTTCCTTTTTTTCCGATCAAAGTTTCGATGGAAACAGGTTTGTAGCGCAAATAATATTCTGAAAGAAAATCCATTCCGTGTTTTGCCTCCGGCTGAATCAGATAGTGCGCAATCATGGTATCAAACAAATCGCCTTTGACTTCAATTCCATAATTGTCCATCACTTGAAGGTCGTATTTCAAGTTGTGACCAATTTTCAAAATCGATTCAGATTCAAAAAACGGATTGAATTCAGCCAAAATGGTCAACGCATCTGCGCGATTTTCTGGAATTGCGACATAAAATCCTTCTCTTTCTCTGAATGAAAAAGACATTCCGACCAATTCGGCGTGCAGCGATTCAACGCTTGTGGTTTCAGTATCGAAGCAAACTTCTTTTTGTTGAAGCAACAAATCAATCAATTCTTTGCGTTCTTCCGGCGTTGTGATTAAGTGATAACTTGGTTTTTCAGTTGCGATGGTTTTCAAGTCAACCGTTTCAATTGGTTCTTGATTTTCAACCAAACTTTGCGTTCTAAATAAATCCAATTGTGCTTCAGAATTTGCGCTATCGTTGGTATTTGTGATTACAATTTCCTCACCAATGATTCTTTTAGCCAGATTTCTGAATTCCAGTTCGGTGAAAATTTCTTTGACTTTCTCAACGTCTGGTTCACACATGATCAGCGCATCAGGATTGAATTCAACATCTACATCTAAGATGATTGTAGCCAACATTTTAGAAAGAATTCCTTGCTCAGCAAATTCAATGACATTTTCTTTTTGCTTGCCCTTCAATTTGTCGGCATTCGCAATTAGATTTTCAACTGAACCAAATTCTTGAATCAATTTTTTGGAAGTTTTTTCTCCAATTCCAGGAATTCCAGGAATATTATCGGCTGCATCACCCCAAAGTCCTAAAATATCGATGACCTTGATTGGATCGTCCACTTCAAATTTTTCGCAGACTTCTGCTACGCCTAAAATTGTCGCAGGATCGCCACCACGACCAGGTTTGTACATGAAAATCTTATCTGAAACCAACTGTCCAAAATCTTTGTCAGGCGTCATCATGTAGGTGTAATAACCTTCTTTTTCAGCAATTTTTGCCAAAGTTCCGATCACATCATCCGCTTCAAAACCTTCTTTCAATAAGATTGGAATTTGAAAAGCTTCCACGATTTTTTTGATTGGATCAATCATCGAACGAATGTCTTCGGGCATTTCTTGTCTGTGTGCTTTGTAAGCCGCAAAATCTGCTTGTCGATTTGTCGCACCTCCAGGAGCATCAAAAACCACCGCCATGTGCGTAGGCTGCTCTTTTTTGATGACGTCGATTAATGCATTGGTAAATCCAAATGCAGCAGATGTATTTTGTCCTTTTGAATTGATTCTCGGGTTTTTAGCAAATGCAAAATAGGCTCTGTAAATCAATGCGAACGCATCAACCAAGAATATTTTTTTATCGTGAACAGCTGAAATCATATATTTAAATTGGATTTAGTAAAAAATATCAATTTTTCCTCCCCCTCAATCCCCGTTGACTTCGTCGGATGCTCCGCAACTCAAAGGGGGAAGACAGGAAAATTCTTTAAAATAAATGGATTAACTCCAAGTTGTACCTTCTTTTCCGTCTTTCACAACAATTCCTGCCGAAGCAAGTCCATCACGAATTTGGTCGGAAGTGGTCCAATCTTTATTTTCTCTCGCTTGTTGACGCAATTGCAAAACTAAATCCATCACTGGTGCTAATTTTGTATTCGATTGCGCTGAAATGGTTTGTAAACCAAGCACATCAAAAACGAATGCGTTCATTTCTTTCGTCAATTCTTTCAAATCTTGTTTAGAAATGGATGCGTTTCCGATTTTGATTGAATTGATAAATTTAACGGCGTCAAACAAGTTTGCAACCAAAATGGGAGCATTGAAATCGTCATTCATCGCGCTGTAAAAACTCGCAATCAATTCAGATACGTCGACAGAAGATTGTTCGCTTGTTGGCAATTTTTCCAGACTTGATATTGCTTCCATCAATCGCTCAAAACCTTTTTCAGCGGCGTTTAGCGCATCACTTGTGAAATCTAGGGTGCTTCTGTAGTGCGCTTGCATGGTAAAAAAGCGAACAACTGTTGGGTCATAAGCTTTTTGCAATTGGTCATTTTCTCCTGAAAACATTTCGTTTGGTAACAAAGTATTTCCTGTTGATTTGGACATTTTTTTGCCATTCAAAGTCAACATGTTTCCATGCATCCAATAATTTACAGGCGATTTACCAGTTGAAGCGCAACCTTGAGCGATTTCACATTCGTGGTGTGGGAATTTTAAATCCATTCCGCCACCGTGAATATCAAAATGATCGCCTAAATATTTGGTACTCATCGCAGAACATTCTAAGTGCCAACCTGGAAAACCAATTCCCCAGGGCGAAGGCCATTTCATGATGTGTTCTGAAGAAGCGTTTTTCCAAAGTGCAAAATCGAGCGGATTTCGTTTTTCGTCTTGTCCGTCCAAATCTCTTGTGCCGGCGACTAAATCTTCAATTTTTCGCCCTGAAAGCTCTCCGTAAGGATGCGTTTCATTGTATTTCAACACGTCAAAATATACTGAACCATTGATTTCATAAGCGAAACCATTTTGAATGATTTGTTTGATCATTTCAATTTGTTCGATGATGTGCGCTGTTGCCGTTGGTTCAATACTTGGCGGCAAATTGTTGAATTTTTGAAGCACATCGTGAAAGTCCAAAGTATATTGCTGAACAATTTCCATGGGTTCTAATTGCTCCAAACGCGCTTTTTTAGCGATTTTATCTTCACCTTCGTCTGCGTCATTCTCAAGATGCCCGACGTCCGTAATGTTTCGCACATAGCGCACTTTGTATCCCAAATGCAAGAGATAGCGATAAACCAAATCAAATGAAATAAATGTGCGACAATTTCCTAGGTGAACGAAATTATAAACTGTTGGACCACAAACGTATAATCCAACAAAATTTTTATGAATTGGGACAAATTTCTCTTTTTGTCCGCTTAAACTGT
The DNA here is from genome assembly GCA_947450325.1 of Flavobacteriia bacterium. Classification (GTDB taxonomy): domain Bacteria; phylum Bacteroidota; class Bacteroidia; order Flavobacteriales_D; family Crocinitomicaceae; genus JAQVCM01. The sequence continues at coordinate 41,316 of CANFUT010000016.1, forward strand.
TGTAAATAAAAAGTTCACCTTGTTTTGCGTGCATTTTACTAAAATAAATAGTTGAAGAACAAAGATAAGGATTTTTGTAGAAGGATTATTTTCATTCTCTACTTACGATCGTTTTTTGTTTTTTATCAGTTTGTGGTAGCAATTTGATGATTGTAAAATAGTTTTTCATTAAGTTGTGAAAGAATGACAGAAGTTTCATTTTGTAATCATTCTTTTTATGCTGACGTAAAGAATGCGAAGTTGTTAAAATCCATTTGGAGGATTTGTTAGATGAGACCATTACATTTATCAAAAGCTTGCGAGAATTAGTGTTACGCAAAATTTCATTTAATTCTTACTGAATATGACAAAAATCATCTTTTGAAGTCTACTCAAGTCATTTTGATTTTGGTTGATAAAATCTCATTGTTTTTAAAAATATCTAATCAGATTTACTCCGTTTTTGTTGGTTGTAGTTTAAGAAAGTATCTTATCGAACGTAAATTGTCGGTATGGTTTGGGTAATTTTCGTTTGTCCTTTGTTATTTCTGGGATATTTGTTTTTTTGAAAGCAATTTAAATATGCAATTTTATAAGAAAAATGTATACTTATACTGTTTGTTTTTGCAATCTTTTGCGACGAAAACTAGATAGGAATAAGTGACAATATTTTCAAATTTATTATTAGCATCGATTTCTTTTCTCATGAACGAAGTATTTAGTTTAAGTTATTAATTATCTGATTTTTTTATTTAAAGTAGTATATCAAATTTTGAATCAAAGATAAGGAAATCTAACTGTATGACCGTTGAAAAAATGCTGAGGATTTACAATGTAAATTGCAGCAATTAATTACGCAGAAAAGATCATTTCTTATCCTAACAATTTGAAAGCACTAGCGCTGTTTTAGATCATCAAATCGCACTACATTTGATAGCTGATTTTAATAAAAGATTGAGAATATTTTAAAACAATCTGATTTTTTAAACAAAAAAATACAAATCAGTTAAATTATTAACAATTGTTGTTTTATGATAGTTGTCATTTGTTAATTGAAAAGCTTTAAATATTCGTTGTATAACGTGTTTTAAAAATTTACGCACTTTTTCGATCTATTTTGATCACGTTTTTTTTTTGTTTGTTTATTAATTTTGACTTAATATTGAGTTGTATTTATACCCTCGAATGGTAAAATACATTTGTTTGCTAATTAATATTATTGTGTTTTTATAACGGTTGTGTTAGAAACACAATTTTTAACTACACTATATATTATGTCAACATATAATAAATTTATTACTGTTAAAACTGCTGATATGGAAAATTCTTTTTCTAAAAGATTAAGATTTAATTTTTTAAATTTTTCTTGCCTTATTATTTTTCTTGCTTCGTTTTTCGGGAGTGACGTTTTTGGTCAGACTACTGTATCTTTTGCTTACACAGGTGCCAATCAAACATGGACTTGTCCTCAAGGAGTGACATCGATAACAGTGAAGGTTTGGGGAGCAGGTGGTTCTGGAGCAGGAGGACCTAGTGCTGGTGGTTCTGGTGCATTTGTAACTGGTACGATGGCTGTAACTCCTGGTACTACTTATGTGTTGATTGTTGGAGGCGGAGGTACATATGGTTCTGCTGCTGCTGGTGGTTTTGGTGGTGGCGGTCAAGCAGGTACTGGTACTGGTGGAGCAAGTGGTGGAGGTTACAGTGGAATTTTTACTACATCAGTGTCTCAAGCTAATGCGCTTGTAGTTGCAGGTGGTGGCGGTGCTGCAGGATATTATGGCGGTGGCACGTATGGTGGAGCAGGCGGAGCTACTTCGGGAACTGCAGGAGGAAATAGGACTGCTGGAACATTTACAGGCGGCGGCGGAGGTACAACTTCAGCAGGTGGTGCCGGAGGAGTTGGCGGAGTTGGTGGTGTAGCTGGATCTGCTTTAGCAGGTGGTAAAGGCGCAAATAATACTTACGGTGGTGGCGGCGGCGGCGGCGGTTATTTTGGCGGCGGCGGTGGATATGCAGCCGCCAATACTACTAATTATTCTTCTGGAGGAGGAGGAGGCTCATCTTTCATATCATCCTCTATGAGTGGGGTAACTAATACAGTTGGAACAACAAATACTACTGCTGTTGCAAATCAGGCACCAGGAAGTGCTCAATCTGGTTACGTTGCTGGTTGTGGTAATGGAGGTGCCAGTTCCGCAGCAGGGGGGAATGGACTCATAGTTATTACTATTCCTTGCACAGCGCCTGTTGCACCAACAACAATATCTGGTACAACATCAATTTGCCCAAGTTCAACAACAACATTAACCGCTTCTGGCGGAACCACTGGAACTGAAGGTAGATATTATTGGTATTCTGGAGCGTGTCCTACCAATGCGTTTGCGCAACATTGGACAGGTAGAACTAATCCATACACTCCGACTACAACTACAGTAAACAAGGTTGATGGAGGTTATATAAATTTGACTTCTACGAATAACGATCCGAATTTAAATATGACTGGTCTGGGTTCTTTTAGTCCCACAACTTATAAATATGTTAATGTAAGATTTAGGGTCACGTCGGTAACTCAAGTTGGAGCCATGGAGATTTTTTGGTACAATACAGCTAATCCAACCGCAAGTGGGTCATTCTATAAAAATCAACCAATTACTAGTGTTCAAAATGTATGGCAAACAGTATCGATAGATATGACAACTCCTTCTGCCGGAAGTTGGACAGGATCGGCATCAAACATCACGGGATGGCGTTTTGATTGGACAACAAACTCTGGTGTCACGATGGATATTGATTTTGTATCACTTTCGTCGAGTCCAATAATTGGAGAAGGAACAACTTACACAACTGGAACAGCAGGTACTTATTATTCAGCAATTCAAAATGCTTGTGGATTATCAACATGTCAGAGTGCGACAGTAACAGTAGGTACTCAAGCAACCGCTGGAACATTTCAGTATTCAAATGCTAGTACTCAAACATTCTGCGCGGGTGGTTCAATTTCGTGCACCAACTCAACCGCTCCAACGAATGGAGGTTCAGGTACAGTTTCAACTGTTTGGTATTGCGGTGAATTGTTGAGTGGTACACCAGGTTCAGGAGGAACATACGGAAACTGGGTTCGTTCGACTACTGGTGGAACAGCATTATTAAGTGCAACAGGAACCAATGCGACTTCCTTAACAAATTATAACCCTCAAACTGATTTTCCCGGTAAAACTAATTTTTATATTATTCGAAGAGCTTATACAGATATTTGCGGTGAGTGCGCGGGAGCTGGTGGTTGCTTAGATCAAATGTTTTATTTGAACGTAAATGCTGTTTCTGCTACACCAGCAATTACCGGTACTTATTGTCCTGGAGCAACAACTGTTTCAGGTACAGGAGTGAATGGTTCAACAATCAGTGTTATTCGAAGCGGTTCACAAATTGGAACAGCTACTGTTAGCGGAGGAGTATGGACGGCAACTGTTTCTACCTTAGCAGGAGCAGATATTTTAACAGCTACACAAACAGAAAGTGGAAAATGTGTAAGTGTGGCGTCAGCATCCAATACTGTACTTTCAGCTTCAGCTGCACCAATCATTACTGGACCAATTTGCCCTGGAAGTACAACAGTTTCAGGAACAGGAATTAATGGTTCATCAATTAATGTAATTAGAAGTGGTTCTTCAATTGGAACAGCCACTGTAAGTGGGGGTGTTTGGACTGCAACAGTGTCAACCGTAAATGCTGGCGATGCGTTGACAGCTACTCAGACAGAGGTTGGTAAATGTGTCAGTGCGACAGCTTCTTATACTGTAATTACACCTGCATCTTGGGGAAATATTCAATTTCCAACATCTCAGCCACAAAGTATCTGTGGTTCTCCTGTAACATTTTATGGTCAAGTTTATCGAGCTGGAACAACGGAGGCAGCTGGACAAGGAGCAAGTTTGACTGCAGATTTGGGATGGAGTAATACAAATACAAATCCAAATACTTGGACGAATTGGACTTCAGCGAGTTTTAATGCGCAGTCAGGAAATAACGACGAATTTACGGCAGATTTAGGTGCAGGTCTTACAACGGGGCCATGGTATTATGCTTTTAGATATAATTATGCAGGTTGTCCAATTTATGGTGGATATGGTGGAGTATATGGTAGCGGTGGTTCAAATGGTCAAGCGATTGTTCCAGCATCACAAACTATTTCTTTGACTTCATCCGTTGGAACGAATGCGCAGACAGTATGTAAAGGTTCAGCAATTTCAGCCATAAATTATACAGTTGGAAACGGAGCAACAGGAGCTTCTATAACTGGATTGCCTGCTGGAATAACTGGTTCTTACAGTGGTGGTGTGTTTACGATTTCAGGAACACCGACTGTTTCTGGAGTTTTTAACTATACTGTTACCACTTCTGGCGCAACAAATTGTGTTGTTCTTATAGCTGGAACAGTTACAGTTTCTGAAACATTGGATTTTGTTAATTTGCAATTCCCTTCCACAGCGTCAATCTGTTTTGGAAGTACTGCAAATATTTTTGGTCAAGTTTATGAAGCTGGTTTAACAAATCCAGCAGGTCAAGCAGCAGGTATAACTGTTCATTGTGGTATCAGCCCAGTGAGTTCAAATACAAACCCAAATACTTGGTCAAACTGGACCGCAGCAAGTTTTAATACCCAATCGGGTAATAACGACGAATATACAGCAACAATTGGCTCTGCCCTTTCAGCTGGTACTTATTATTATGCATACAGATATTCTTACAATGGTTGTGTATCCTATGGTGGATATAGTGCTGGTGGTGGTGGTTTTTGGGATGGTTCCTCTAATGTTTCAGGGGTCCTTACAGTTAATCCAACAAATACTGCTAGTTCAGCTTCATCATCTCCGACATTGTGTATTAATACAGCTTTAACTGCTATAACGCATACTACTGCAGGTGCAACTGGAATTGGTTCACCAACCGGCTTACCAACTGGGGTAACTGCATCATGGTCTTCAAATACGATATCGATCACAGGAACGCCAACTGCAACTGGAACTTTTAATTATAGTATTCCTTTAACTGGGGGCTGTGGTTCTGTAAATGCCACAGGAACAATTATTGTTACCCCTATAAATAGTGCAGGTGTGGCTTCATCCACTCCTACTGTATGTAATAATTCTCCTTTAACAACGATTACACATACAACGGTAGGTGCAACAGGAATTGGGACCGCAACTGGATTGCCAACTGGTGTATCTGCGGCTTGGTCTTCAAATACGATATCGATCACTGGAACTCCAACTGGCATAGGAACTTTCAATTATTCTATTCCATTAACAGGTGGTTGCGGCAGTGCAAATGCTACTGGAACAATTACTGTTACTCAACCAACAGTAAATCCAATTACAGGGACTACGACATTATGTGTTGGACAAACTTCAACTTTAGGGGGTAATACTTTGCCTTATACTATTCAGTCTATTACATCAGTAGGAACAACTTCATTTACTCCTCCAGCTACAGGTGTGGCAGAGGTATTAGTTGTTGCTGGTGGCGGTGGCGGTGGTTTCGGTCGCGGTGGCGGCGGCGGCGGCGGCGGTGTTATTTACAATTCATCATATAGCGTAACAGCAGGTTCTCCGATTTCTGTTACTGTTGGCGCTGGAGGTACTGGTGGAACAACCAATGTTTCAAACTCGGCTACTGGAAATGGGCAAAACTCTGTTTTTGGAACTATTACAGCTACAGGAGGTGGTTTAGGAGGATCACACAATCCAACAACAACTTCTAATTGTGCTGGTTTATCAGGAGGTTCTGGCGGCGGTGGCGCAATCAATTACTCAAGCAGTTCTGTTTGGGCAGGTGGAACAGCCTCTCCAGCCGGACAAGGTTTTGCTGGTGGAACGTCAGGTCCAGCTGCGACAGATAATCCTAGAAATACAGGAGGTGGCGGTGGCGCTGGTGGCGTAGGAGTGACTTCTGGTTCTAGTACAACAGCTCCACCAAACGGCGGTGCAGGTATATCATATTCAATTTCAGGATCAGCTGTATTTTATGGCGGCGGCGGCGGCGGTGCCGATGGTAGAGCTTCTGGTGAAACTATGACAACTGCGGGTGCAGGAACTGGCGGAACAGGCGGCGGCGGAAACGGTGCAGCAATAGGAGGAAATCCAACAAGTGGCGCGGCAAATACAGGCGGCGGCGGCGGTGGAGGCGGTTCTGGTGGTTCTTCAACTTCATTTGGAGGTAATGGCGGCTCAGGTATCGTGATAGTAAAATATCCTTCATCAACTTGGTCGTGGACAAGTAGTAACCCGAGTGTGGCAACAGTAAATGCATCTACAGGGGTCGTAACTGCTGTATCAGCTGGGATAACAACGATTACTTTTACATTAACAACAGGAGGTTGTAGTAATTCTGCTAGCACAACCGTGACAGTAAATGCTAATCCTACAGCAGTTGCAACAAGTAATACACCAGTTTGTGGTGGTTCTGCTTTAAACTTAACTGGTACTACAAATATTGGGACAACATTTAGTTGGACTGGACCAAATGGATTTACTTCAACGTCTCAGAATCCATCAATTTCAAATCCAACGAGTGCTGTTGCAGGTACCTATGCTTTTACGGCAAGTTTAAATGGTTGTTCTGCAACTGGAAATACTGTGGTTGCCTTTATTTCAGGTCCTACAAGTGTTACAGGTGGAAGCAATGCAACAATTTGTTACAATACATCAACAACATTGGCTGGTAGTGCGGTTGCCCCTAATGTTAACGTTACTGGTTCACAGACATTTACATGGCAAGGATCTGGGAATGATGGAGGAGCTTTGGGCAATGGAAATTCTGTTACAGGAACAACAACCGGTTTACCTACTGGAAGTACAATTACTTCAATTACATACACAACTGCTGTAAGATATACGTCTTATACAGGTACCAGCTATTGTGGTAACTATTGGAATGCTAATTTATTAGTTAATAATGCAAGTATTGGTTCAGCGTGTGGTGTATCAAATATTAGTTACAGCGGGTTAAACGGTGCAGCAGCTAATAATCAAACATTTAAGTTGCAGGTAGTAGACGCAGATCTTTTTAATGATTTAAATTATGTAACGTTAACTGTAGTTGTTAATTATCAGTATCCTGCCCCTGCTCCAATAACATATGCATGGTCACCATCAACTGGTTTGAGTAACGCTGCAATTTCAAATCCAGTTGCTACTTTAACATCAATCGCAACTTATACCATGACCGCAACATCTAATGGATGTTCGGTTGCGGCGTCACCTATTACGATTACAGTTCGTCCTCAATTTACTTCAGGTGCAATCGCTACCACAGGTGAAACAATTTGTTCAGGAGGAACTCCATCTCAAATCGGAAGTTCTACTGCAGCAAGTGGTGGAGATAATTCAATAACGTACTCTTGGAGATCTTCTGCAGACGGTTACGTAGCCGCAATTTCAGGAGCAACTTCAGCAACTTACACACCACCTGCAGGTTTGACGTCAACAACAAGTTACAGACGTTATGCGATTGACAATACATGTAATTTAACGCCAACTGTATCAACTGGTACTTGGACGGTAACTGTGAATTCCGTTCCAACTGCTGGAACAATTGCAAGTTCACAAATAATTTGTAGCGGAACAGCTCCAAGTTTATTCACTTCATCTTCAAATGGGACTGGGACAGGTGCTGTTTCTTATGAGTGGCAAACCAATGCAAGTGGGTCGTATGCGACAATAGGAAGTGAAATTTCTTCAACATATCAAGCTCCAGTTTTAAGTGCAACTACAAGTTATCAGAGAAGAACGGTAGCCTTAAGTGGTGGTGTAACATGTTATTCAACTTATACATCACCAGTTACTATTACTGTAAATAGTAATCCAACTTTGTCAGGTATTACTTCAAGTTCAACCACTGTATGTGCAGGAGATGTTGCTACAATCACATTGTCTGGTATATTAGATGTTCCTCAAACCATTTCTTATACTATTGGGGGAACGGTAGGTACGCAAACAGCTACAGTTACTGGTGTGGGCGGTTCAGCGAGTTTTAATACAGTTACCTTAACTACTGCAAATGGTGGTCAGACAGTAACTATCACTGGCATAACACGTACAGATGTAACACCAAACTGTCCTTTTATTCCAAGTTCAGGAAATACGGCTACATTGCCTTCAGTTAACTCTTGTTCTTTAATTACCCCATCTACTAGTTCATTGACAGCTTTTACTGCTTGTACAAACGTAGCTAGTTCAGAGCAATCATTTACAGTTATTGGCTCTGATCTTACAGCAGATATATTGGTAACGGCTCCAACAGGTTTTCAAGTATCGTTAAACTCTGGCTCTGGTTTTGGAAGTTCAGTGTCACTGACACAATCAGCTGGTTCGGTCGCATCAACCACTATATATGTACGTATGCTCTCAGCATCTACACCAGTAAATGGAAATATCACCCTTGCATCATCAGGTGCTGTAACTCAAAATGTATCAGTAAGTGGTTCTGTTAATCAGCTTTTAAGTGCTGTTTCAATAAGCGGAACCAATAATCAAATCATTTGTAGCAATGCTTCTGGTTCATTACTAACGGTTTCTGAAACCAACGGTGGCGTCATAACAAGCAGACAATGGGGTTACAGAACGACATCAGGGGGTGCAATTACATCCATTTCCGGCGTCACAGGTACAACTTATACTCCTTCAGGAGCAGATTTGCCAGCAGGTATATCCTATATTGTTTGCACATCAACGCCAACTTGTGGAAGCGCAGTAGTTTCCAACGAAATTACAGTAACTGAAACTTTATTGCCAACAATCACAGCTTCAACTTCAAATTTTGGCTGTGGAACTGGAACTGTGGGTATTTCTGCAACCGCAAGTGCTGGTACAATTGAGTGGTTCGATGCCTCTTTAAATGGTACGAGTCAAGGTACAAGTAATTCTGCTGCAACTTGGACAACACCAAGTATTGCGTCAACAACGATTTTTTATGCGGAAGCAGTCAATGGTTCTTGCCGTTCAACTGCTAGAACAGCTGTGACAGCTACTGTAAATAGTATTCCAACGGTTACATTTACGGCTCAACCTGGTTCAACAAGCTGCTCGAGTAGCAATGTTACGTATACTACGCAATCAGGTCAGGCAAATTATGTTTGGACATTCCCTGGAACGTTGAATACAGACTATACAATTACTTCAGGAGGAACAACATCCAGTAATACAGTCACGCTGCAATATTTAACGGCTGGAAGTAAAACGGTGTCGGTAAATTATGCTTCATCTGGATGTTCTGCTTTAACTGCGACTAGTTCAACTGCAACTACGGTTTCAGTTACTCCTGCAGCACCTGCAGCTTCGAATGTAACAATTTGCGCAGGTGAATCAGCAAACTTGGTAGCAACTTCAGCTGGGAATAGCATTAATTGGTATGATCAACAAACAGGTGGTACACTTTTATCATCTTTAGTTCAAAGTGGAGTAAATTATTCAGTTTCCCCATTGACAACTACAACATATTATGCAGAGGCTGCTACAACTTCTACAGGCTCTCCTCAAACGGTTTCATTTACAAATACTGGCGCTCTTCAAACATGGACAGTTCCGAATGGTGTTTTTAGTATAGATGTGAAGATGTGGGGTGCCGGCGGAGCCGGTGGTTCATATAATGCAACACGAATAAATTCTGGTGGTTCTGGTGGATATGTTTCAGGATCATTAAATGTCACTCCTGGACAAGTTTTGAATTTAGTAGTTGGAAGCGGTGGTAAAGTATATCCTAATAATACGACAAGTCAATATGGAGGCGGTGGAGCCGGTGGATCATCACTTTACTATTGCGGAGGCGGTGGAGGAAGAAGCGCCATACAATTTGTTTCCGGAACAGACTATGTAACCGCTGGTGGTGGTGGTGGTGGTGGAACCTCTCGATTGAGCGCTGGAAATGTAAATACAATAGGTATTGCATATGGTGGAGCTGGTGGAGGCGTTTCCGGAGGTGCCTCAGGAGCAACTTATAATTGTGGAGCAGCTACTGGAGGTACGCAGTCTGCTGGAGGAACTCAAGTGGAAGCTTTAGGTAATAATGGTGGTTCAGGATCCATATACACTGGTGGAAATGGAAATACAGTATATTATGGTTCTGGCGGCGGCGGCGGCGGCTATTACGGTGGTGCCGGCGGTGGTTGTGATTGGTGGAATGGTTATGGAAATGGCGGCGGCGGCGGTTCTTCTTATGTTGCAAACCTAACTTCATCTGTTAATACGCAAGGAAATATAAATACTGCTGGAGCTCAGGCTGCTGCACCTAATTCTTCTGATGCTAATTACATATCAGGTGTTGGAATTGGAGGCGCTGGTGGAACAACTAACAATGGCGGTAACGGTTTAGTTGTGATTACTTACACCCAACCAGTTGTACAATGTGCTTCACCTAGGACTCCAGTTATTGTTACTGTGAATCCTACTCCAACCGCAAATGTCGGTTCAGCAATGTCTGCTATTTGCGCTGGACAAATGTCTGGAGCAATGGGAGGATCAGTTGGTGGTTCTGCAACAGGTGGCAATTGGAGCGGTGGCACAGGAACTTGGACAAACGCGAATAATCCTTCTACTGCTACTTATACTGCAGGAGCAAGTGAATCGGGAATAGTTACTTTGACTCTTACTACATCAGGAGGAGGATGCGTTCCTATTACAGCTACAAAAACAATTTTTGTAAATTCAGTTCCTACAGCAAATGCTGGCGCTGATGCAACAATTTGTAATGGGTTATCCACTACTTTAAGTGGCACATTTACTTTACAGCCTATTTATTCAGATAACTTCGCTTCAAACAGTGGTTGGACACTAGGTTCTGGTTTTGCTATTGGAAGCGCAACTTCTTCAGGTACTTGTTCTTCAGTAGGTTCAGATCCTTCAACCGATTTTACAACAACTTCTGACAATGGTATTCTTGGATTTCAAATTGGAGGATGTTATCCAGCAAGTATGGGTTCAACCATTTATGCAGTCTCACCAACGATAAACTTAGCTGGTTATACTTCTGCCTCAATGAGTTTTTATCGATGGTTGGGTGTTGAGAATAATTCATGGGATCACGCGTACATAGATGTTTTCAATGGTACTTCTTGGGTGAATATCTTTTCAAATGGTGCAACTTCGTTAGATGACAACGCGTGGACATTGATGACTTACGATATTAGTGCTTATGTAAATGCTAATTTCAAAGTTCGATTTGGTATGGGTGGCTCTGATGGTACAGTTCAATATTACGGATGGAATATCGACGATTTAACAATTAATGCTGTGCTTCCTGCAACGTATGCATGGTCTCCGTCAACAGGATTAAGTGCAGCAAATATAGCCAATCCAGTTGCTTCACCAACATCTGATCAGACGTACAGTTTAGCTGTAACTACAAACGGATGTACATCTTCCGCTGATCAGGTAACTGTTTTTGTAAATCCTGTTTCAGTAGGTGGTACAGCATCAGAAAATCAAACAATTTGTACTGGTTCATCTCCAGCTAACATTACACTTACTGGTAATACTGGAAATATTCAGTGGCAAGTGTCGTCTGACAATGTTACTTTCTCTAATATTGCGAGTGCTACTTCTTCTACTTTGACCTCAGCTCAAATGGGAACATTGACAGCAACTCGCTATTACCGTGCTTCTGTAACAAGTGGTGTTTGTTCTGCGGCTAATTCCAATGTAATAACAGTTACTGTAAACGCTAATTCAGTTGCTGGTTCAGTAAGTTCGAATCAGACGATTTGTTACAATGCGAGCCCTTCAAATATTACTTTAACTGGTAATACAGGAACTATTCAATGGCAAGTTTCTACCGATAATTTATCTTTCACAGATATTGTTGGAGCAACAGCTTCGCCATTAACTGGCGCTCAAATGGGTACTTTGACTGCTACTACGTATTATCGTGCGGTAGTTACAAATAGTCCTTGTTCATCTATTAATTCTGCATCAGTAACAGTTACGGTTTTACCTGCTCTTACGATGTCAGGCACGTTGTCTGCTTGTATTGGTGCAACTTCAGATTTAAGTGTTCCTGGTGAAACAGATTGGACACTTCCTACAGGTGGTACAATTACAACAATCGGAAATGATCGAATTCATACATTCACTTCATCTGGAACTTTTACATCGTCACAAGCAATTCCTAGTGCTAGAGCAATTGTTGTCGGCGGTGGTGGTGGCGGCGGATCAAATGGCGGCGGCGGCGGCGGAGCAGGAGGATTTTATCAAAATAATTCATTATCTATTTCTTCAGGTGCAACTACTGTAACTATTGGTGCTGGTGGTGCTGTGCATAACAATTTAGCTACTCCAAATACTGCTGCAACTATTGGCGGTCAATCTGCTTTTGGTTCAATTACTGCCGGTGGTGGTGGTGGTGGTGCGTCACGTGATAATGGTGTTGGCGGTCAAAATGGAGGAACTGGAACAGTTTCTGGTTCTGGCGGCGGCGGCGGCGGATCATCTGCTACTCCTAGAAATAGTGCAGGTACAGGAACGTTCTCTGGTGGCGTTGGTACAGCTCCAGATTTAGGAGTGAATGCTACTGGTGGAGGCGGTGGCGGTGCTGGTGGATCTGGTTCAGCTGGAGTTTCTATTGTCGCTGGTAATGGAGGTATCGGTGTTCAAAGCAATATTTCTGGTACAAATTTATGGTATGCCGGTGGTGGTGGTGGTGGTACTACAATCAACGGTACCAATGGAACAGGCGGTAGTGGAGTTGGTGGTAATGGAGAATCAACAGCTGGTTCTACAAATACTGGATCTGGTGGTGGTGCTGAAAGAGTTGGAGCCGCTGGAGTAGTTATTGTTCGCTATACAATTCCTACTTGGGTAAGTAGTAATCCTGCTGTAGCCACCGTTAATCAACAAACTGGTGTGGTGACTGCAGTTAGTACTGGAACAACAACTATCACTTACACTTCAACTCTAGGTTGTACAGCGATTCAAACATTTACTGTAAACCCAATAGCAATCCCAGCTTCGGTAGCTACAGCTACAGGTGCTACTTTAGCTTCTGGAGATTTATTATGGACAGGAAATTCGACAACTGTTTGGGGCTTAAATACGAATTGGGTTGCTTATGATGGAACTAATTTTGTTGTTCCTGGAGCTGGAATAGCACCAACAGCGAATGATAGGGTTTTTGTTTTGCCGAGTTCAACTTCTGGAATTTGCATAAGCGCAACAAACAACACAACAGTAACCGCAGCAGGTACAGCCAAAGATGTTTTCATTGGTTCAGGTGCAACGATGGTCATCAATGCTGGTCAAAGCTTACAAGTAAATGGCGATTGGACAAACAACGGAACATTTACACCAAATGCAACTGCAAATGTTGAATTTGCAGGTGGTGCTGCCCAAACAATCGGCGGTTCATCGGCAAATTATTTTACAAATTTGACATTAAATAAATCTGCGAATACGCTGACTTTGAATACATCTGTAACCGTTTCTGGCACATTGACAATGACTGCTGGAAACATTGCGACGAGTGCCTCAAACTTATTGACAGTAGGAACTTCACCAGCTTCTCCAGGTTCGATTGCTTGGACAGGTGGAACAGTTGTTGGACCTTTGAAAAGATACATCTCAGGTACTACAAGTTCAACACAAGCATCTGGAATTTTCCCTGTAGGTTTAAGTGGCGTGAATCGCTATGCACAAGTTAATTACACTAGTGGTTTAACTACTGGAGGTTCAATAACTGCAGAATATAAAGCTGGTTCTTGTCCCGTACTTTATGCTGGTTTACCAAACACTGTTAATGGTCAAATGATTCAAAACTATGAAAATGAAGGATATTGGTCAATTACACCAACTGGAGGCGATTTGAATTCGGCAACTTATTCTCTGATCTTGAGAGGAAATACATTGAGTACAGTAACCTCTCCTGCAGACATGGTAAAACTTCGAATCATTAAATCTACAAGTCATACTTCTTGGGAGATGTCTGGAATTGGAAGCAATTCTGGAACAACAGGTGGCGTATCAGATTTCACGATTGCCAATACTGGTATGACTGGCTTCAGTTTCTTCAACATTGGGTCAGGGAATGCAAATCCTTTGCCAGTAACTCTTTTAGATTTCTCTGCTAATTGCAATGAAAAATCTCAAGTTAACGTTCAGTGGACAACTGCAAGTGAGCAAAATTCTCAGTCTTTCATTATTGAACGAAGCAGAGACTTAACAGAATGGCAATTTGTAACAACTGTGAATGCTGCAGGAAATTCAAATTACAACATTGACTATTCAACAATTGATACAGATCCTTTCAGTGGTGTTTCATACTACCGTTTGGTTCAAGTGGATTTCAATGGTCAGGAATCTATTTATGGACCAATCAGTGTGGCTTGTGCAGAAGCTGAAAATAGCATGGTTGTTTTCCCGAATCCAACGACTGGAAACTTTACAGTTGAAATATCGACAGATCAGAATTTGAATGATTCACAATTGATTATTACAGACCTATCTGGAAAAGTAATTTCAACTAGAAATATCAATGTGCTTCAAGGTAAAACACAAGCAATTTTTGAAAATCAAGATTTGCAATTAGGAACATACATCATTCAATTGAATTCATCCAATCACAATATTCAACCGGTAAGGGTTGTTGTGAATTAATAAACAAATAAATAATTGAAAAAATCCTACTCGTCTTGAGTGGGATTTTTTTTGCCAAGGATTTTTGATTTTTGTTATGGCACAATTTATTGTGCCATAACAAAAATCCTAGAGAGTGGTGACACAATTTATTTTGTCACAATAGAAATCTTAGACAGTGGGGACACAATGCATTGTGTCCCCACAGATAAACCTTTTTTTTTTGAGCTACGGATGCACTGATTTTGTTAGGTTTATTTTTTATGTCCTTAATTCCCACCAACATGTCGCTAGGCATCAAATATGGGTAGCCCAAGTTTCCCACACAAAACCCTGATGCCGTTAGGTATCAAATTTCCTTTTAATCCGTGCATCCGTGTCATACCTCTTTTTTATCCAGCAACGTGGGGACACAATGCATTGTGTCCCCACAGACAAACCTCTTTTTAGCCACGGATGCACGGATTTTGGCAGGTTTTTTTGTGTCCTTAATTCCCACCAACATGCCGTAAGGCATCAAATATGGGTAGCCCAAGTTTCCCACACAAAACCCTGATGCCGTTAGGTATCAAATTTCCTTTTCCCCTTTAATCCGTACATCCGTGGCAAACCAACTTTAATTTTTCTTTTCAGCATTTAATCAGTGCATCTGTGGCTTTTTTCTCTTTTATCTGACTAGCGGAGTTCTTGATACATAAAAATACAATCATCCGATCATCTAACAACCTTGCTATCTAACTGTTTGATTTTAAACATTTATGTTTCTTTTCTTTTTCCCCTAAATTTAAAACCACACAATTCCGTGTAATTTTTAACTATTTATTAATAAATCGTATAATCGAGAATTTAACCCATATTTGACATTTTTTTAATATAAATATTCATTCAAAGTGCTATTATATTCGATAAAAGTATATTTTTGTTCATTGTTTGTCAGGGTAAATAATGTTTAAATTAACTTCGTATTCTGTTTTTTTTGGTGAAAAATAGGTAAATGAAGAACGCTAATTTAACAATTTGGTGTTTTTTTATTTTTTTTCAAACCAAATGATGTTCATAATCGTTTAATGAATATTATATTATTGAATACTGATTTTTAACACTTATTAACCCCACAAAGTGCTACTATTAATAAATTATTAATGGTTTTTTTTGGCCTTAATAATTTATAAATTAAACAATTATCTCACTTTTAGTTAGGATACTAACTTTTTCGTGGGTTTTTATATTTGAGAATGAAAAGATTTTTACGCTTAGCAGCAGAAAGAACAAAGACTATGAAAAAACAATACAATATGAATATGCAAAATTTCAATTTCCTTTTGAAATCTAAGATTTTAGTTGGTTTCTTGTTATTTATTGGGTTAAGTACAAATGTACTCGCTCAACCAACTGTTTTGTATACAGGATTAAGTTCGACTACTCCTGCCGCCTCAAATTCAAGGTTCGCTTTAAACACTGTTGGTGCTTTTAAACAAATTCGTTTTCAAGCCAATCAGACTGCAGCTGTAAGTACTTTAGGTTGGGCTTTCCATTCAGGTACAACAGGTTCACCTAATTATAGCCCAAGCTGGAGACCTGGTTCTGGAGGTAATACGATGTCTGTTAACACGTTTATTCCTACAAGTTTTGCAAACGGCGCTGTGTATAGTGCTTCTGGCACAGGGACTGATGGTTTGTTGCCTGCTATAACGAATGGTAATTATTATACTTTTAATGTAGCAAACAATGCAACTGCAAGTAACGTAATGTCATTGTTAGAAACTAACTTCAATCCTACAGTTTTAAGTACCGTATCTTTTACAACGCCGGCAAATACCAATAATGGTTCGCAGGTAACTGTAACTGCTGCTACTGCGCCTGCTGTTGGTGAATATGTTTATGTACGTTACTCTTTTGATAGTTATGTTACTTCAACTTTGGTACAAGTTTCTTTTTCTGGAACAACAGGTACTGCATTTATTCCATGTAGAGGTTCTGCTGGAAGTGTGAGTTTCTACGTTTATTCTAGTAATAAAACCGCTGCTCAAATTAATACAGATGTAACTGGAAATGGGCAAACTGCACATGATATGGCTACGTTGAATTTGAATAATAATGCAGGTGCAAATTTCTCTTACACTCAAGGAACTGGTTCAGCTTTTGCTGGGGTTTATAACGTACCTAGTTCTTGCTATGCAACAATTGCTTCGTTTGTTACTGCTTTGAATGCAGCCACCATTACTGGACCTGTTACATGTGTTGTAGCAGATGGTTATAGCGAAACTGCTCCAACTGGTGGTTACAGTATAACGGCTAACGGGACTTCTGCAAATACAATTATTTTTCAAAGATCAAATTCTGGTGGTGCAAAACCAATAATTACTGCACCGCTTTGGACCGCAGGTGGTACAACCGATGGAATATTTAAAATAATTGGTGGAGATTATATAACTATAGACGGATTTACAATTCAAGAAAATGCATCAAATACTGTCACAGCGGTAGGAGCCACAAACACAATGACTGAAATGGCAATTGGTTTATTTTTAACCACAGCAACAAATGGTGCCCAAAATAATACGATTAAAAACAATACGATTACTTTAAATTCCATTTATGCAAACAGTGTAGCTATATTTTCCTCTTCAGCGAGTTCATCTACAAATACGGCTTTAGCTGCTTCAGCAACCACCGGTACTAATTCATCAAATAAAATTTATGGCAACACAATTTCAAATGTTGCTTATGGTGTTTATGTTATTTCTCCTGCTAATACTGCAACGATTATTGAAAATGGATGGGATATTGGAGGATCATCTGCATCAACAGGAAATACTATAACTTTTGGTTCTGTTACGACTTCCACACTTGTTTTCACTTCTTTTTCAGCAGTATTGCCTGCGGCGATTACTTTCAGGAATGCTAATACCGGACAAAATGTAAGTTATAACACTATTACTTCCAACTCATTGGCATATGCTCAAACTTCAGGTTTAGGCGGAATAGTTCATACATTTGGAACTGCACCAACTGGAATTACCCATACAAATACTATTTCAAACAATACAATTACCTTAACAAATACAAGTACAACTGCGATTACAGGTATTGATTTTGGAGCAGGTTTAGCAACAGGTACTATCGTCGGAAGTTCAAATAATTTAACTTTAAACCAAACAGCTACCGCTGCAAATGCAGCAGCTATAATTGGTATCAAAGCAAATTATGCATCAGCCACAAATACTTGTAGTTCAAATACAATTGTTTTCAACCAATCAAATACAACCGGTGCATTGTCAAGTGCAACCACTGGAATTACTTTGGCTGGAGCAGGAACAACTTTGACAGCGAGTTCAAATACAGTTACTTTTAACCAAACGGGTTCGGGAACTGCAACTATAACAGGCGCAATAATTGGTATCGATTATTCAGCAGCTGCAACGACTATAAATTCCCTTTCGAATACGGTTGTTTTGAATCAAACGACAGCTGTTGCTTCAGGTATTTCAAATGCATTTACTGGATTGAAAGCAACGACAGCATCTACAACAGTGAATATAGGCGGTGTTGGAACTGGAAATACAGTTACTGTAAAACAAGCTTTTACTGGTTCTGGTACTTATGGTGCTGGGGCAATTACTTACATAGATTTAGGAACAGCTACACATGCAACTGCAAATGTACTTGCCAATACTTTGAATACAACAGGTTCAACAGTTAGAAGTACTGGAGCTCTTATTGGTGTGTTATGTAACGGTACTGTTTCTGCTTTATATAACATTAAAAGTAATACTGCCACTATAGACAGAGTTGCAGCATCTGGTTCAATTGTTTTTACAAGTCAGAGTGGTACACCATCTAACGTTGCTGATACAGTATCAAGCAATACAATAACTTTCACCAATTTGGCTGGAACAACCACAGCAACAGGAATCAGCCAGCTTGGAGGACCATCGACGCCAACTGGATTAAACAAAAACATTAACAACAATACAATTAATATCAGTGGTACGAATACAGGTACAACTTTGGGAATTACCCTTAATTATACTGCAACTAGTAATGTAAAAAACAATGGAATTACTATTAGTTGCGTTGCGCCAACTGTTACAGGAATAAATACTGCTACTTCGGCAAGCGCAGTTACTCTAAGTGGCAATACGCTTAGTGTTACTACTAGTACAACGTCTTTAACAACCTTAACAGGAATAAATATTTTGGGTGGTGGGGCTCACAGTGTTACGAATAACACTTTTACTACGATAGCTGCTACTGGGATTTTGGCAACTGGTGGTACCACAAATGGTATCGCAATTGCAGGAGGAACTGCAGCCAATGTATTCGGAAATCATGTGACGAATATTTCTGTTGGAGCAGCAACTAGTTCAGGTTCACCTACAATTAATGGTATAATTGTATCAGCAGGAACCTCTGTAAATATTTATCGTAATAAAATTCAAGGAATTTCTTCATTGTGTGCAGGTGCAACAACAGTTGCAAATGGGATTTTAGTATCAGGTGGTACAACCAACAATATTTACAATAACTTGATAGGAAATCTGACTTCAAGTGCTTCTGCAAATGCTGATGGAATTAGAGGTATTGCGTTTACTTCTACTACTGCAAGTTCAACTCAAAATGTCTACTACAATACTATTTATTTAAATGGGACTTCCTCTGGCGCAACTTTTGGTGGTTCTGGTGTTTTTCATACGATTAGTGCTACGGCGACAACTTCGGCACTTGATTTAAGAAATAATATTATTATTAACGCAATTACTCCTAACGGTGCCGCATTAGCAGTTGCATACAGAAGAAGTACTAGTGCTTTGACTAATTATAGCGCTACTTCAGACAAAAATGATTTTTTTGGTACAAGCGGTTTATTTACTGATGGAACAAATACGTACACTACTTTAGCTTCATTTAAGACAGCCATGTCTACAAGAGATCAAGCTTCACAAAATGTTAATCCAACTTTTTTAAGTACAGTCGGTTCAAATGTCAACTATTTGCACATTGATGGTACTTTCAATGCATTGGGAATTGAAGCTTCTGCAGGTGTAATTGCAACATATACAACAGATTACGACGGGCAAACAAGAGATGCTTCTTTGCCTGATATTGGTGCAGATGAGTTTGTTGCAACTGTTCAATGTGCAACTCCTACATCTCCTACTAATAGTGCGACTGGTGTTTTACAAACGACTTCTTTAACTTGGACGGCTGTAACAAATGCTACTAGTTATGATGTGTACTTTGGTACTTATGCAGCTGCAACTAATATTGTAAATGGAACAAATCAAACTGCGACAACATATACTCCTGCTAGTTCATTGAGTGCAAGTACAACCTACTATTGGAAAATAGTACCTAAAAATTCAGTTTCGACTGCCACTGGTTGCACAATATGGTCTTTTACAACAAGTGCAGCAAATCCAACTTTAAGCGTCGTAACTTCTCCAGCAGCTTTCGGGAACCAATGCCAAAATGTAGCTTCGAGTGCCAATTCATTCACAATTTCTGGTGTAAATCTTACAGGTACTTTTGTTACGATAACGGCACCATCGGGTTTCACGGTTTCAGAAGACAATATTACTTTTGCGTCATCAATCAATGTGAATCATTCAAGTGGTTCGCTTACAAATAAGACTATCTATGTAAAATTCACTCCAACGACAGCAACTGCATATTCTGCAAATGTTGTAATCAACGGAGGAGGCTTATCTGCGAACGTCAATGCATTGGTAACAGGAACAGGACTTCCGGCTTCAACGCCTACAGTTTCTATTTCTGCTTCGCCTTCTACGACTTTTTGCGCAGGTACAAATGTTACTTTCACTGCAGTTGGAGCAAATTTAAATAGTACATCAGTTACTAATTATCAATGGTTTGTTGATGGTTCAAGTGTTCAGAGTAGTGCGAGTGCAACATATGCTTCTACTGGATTTACAAATGCACAAACGGTATATTGTATAATTACAACTTCAGCTGGATGTGTGACGTCAACATCAGCCACTTCAGCCACTTCAACTTTAACAGTTAATGCGACTCCAGTTGTTACGATTTCTAGTTCAATTAACAGTTATTGTGGTACAACGCCATTGGCATTGACAGGAAATGGTGCGACAACCTATACTTGGTCTCCAATTACAGATTTATATACAGACGCAGCAGGAACCGTAGCTTATGTTGCATTAGCAAATGCATCAGTAGTTTACAGTAAAGCTCAATCTACGTTAAATTATACTGCGACTGGAACAACTTCTGGTTGTTCATCAACAGGATCTAAGTCAATTGCAAAAGGAGCTCCAGTAACATTGGGTACAGTAACTGCAGCGCAACCAAGTGCTTGTGCTGGGGGAACTGTCCAATTGAATGGTAGTGCAACGGTTTCTTCATCAGCATCAAGTTATGCATTCGCAGCGACGAGTGGTACATATAATTCAATTACCGGGGGAACGGTTATTAGTGATGGAAGTGTAACTACTTTAGATTCTTATGTTTCTGGATCGATTACAATCCCGGCTTTTGTGTTTGCAGGTGTTACTTATACAACCGCTTGGATGGCTTCCAATGGAAGTTTAAATTTAGGAGGTGCTGCGCCAAGTACAACTGCTTACAACGTTATAAGTACTACGACAGGGAGTGGAATTTCTTTAGCAGTATTTAATGCAGATCTTTATGTTGTATCATCCGCTACCTCTTCGGAAATGCGTTGGCAACAAATAGGTAACGAGGTAGTTTTTCAGTGGAAAAATTTCAGACGATATCTTGAAACTGAATCATTTAGTTTTCAAGCACGATTGAATACCGTTACTGGTGTAATTACTTATGTTTATGGAGGTGCCCCTACTTTTGGTAGTGGTACTTCATACCAACCAATCGTAGGGATTCGGACCAGTGCCACAGACTTTAAAAATGTTCAAATTGGCAGTGGCGCTGCGACTTGGGCTGCACCAAATATAGGAGCTGCAAATACTGATGTATGCAGATTTACAACCACTGCTCCTTCAAAAGTATTTGTAGATGGTCAAACTTATTCTTTCACCCCGCCATCATTAACTTATTTATGGACGAAAACCAATGTTTCCAATTTATTAAGTTCAACTACGATTACAAATCCTGTTGCAACAGTAAACGCAACAGATACATATACTTTCACAGCTACTGGTTCTGATGGTTGTTTTGCCGCTGGTAATGCTACTATTAATTTAGGGGGAGGTGCTCCAACAGTTACAGCCCTTTCAAGTGTACCAAGTATTTGTGTTGGTGGTTCAGCTACATTGAGTAATACAATTACTGGTGGTTGTTCTCCATTTACTTATTCATGGAGTGACGGTTCAACAGTTGTAAGTTCAGCAAGTTCATTTTCTGCAACACCAACTTCCACCAAAACATACACGTTAACTGTTACAGATAACAATGGTTCCATTGTTGCTTCGGCGGTTACGGTAACTGTAAATAGTTTGCCTACAGTAACAGTAAATAGCGGTGCTTTTTGTACAGGCGGAACAGCAGTAGCATTAACAGCCTCAGGTGCTTCGACTTATTCTTGGAGTCCTGCTACAGATTTAAGT
This sequence comes from Flavobacteriia bacterium, assembly GCA_947450325.1. Classification (GTDB taxonomy): domain Bacteria; phylum Bacteroidota; class Bacteroidia; order Flavobacteriales_D; family Crocinitomicaceae; genus JAQVCM01. The sequence goes on from CANFUT010000016.1 coordinate 63,478, forward strand.
GCTACTGCAGGTGCTTCAGTAAATGCATCTCCTACAGTAACTAGAACTTATACTGTAACAGGAACTGATGGAAATGGTTGTATTTCAACCGCTAATTCAGTAGTTACTTCTAATCAAACTCCAACCACTATATCGGTCGCTCAATCGCCTGCCGCAGTTTGTTCAGGGAGTGTTGCAAGTTTAAGTGCCACAGGTGCTCAAGTTGGTTTATCAGCGTATATGGCTCCAGTATCACCAACAACTCAAGGAGGATCAATTAGCAGTGTTGCTTATGCCATCGGAACCTATTATCAAATTTTTGATGTATTGCAAGCGACTACGTTGGTTTCCATTGATGTTTTTCCTACTGCAACGGTTGGTACAGTTGGTACTATTTCAATCGCTAATAGTGCAGGAACAATATTGACAAGTGCAAATTATACTGTGACAAATTCTAGTGGAACAGTTGCACATACAGTTGTATTGAATTATCCACTTGCAGTTGGAACAGCATACAGAATTGGTCAAGGAGGTACAGCTATTAGTTTAAATAGAAATACAACTAATCAAACTTATCCAGTTTCAAATTCATATATAAGTATAACGGGAAATAATTTTAGTGCAGCATATTGGTACTATATTTACAATTGGAATTATTCAAGTGTAACTCAAAATTCAATAGTTTGGTCACCAACTACGAACTTATATACAGACTTGGCAGCAACAACTGCTTATACTGGAGGAAACGCATCTACAGTATATGCGTTAAATACTGCAGCAACAACTTATACTGCAAGTTCAACAAATGGGTCATGTGTAAGCAGTGCACCTATAACTACAGTTATTAATCCTTTGCCAACAATAACCGTAGGTACAAGTACTGCGGTATGTGCAGGTGGAACTTCCTCTTCATTGTCTTTTTCTGCAACAAGTGGTTCCCCAAATCAATATACGATTGATTTCAATGCAGCAGCAAATACAGCAGGTTTTGTTGATGTAACTTCTTTCACTGCATTTACTACTTCACCAATTGCCCTGGTTATACCAGCAGGTGCAGCAGCAGGAACTTACAACGGTACAATTACAGTTAAAAATTCAAATACTGGATGTGTCAGTACTACTTATCCTTTTACAGTTACTATTTATGCGCCTGTAGTAATAACAACACCGCCGAATAACTCTGTTTCTTTGGAAGGAACAAATGCAACTTTTAGTGTTGTGGCTACTGGTTCAGGATTAACTTATCAATGGCAATTAAATACAGGTTCAGGTTTCGCCAATATTTCAGGTGCAAACAGTACATCTTATACAGAATTAGCAGTTACTGCTGCCATGAGTGGTTATCAATACCAATGTATTGTTTCTGGCACATCACCTTGTTCGCCAGTTACTTCAAGTATTGCAACTTTGACAATCAGCACAACATCCATAACTATTCAACCTGCAAATACAACAATTTGTAGTAATGAATCTGCAATATTTACGATTGCAACTTCTGGAACTTTGCCAACCTATCAATGGCAATTAAGTACAAATGGAGGTTCAACTTGGGCAGATATTTCAGGTGAAACAGGAACAACATTAACATTGACAGGTTTAACTTCTTCAAGTTCTACTTACCAATACAGATGTTCATTGAACAGCGGTGCAATTTATTCTGATCCTGCAACATTAACAGTAAATAACATAGTTACTATTACAAGTCCATTGTCAACAAATACAACTGCTTGTGCAAACGCGGCAAATATACCATTAACTGTATCTGCAACTGGTACTGGTTTAACTTACCAATGGAAAGTGAATACTGGTTCTGGTTTTGCAAATGTTGCAAGCGGTGGTACAAGTGCAAGTTATACTGTAACACCAATTAGTGCTGCGTTAGACTTAGCTCAATATCAGGTAGTAGTTTCAGGCCTGGGAACATGTGTTTCTCAGTCTTCAACAACAACCTTGAAAATTACTGGAGTTACTGTTACTTCATCAATAACATCAAACGCTTGTTTACCAGATGCTTTTACACTAACTGTTACTCCAACTACAAGTGCGCCAACTATGACCTATTCTTGGTTGAGCACAGCAGGAAGTGGAGCATCAACGGCTGTAACAGGTAGTCCAGCTTCTATCACACCAACTAGCGCTGGTTCTTACACATATACTTTGACTGCCACCGGTGGTGGATGTACTTTAACTAGTACAAAAGCGGTTACTGTTAGTGCAAAACCAGATATCACAACTTATACTGCTTCACCAGCAACGGTTTGTAGTGGAGGTAGTGTTGCTGTAGCCGCAACGAGCATTTCGTCTGCAGCTGGAACTGCAACTATAGGTACAGGAGCAGTAACAGGGACATCGTATGATGCTGTATTTTATCATTTTTATGGCGGTAATAAGACACAACATGTAGTTTTGGCTTCTGAATTATTAGCTGCAGGTGTCGTTGCTGGTAACATAACATCATTGCGTGTGAATGTACCTACTGGCGGGGGAGCATATGGAGGTTTTGCAATATCTATCGCAAGTACAAGTAATGCTAATATGTCAGCTGGTATTAATAATACAGCTTCTTTTTCAACTGTTTTCACTTCAGCTAGTTATACTACATTAACAGGTAATAATACTTTTACTTTCTCTGCGCCATATAATTGGGATGGTGTTTCAAATATTATTGTTCAGTTTTGCTGGAGTAATAACAATACAGGTGGAACAAGTAATTATACTACTATTGTTACTACTTCTTATGTTTCTACAGCATATTATAGAGCCGATTCACAAACTTCTGCAGCTATTTGTGGCGGAACTACTGCAACAGGAACTACTTCCAATAGGCCACTGTTTATTTTTGGAGGTCAAGTAGGTTCAAATTTAACTTCTACATTAAACTGGAGTTGGAACACTTCTCCTGCAATTACTGCAGCAACAGGTTCAACAACAGAAACGAATTTAACAGGTACAGATATAACGAAAGTTTATACGGTAACAGCAACTAATCCAACAACTGGTTGTTTTGCTACTGCAAATACAACTTCAGTAACAATTAAAGCTGTTCCAGCCGCTCCAACTGCAGCACCAACGAGTGTGACTCAATGTGGTTCTCAAATTCCAACATTGACTTTTACAGGCAATAACTCTCAAACTACACCTTTCTTCAATTGGTATGATGCTTCAACAGCTGGAAATATTGTAAATCAAACAGGATCAATGCAAAATTATTTTACAAATAATTTTGCTTCAACAGTTGCTCCGGGTACTATTTCAGGCAATGCTTCACTATCAACAGGTGTGTTAAATTTAACTCCGAATTTAACAACACAAGCAGGTGCATATTTGATACCTGCAAGTGGTGTGAGTTTAAATCAATTGAACGTCAACTTTCAACTTATTACTGGTGCATCTGGTTTAGCTGATGGTTTAAGTTACAGTTTTGGTGATGATGTTTCTGCAACAGACACAAGAAATTCTGAATATGGTTCAGGAAGTAAATTAATCGTTTCATTTGACGAATATGGAACAACGCCAACTGCTGCGGGAATTCGTGTTTTTTATGCGCCTTCAACAACTTTGGCAACTGCAAATTCACCAGGTGAAACAGTAGGGTCAAATGGAATTTTAGCTTATTCTTCCAATGTATCTTGGGTCAATACAAGTCCAACCGTAAATATTACAATTAATCAAGCTGGTCAATTGACATTAATAGTTGGTGGTACAACTATCTTTACAAATGTTCAGTTACCAGCAGGTTTCTTGTCAGCTGATAAGGCGACATGGTCTCATCTATTTAGAGCAAGATCAGGTGGAGTTGCAGGATTACATTCAATTGATAACTTGACGGTAAATCAAGCAACTGTTTACAATCCAGGAAATACATATCCTTCTGTGGTTAGTTCAAACGTTACTTATTATGTATCAGAAACAGTTGGTTCATGCGAGAGTGCAAGAACCCCAATTTCAATCACTGTAACTCCTTCTCCAACTTTTACTTTAAGTGCTAGTACAGGAGCAAATTGTGGAGGTGCACCAAGTGCAACACCAATTACGATAACTGCCGGTGCAAGTGATTTTGATACTTATACTTGGGCTCCGAATCCTTCAACCGTTTCTGGTAATGCTACAACAGGATGGGTGTTTAGTCCAACAGTTAGTACAGTGTATACATTGACTGCAACTCAATCAGCTGGTACTTGTGGTGCTTCGGCAACTGTAAGTATTACTACAACGCCAGCTTCAGTTGGTGGTACAGCTACTGCAAGTACGTCTCAAATTTGTAATTCTGGAACATCAGTTTTGACATTAACTGGAAATACAGGAAGTATTCAATGGCAAAGTTCTCCTGATAACACTGTTTGGACTAACGTTGCTACAGGAGGTACAAGTGCAACTTATACAACTCCAACATTGACATCAACCACTTATTTCCGTGCTAATGTTACAAGTTCATCTTGCGCAAGTGCCCAAAGTAATGTTCTAACAATTACAGTAAATAATCCTTCTGTTTTGACTACCACGCCTTCAACAATTTGCGGAACTGGTCCAGCAATTTTAGCGGCCACAGGATCAGCAGGATCAACATTGAATTGGTATGCTGCTGCAACTGGTGGTTCATCGTTGGGAACAGGACCAAGTTTCACTACGCCATCGATTAGTTCAACAACTAGCTATTTTGTGGAGGCGACTACTGGAACTACACTCAGTTCAATTCCGGGTGATGGTGATTGGCAACATGTTACTACAACTGGAGGCTTTCAAACATCTACTAGCACAGGGATGACGATTGTTGTTTCTCAAACACTTACACTTGCAAGTTTAGATATTTATCCATCTGCAGCAATCGGTACAGCATTTAGTATTGTTGTGAGATCAGGTACTTCAACAGGTACAATACTTCAGACTTATTCAGGTTCTACGACTGTTCAGAATTCTGTTACGCCGACTGTGGCGCAAACGGTTCCTACTAATTTTACATTGGCTCCAGGAACCTATCATATTAGTTTCCCAACAACTAATCCAAATACATGGAGATCAGGTGCTGTTACACATAGTTTTCCATGGGCGATACCTGGATATATTTCAGTAAATTATGATTTGACTCCAAGTTATCAATATTATTTCTATAATTTAAAAGTTAGTACACCGTGTGCATCTTCAAGAACGCAAGTTACAGCTACAGTAAATACAGCACCAGCATTTGCCTTGAGCTCGGCTGCAGCTACCATTTGTAATGGTTCTTCAACAACAACACCTGTCACAATAACAACTGGTGCAAGTGATTACCAAACTTATACGTGGTCTCCAGCGACGGGTGTTACAGGCAATAATACGGCTGGTTGGACTTTCAATCCGACAACAACAACAAATTATACCCTGAATGTTTCTCAGGCTGCGGGTACTTGTATAAATTCAGCGCCTGTCGTGCTAACGGTTAATCCAATTCCTACAAGTGTGAGCGCAGTAGCTAGTGCTAGTACAATTTGTAACGGCGGAACAGTCGATTTAACAAGTAGTGCAAATGGAAACGATGCTGTAAACTTGAATTATACCGAAGGTTTTGAGTCTGGTTTACCTACAGGTTGGTTACTAACCAATGCTAGTTCAGGTAGTAATTTTACAGTTAGTGCACCTACCTATGGTAGTGCACGAACAGGATCGAACGTATTACAATATTATTACAACGCTAGTGCTGCTAATTCATGGGCATTTACACAACCATTTAACTTGGTTGCGGGTGTAACATATACTGTAAGCTCTTGGTATAAAACTTATGCAAGTGCTACTTGGACAGAATCTTTCAAAGTAACTGTCGGAAATGCACAAACTGTCGCTGCACAAACTACAGTAATATCTACTTTAACTAACGTTTCCACACCGACCGGTGCATATGTTCAACAAACCGGCACTTTTACTCCAACTACATCAGGGGTATATTATTTTGCTTGGAATTGTTTTTCAGCAGCGAGTCAATGGATGTTAAATATTGATGATATTTCGATTACTGGTTCTTATAATCCAGCTCTTACCTACGCTTGGACATCGTCACCAGCAGGTTATACTTCAGCAACTCAAAATCCAACAGGTGTTGCACCAACAGTTAATACAACTTATACAGTTGAGGCTACTAATAGTTTTGGATGTAAGGCTTCAAATTCAACTTCACAAGTAGTTGTTAATCCAGTGCCAACTGCTGTAACATTTACTCCAAGTACTCAGAATTGTATTGGTATTCCAACTGCGTCTGTTGCTGATGCGAATGGTTACAATACTCCAACTTTTAAGTGGTATACTGTTGCTACGGGAGGAGTTGCTGCTCAATCATCAACTTCAACCACTTATACAAGTTCAATTTCAACAACAACCATTTTCTATGTTTCGGTTGTGAATCCAGTTTCTGGTTGTGAGAGTCCAAGAGTTGCAGTAACAGCAACCGTTGTTCCGGCTCCAACATTTACATTAAGCTCAGGGGCTGCTACAATTTGTAACGGTACTCCAACCGCAACCGCAATAACTATTACTGCAGGTGCATCCTCTTATGATACATATACTTGGTCACCTTCAAGTACTGGAATTACTGGTAATGCGACAACAGGTTGGATATTTAATCCTGCATCAACTACAACATATACGTTGAATGTTTCTCAAACTGCAGGAACATGTACAAATTCTGCACCTGTTTCAATTACCGTGAAGCCTTTACCGGCTGCTGTTGTATTAACAGCTTCAAATGCAACTCCTTGTCAAAATGATGTCGTAACATTGAACGCTTCTTCTTCAACGACAGGTTCGGCTATAGTTGGTACATCAACTGGCCCAGGAGCAGCAGCAAATACACCTTACAGACAAGCTGTTAATGCTGGAAATCAATCGAGAGTACAATATTTAATTACAAAAGCGGAGCTAAATGCTGCAGGTATTAATGAGGCTGCTAACTTAAACTCTTTAGGATTTAACGTTTCAACAGCAGGAACAGGTACCATGCCCACTTATACTATTAGTATGGTAAACACTTCATTGACTGCATTGACTGCAACTTATCAAACACCTTCATTTACAACAGTGTATAATGCTACTAACATCACACCTGTTGCAGGAATAAATACTCATTCGTTTAGTACTCCTTTTGCATGGGATGGGACTTCTAATATTTTAGTGAATATTTGTCATGGTGGAGCTGCTGGAACAGCTTCTGCAGTCGATTCTTATACTCCTGCTGCTTTGATGACTACTAACGGTAGTGGAAATAATCAATGTAATCTTACAACTGGTGGTGCGACTAATGCTAAAAAGCCAGTGATGTATTTTGGTTACACAATTGTTAATCCAATCGCATGGACATCTACCGGAACTGCGGATATCTTTACTAATAGTCCCGCTACAACTCCTTACACAACAGGTGCCAACATGGGTACAGTTTATATTAAAACTCCAATAACGGCTACTTATACTGCAACCGCGACTGGTAGTAATGGTTGTCCAAATCCTACTCCTCAAATAATAACAATTCAAAATGCAACAAATGCTACTGTTGCTACTACAGTTGGTTCACCACTTTCAGTAGGTGATTATTTGTGGAATGGTAAAGTATCTGCAAACTGGGAAACTGTAGCAAATTGGTATTCTTATGATGGAACCGGTTTTATGATTCCAACTTTAAGTCCAGATGCAACTAATAGAGTGTTCGTTTTAACAAATACTGGAGCAGGTTCAAATTGTATCAGCTCTTTAAATCCTGCTACAGTGAATGTAATAGTTGGCAGTGGCTTGGCTAAAGATGTTTTCATTGGTTCAGGTGCTACCATGTTAATCGATCCAACTAAAACTTTATCAGTAAGTGGAAATTGGACAAATAATGGAACATTTAGTCCTGCCGCAGACGCTACAGTAAAATTCAATGGAACTGGGGCACAAGTAATCACTGGTTCAAATACAACAACTTTTACAAATTTAGAAGTAAATAAAACTGCTGGGGTATTGACATTGAACAAAGCAGCAAATGTGTCAGGTCTATTTACAATGACGGCAGGTGATATTTCAACTACTTCATCTAACTTGTTGACAGTTGGTTTATCCGCTGCAACTCCTGGTTCTTTAGCTTGGACGAGTGGATCTATACAAGGACCAATTAAGAGATATTTCTCTGGAACAGCGAATGCATCTCAAGCATCTGGTATCTTCCCAGTCGGATTGACTGGAGTCAACCGATATGCACAAGTCAATTACACAGCAGGTTTAACTACAGGTGGTTCTATTACAGCAGAATACAAAAGTGGAGCATGTCCTATTTTGTATGCAGGTTTACCTAATACAGTTAATGGACAAATGATTCAAAATTATGAAAATGAGGGTTATTGGGAAATCACACCGAATGGAGGTGATTTGAATACAGCAACTTATTCAATTATTTTGAGAGGAAACACAATGAGTACAGTTACTTCGTCTACTGAAATGCTTAAATTGAGAATTATTAAGTCTACAAGTCACACATCTTGGGAAATGTCTGGAATAGGAAGTAATTCAGGTACTACAGGCGGAGTTACTGATTTCACGATTGCTAATACTGGTATGACTGGATTCAGCTGGTTCAACATCGGTTCAGGAAATGCAAATCCTTTGCCTGTGACCTTGGTGAATTTTGCTGCTAATTGCAATGATAAAGCGCAAGTAAATGTGAAATGGACAACTGCAAGTGAGCAAAATTCAGAAAGTTTCATAGTTGAAAGAAGTAGAGATTTGGTTCAGTGGGAATTGTTAGCAACTATCCCTGCTGCTGGAAATTCAAATTACAACATTGATTACTCAACTTTTGACGTTGATCCACTTAGTGATGTATCTTATTACCGATTGGTGCAGATTGATAACAACGGTATTGAAACGTTATATGAGCCAATCAGTGTTTCATGTTCAGATACAGAAAACAGCATGATTGTTTTCCCAAATCCAACGAAAGGAAACTTCACAGTTGAGATTTCAAGTGATGAAAACATCAGCAATGCTCAAATCCAAATCACTGATTTGACTGGAAAAGTGATTAATGAAAGATCAGCAAATATTTTGGAAGGTAAATCACAATTCACATTCGAAGGATTAGATCTTCAGTTAGGTACTTACATCATCAATCTAAATACAGGTAATGGTAAGATTAATCCTGTGAGAGTTGTTGTAAATTAATACAAGTTTTATTACTAAGAAAAATCCCATTCATTTTTGAGTGGGATTTTTTTTGCATAATATTTTTAATTGTTTCAAATTTCTTGTTGGGACGCAATGCATTGCGTCCCAACAAGAAATTTTCCCCCACAAGCAATTTCCCCCACTAGAATTTTGTCTCCAAGTAATTTTGTCCCCCACAGAAAACTAATATTTAAAAAATCTAAAAGATTTTGTGGCGGAGCTTTTTTAGCCACAGATGCACGGATTTTTGGCGATAGCCAAGATACTTTTAGGTTTGAAATATGGAAGAAATCCGCAGCACAACCCCTTGGTGCCGGTTGGCACCAAATATGGGTAAAAGCATCCTTTACAAGAGACATTGTGCCGGTCGGTACCAAACTAGTTCTCCAATCGCTCTCAAAAACCAAATCGTTTTCAATTTGTGCATACGTAGCAAAAAAAAGTTTCAAAGCAACAAAAGTAATCTAGTCTGATAGTTGCGAAGCAGCGGTTTTAATGTCTTTCGTCTAATAGTACATCTGGTCTTTTTTTTAGCCACAGATGCACGGATTTTTGGCGATAGCCAAGATACTTTTAGGTTGGAAATGTGGAAGAAATCCGCAGCACAACCCTTGGTGCCGGTTGGCACCAAATATGGGTAAAAGCACCCTCCACACAAGAAATGGTGCCGGCAGGTACCAAACCAATTCTCCACCGACGAAGTCAGCGCGAAGCACCGATGAAGTCAATCACACCCAAAATCCAATCCTTTTTAATCTGTGCATCCGTGGCAAAAAAAGTTGCAAAGCAACAAAAGTAATATAGTCTTAAAGTTGCGCAGCAACGGCTCCTAAAATCTTAATATCTTAAAGCGAAGCGGGTCTTTTTAAACATTTCAAATCTAATCGACATACAAAGTTCACTTTTATAAATTAACTTTACAACCTATAATTAATTCTATCGAAAGATGATCAAACATACGAAATCATATCTTGCTGATAGTCACATCGCTTTTGTTTTAGGGAAAGAACTTCCTAAAGTTGAGGGCGTTTCTAAAATGGTGACTGAATTGGCAAAAAAATTCATCGATTCCAAAGATGATTCAGATTATTTAAAATTAGGGGAACAATTTATTTTCTTTATTAGAGAAAATGAAAACCTTGAAAAGATGCGTGTTGCAGGACATGACATCAGAACAAAATTATCTAAATCAGCTAAGGAAATTTATTTGGTAGGTCAAGGGAAAACGTTACTAGCATTGGCTGAAGGTTTGTCATTGTCCAATTATCAATTCATAAAATATTTCAAAGACGCTGAAAAGAAAAAATTTGAGTTAACACAAATCTATGTTTTAGGTGAAGTGAAAGAAAAGAAAATCAATTTTTTAAATAACACTTTGAAAGCGGTTTTTTGGGCAAGAGACATGGTCAACGAACCAGTTTCTTTCTTAACAGCAACCCAACTTTCTAAAGAAATTGAAATTTTGGGAATTGCAGCTGGATTTGACGTGAAAGTATTAGAGAAAGCTAAAATTGAAGCGCTGAAAATGGGCGGTTTGCTGGCTGTAAACAAAGGTTCAATTGATCCACCAACTTTTACGATTATTGAATACAAACCTAAAAAACCAATCAACCAGAAACCAATCGTTTTGGTTGGAAAAGGCGTGGTTTACGATACTGGAGGTTTGAGTTTGAAGCCAACGGCTAGCTCGATGGATTTGATGAAAAGCGACATGGCTGGTGCTGCTTGTATGGCTGGAACAATTTATGCTGCTGCAATGAATCAATTGGATGTACATTTAATTGGTTTAATTCCAGCAACTGACAATCGCCCAGGCGGAAATGCTTATACTCCTGGTGATGTGATCACGATGTATGATGGCACAACTGTAGAAGTTTTAAATACGGATGCAGAAGGTAGAATGATATTGGCAGATGCGTTGGCTTACTCCAATAAGTTGAATCCTGAATTGGTGATTGATGCAGCAACTTTAACTGGTGCAGCTGTGGTTGCCATTGGTACAAAAGCTTCTTGCTTAATGGGAAATGCTGATCAAAAAGTGATGAATGCCTTAATCGAATCTGGAATTGATGTGCATGAAAGATTGGTTCAATTGCCATTTTGGGATGAATATTATGATGAAATGAAATCTTCAATCGCCGACTTAAAAAACATCGGGGGAAGATATGCTGGAATGATTACTGCGGGAAAATTCTTGGAACATTTCGTGAAATCACCTTATGTTCATTTGGATATTGCAGGTCCTTCGTTTTTAGAAGCCGCACAAGATTACAAAGGCAAAGGAGGAACAGGTGTTGGAATCAGATTATTAATGAATTACCTTCAAAACTATAAATAATGGAAAGAGAAGGCGCACCAATTAGGGTTGGAATTACGATTGGAGATATCAATGGAATCGGACCCGAAGTAATAATCAAAGCTTTAAGAGACAATAGGATATTAGTTGATTGTACTCCAATAATTTATGGATCAACAAAAACGATGTCATACCATAAAAAGGCAATCAAAGACGAAGAGTTTTTGTATCAATCTTGTAAAACGGCCGAAGAAGCAGTTCCAAGAAAGATAAACATTGTCAACGTTTGGAACGATGAAATCAAATTTGATTTAGGAACAGTTACTGAAACTGGCGGAAAATATGCTTTTTTATCTTTAGAGCGAGCAACTGAAGATTTGGCAGCAAACAAAATAGATGTTTTAGTTACAGCTCCAATTTCGAAAGAAGCAATTATCAAAGCAGGTTTTCAATTTCCTGGTCATACAGAATACTTGGCACATTTATCGGGCGTAGATGAAGCTTTGATGGTGATGGTTGGTCCAAATTTGAAAGTAGCATTGGTTACAAGTCATATCGCATTGAAAGATGTGGCAACCAATTTGACCAAAGAAAAAGTTTTCTCAAAAATCAAAGCATTAGAAAATAGCTTGAAGAAAGATTTTGGAATCATTCGACCAAGAATCGCTGTATTGGGTGTAAATCCTCACGCTGGCGAAAATGGAAAAATGGGAACTGAGGAAAGTGAAATTATCAATCCAGCGATTAATCAAGCAAAAGGCGAAGATATTTTGGCTTTTGGACCTTATCCAGCAGACGGCTTTTTCGGTTCGAATCTACTTGGGAAATTTGACGGAATTTTGGCGATGTATCACGATCAAGGATTGACTGCTTTCAAAGCATTAGCGTTTGAAGAAGGAGTAAATTATACCGCTGGTTTGCCAATCGTGCGAACATCTCCAGATCACGGAACGGCATTCGATATTGTAGGTGAAGACAAAGCTTCTGGACAATCGATGAGAAGTGCCATTTACTTGGCGTTAGATGTATATCGTAAACGACAATTTATCAAAGAAATTTCTGCAAATCCGTTACAAGAACAAAAAAGAGTAGAGGATAAAAGAAAAGGTAGAAGAGAGGAATAATCAATTTTCGTAACAAGTTCAAAATTTGACAAAACTTGCTTATATCTGCAGCTCCTCAAGTTGGGGAGGATTGGAAATGAACCAATGTCGCAATGCATTTTGGATGCAAGAACGTGGACATGAAGTTTTGATTTTTGCGTTGAAGGATTCTCCTATTTACAAGAAAGCTGAAAGTTCTAATATTCCTGTAGTTGCAATCAAAAAGCACCGAAAATATTATGATTTCAGAGCAAGTTTTCAATTGATTAAATTGTTGAAACGAGAAAAAGTTTCACACTTGATTGTAAGAGATACAAGAGACATGAGTATCGCTGCGATGGCAAAATTTTGGTCTTTCGGTTTTCGTTTTCATCTGTCTTATTTCATGGAAATGCAATTGGGTGTAAAGAAGACCAATTGGTTACATACTTTGAGGTTTAGTCAGTTTGATTTGTGGTCGTGTCCGTTGGCTTGGTTACAAAGTCAAGTGCTTTCCAAGACGCGTTTTGACTTTAATAAAACTACCATTATTCCTTCAGCTTTGGATCTTTCTCCGTTTCAGTCTGTACCAAAAAATACTGAAATTCAGAACGAAGCGAGGAAATCACTCGATTTGCCAGAAAATAAAACCATTATTGGTTTGATAGGAAGATTTGATCATCAAAAAGGGCAGGTTTTGTTATTGGAGGCTTTGAGTAATTGTGCCGATCGAGATGTTTGTGTTTGCTTGCTAGGCGAACCAACGCGGGATGAAGGCATGGAATATTTTCAAAAAATTGAAACAACAATTGAACAGAATCAATTGCAAAACAGGGTTTTTATCCGACCATTTCGAGACGATATTGCCACTTTTTATAAAGCAATTGACGCATTTGTAATGGCTTCCAAAGCTGAAACTTTTGGAATGGTCACTATTGAAGCTATGGCCAGTGGCGTTCCAACGATTGGGAGCAATGCAGGAGGTACGCCAGAGATTTTAGAATTTGGAAAATTGGGTTTTTTATTTGAGCCACTCAACGCAACGAGCTTGGCGAATTTAATCGATGAATTTTTAAATAATCGAGACCAAATTTCAGCTTCTATTTTAATGGAAACCGCCAAAAAATACGACCATCAAGTAATTTGTAAAGAAGTAGAAACAGCATTGGCTTTATGAGATTTTATTCACAATACCGACAAAAATTACTATTCTCTGTTTTATCTCTTAGAAAATCAAAAAAATAATCTTTAAAAATGCTTAATTAACGGCTTTTTTAAAATAAATTTGTGGAATAAGCGTTTTGATTTTTTGCTTAACGACTCATTATAAAAGATTGATATACATGACTTTTCGTTTAATAAATATATTTACGGGTGTAATTTTATTGTTAATGGTTGCATGTTCAACCGAAAAAAACACATTGATTAATAGAACTTACCACAGTACCACTGCAAAATACAACGGGCTATTCAATGCCAATGAGTTATTGAATCAAGCGATGAAATCCTATCAAAATAACTTAAAAGAAGATTATTACGACATTTTACCAATTACGCCACTTCCCAATGAGGAAGAAGTGATGGGAATGTATCCTGCCATTGATACTGCTATTTCAAAATGTACCAAAGTGATTTCTAATCACAGCATGCCCTCCGTAGAAAATTTATCGAAAAAGAAAGAAGAAAACAACCGTTGGATTGATGAAAATTGGTTGGCGATAGGACGAGCAAGTTATTACCGAAGAGATTATGATGGAGCGATTAAAAACTTTGAGTTTATCCGAAAATTTTTCGCCAAAGATCCTGCCAATTATGAAGCTACACTTTGGATTGCTAAATCGCAAATTGAAATAAAAGACTATTCCGGCGCTCAGATTAATCTAGATATATTACAATTGGCCCTTGAAGAAACAGAAGCCAACAAAAAATCTTTCAATTGGAAATTTTGGGAAAAGGAAAAAAGTGAAGAGGGAAAAAAAATGACAAAAACGGCTAAAAAACGAGCAAAAAAGGCAAAGAAAAAACAAAAAGAACAAGACAAAGAAGACGAAAAAGCTGAATTTCCTGAATCCATAAGATTGGAATATGAGAAAACGAAAGCTAAACTATCGCTGATCAAAAAAGAAGACGAAGAAGCAATCAAATCTTTGGAAGAGGCTCTTAAAGTGGCGAAGAAATCTGCTGACAAAGGAAGGATTCATTTTGTATTGGCGCAAATCAATTCAAGGTCTGGATCGAGAGAAAAAGCAAAATATCATTATACCAAAGTGTTGAAATACAATGTTCCTTTTGAAATGAATTTCAACGCACGCATCAATCGTGCATTCATGGGTGGCGATGATAAAATCAAAAAGCAGCTCAATAAAATGTTGCGTGACGAAAAAAACGCTGAATTCAAGGATCAAATTTATTACGCGCTTGCGGATATTTCATTGCAAGAAGGTAAGAAGGACAATGGAATACAATTATTGCATAAATCTGCATTTTACTCCACTAATAATCCAAGACAGAAAGGGAAAACCTATGAGCGTTTAGGCGACATTAGTTTTGTAGATAAAAATTATGTGAAAGCACAAAAATATTATGATAGTTGTTCCAAAGTGATTCCTGAAAATTACCCAAATGCAGAAGGAATAAGGAATAAAGCGCTTAAATTACAAGATTTAGTAACTGCTGTAGAAACAGCATTATACGAAGATAGCGTTCAAAGAATTGCCCAATTGTCTCCTAAAGAGCAAGAGAAATTTGCTGAGAATTTGATTAAGAAAATGAAAGAAGAAGAGGCGTTAAATAAACGCCGTGAAGCTGAAAAATTGAAAGAACTTCAAAACCAAGCTTTGGCTAATCAAGATCAAATTTCAGGGAACAAAAGTTATTGGAATAATACAAAAACCC
This sequence comes from Flavobacteriia bacterium, assembly GCA_947450325.1. Classification (GTDB taxonomy): domain Bacteria; phylum Bacteroidota; class Bacteroidia; order Flavobacteriales_D; family Crocinitomicaceae; genus JAQVCM01. Next base: position 78,889 of record CANFUT010000016.1, read on the forward strand.
GCGCTTCAGGATATGAAGAATTTAGAAAACAGTGGGGACCGAGAGAAAATGAAGACAATTGGAGAAGAACTGACAAAATTGTTTTAGTTCAATTTTCTCCTGAAGATAAAAATGATTCAATTCCCAAGGCAAACACAAAAGTTGAAGAAAAAGATACGCTTTCGGTGGAAAGTTTGTTGGCAAATTTACCTTTCGGAGATTCAGCGATTGCAGCTTCGAATGTGAGATTACTCACCGCTTTATATGATGCTGGAATCATTTACAAAGATCAGTTAAATGAAAATAAAATGGCCGCTGACCAATTTGAAAAAGTATTGGCTCGAAATGTAAAAAGTGATTTTAACTTGATGTCCGCATATCAATTGTATTTGATTTATGAAAAGACAGATGCTTCAAAATCAGAGGTACATAAAAATTATATTTTAGCAAATTATCCAAATTCAGATTATGCCAATTACTTAAGAGATCCTGACTTTTTTGTAAAAAGAAAAGAACGAGAAAAACTCAATGAACAAGATTACATTACCATTTTGGATCGTTATAACCGCGGTTTGTATTATCCAGTTATCATTAGAGCTGATGAAGTAATTGATGGTGAAAAAGAGAATGTTTACAGGTCAAAATATATGCTATTAAAAGCATTGGCTATGGGGCAATTGAGTGAAGACAAACAAGGTTTAATTCCTGTTTTAGAAATGGTTGTTGCTGAATATCCAGGAACTCCAGAGGAAACTAAAGCCAAAGAAATGATGGGAATTATTAAAAATGGTTATTCAGCGAATATTCCTGCAGATTTTTCAAAATCAAATTTATATACTTACAAAGAAGATGATGAATATTGGATTGTTGTTTTTCCAGGGGAAAAAGAATCGAAAAATATTGGTTTAGCGAAGTCGAATGTAAACGATTTTAACAAAGAATTTTTTGGAAGAAATAAGTTAACCACTGATTCTAAGATTTTTGGAAATGATCAAAGTGTGATTGTTGTTAAAACATTTACCAAAGAAGCTGATGGGACAACCTATATGAATAAGTTCAAAAAAACCAAAAAGTACTTGGGCGAAATGCAAAATGCCAAGGTGATTTTTATTTCAAAAGATAATCTGAAAATATTATTTGAAACAAAGAAATTGGAAGAATATGAAACTTTCTATTTAGAGTTTTATTGATTTGTAGTATTTTTGAGGAAAATAAGCTCTATGGAGGAATTACCGAAAGAAAAAAATAAAACAAATGTTTATCTTCGGTTTTCATCTTTGGGTTTACAAATGGGAGGAATCATTGCTGTTTTTACTTGGTTAGGAACATTTTTAGATAAAAAGCAAGTAAATGAAACCCCTGTTTGGACAATTATTTTGTCTTTGTTTGGAGTTGCTGGATCACTTTATTTAGTGATTAGGGAAGTACGTAAAATCGACAATTAAAAATTATGAAGACAAAGTTTTTTAAATTTTTTCCTTTTGTAATGGCGATCGTTTTAGTAAGTCATTTTATACTGGTTTTGACGGAAAAAATTCAGGCAGAAATTCTACCAGCAATTATTGTTGACGGTTCATTGAGTTTGATTTTTGGAGTAGGTATCTTCATTATTTTGCCTGGTTTGAAAAAAGATTCTGAATATTTTGCCATGAGATTTATTGGCTTAACAACATTGCAGATGTTATCCATGATGACCTTGATTGCTGTTTTGATTTTTGGAAACCTTTCTGAGCCTCGTTATTGGGCGTTAACTGCAATAACTTTGTTTGCTTTTTTATTGAGCGTTCAATCCTTTTTGTTTATAAAAGAAGTAAATAAAAAATAGTCGTTTTACCTCGTTTCAAAAGCACGAATCATTTCCTGAATTTTTACCAAATCTGGTTGCAAGGTTTCAATTGCATATCTTGGATTTACGCCCATTTTTTGCATCGTTGTTCCCGAAAAATGGATGGCGTTTGGATTGACTTTGGTCTTTATTTCAAAGATGTTTTTCGAGTTTACTCCACCGCCCACCATGATTTCAATTCGATCAGCAGCAAATTTTTTCATTTCGATTAACTGTGCAATTCCCTCTGTCGCATTGATTGCTTGACCAGAAGTTAAGATGCGTCTGAAACCCAATTCGATGAGTTTTTCCATGCTCGATTTCCAATCTTTTACTTCGTCAAATGCTTTGTGAAAAGTTACTGGAACAGCACCTGCAAATTTGATGGCTTCTTTTAAAAAAGATTCATCCAAATCGTTTTGTCTGTCTAGTGCGCCAACAACTATTCCATGAACTCCGATAGATCGAGACGTTCGAATGTCGGTTAGCATGACTTCTTTTTCATCAGCATTGTAATCGAAATTTCCACCTCGTGGGCGAATCAATACGTGAGTTTCGATGATATTCTTTGAAAATTCTTGTAAACCGATAGAAGGTGTTATTCCTCCAATCTCTAATTGTTGACAAAGCTCAATTCTCGAAAACGAAAGTTGATTTGCTATTCTTACAGCGAGTTCATTTCCAGCACAAAGTTCTAATTTCATTCGCCTTTTTTTTCAATGAAAAGATGTTGTTGCGGAAATGGAATATTGATGGCATATTGTCTGAAAAGGCGATCGATTTCAAATCTAATTTCTGATTTATAATTGCTCGCATCCCAACCTTGATCTGCCCAAAAAATCAACTCTAAATCCAACCCTTTGTCTCCAAAATCTTTCATTCTAACCGCGACTGGCTCAGATTTATTGACTTTCGGATGACTCAGTGCCGCTTGTTTTAGTAGGGTACAAACCAATTCTGTATTCGACTGATATTCAACAGTAACATTGATTATAAATCTAGAAAGCTCAGTGCCATGACTCCAATTCTCCACATATTCTTGTGTCAATTTTGCATTTGGAATCAATAACACGTTTCCGTCGCGCGTTTCGATTTGTGTAGTTCTAACATTGATCTTTAATATTTTAGCTACAATTGGTTCTTTGAATTTTGAATCTTGTAGTTCAATGATATCCCCAATTTTCAAACTTCCTTCAAACAGTAAAATCAAGCCTGAAAACCAATCTTTGAATACATCTTGCAAACCAAGTCCTAATCCAACCAACAATGCGGCTGAACCTCCCAAAAACACACTTGCGTTGATGTCTAATTCTTGTAAACACAGGTAAAAAGCGATGACGTAAATGATGTATTTACTGATTTGTACATACACATATTCAGTGCTCGGATTATAATCTGATTTTCCTCTAAACTTCTTATTATAATAAAGTTTCAGGAAGTTGAGAATCATCCTTGACACGATGATGATGATGATTACCGAAATGATTTGCGAGAAATTTATCCTGATTTTATTGGATTTGATGATGTCGTATTCCAAGAACTCAGTGAAAGTAATTTCTTCATTGTTGATGTTGAAGCTATAAATGGCAATGTAAAAAGCTAGAATGTAAACACTTTGACTCAGTAATTTCAACCAAGTTGCCCTTCTACCTTCCAATTTGATATTCGCCCCAATCAAATAGCGTTTCATCGATTGGTGAATCAATTTTCGCAAGAGAAACGCAATGAAAAAAATGATGAAAAGCGCGATTAAATTCCAAAGACAAACCTTGTAAGGACCGAATTGAAATAAAGTGTAACTCATCATAGATATTGCTTTTTATTTTGGTTTGAACAAAAGTACTGAATTTAGATTTGAATTGTTTTGTCGCTTAATTTTCCAGATAAATTCGTTGTACTCTTTTTGAAATTGAAGTTAAAACTTCATAAGGAATCGTTTCCATCGCATTCGCTAATTCATTCAAAGTTTGTGTTTTGCCTATAATTTCTACTTCATCTCCTTCAAAAGTGTCAACTTCACTGATGTCAACCATGGTCATGTCCATGCAAACGGATCCAACAACTGGACACCATTTTCCTTGAATCACAAATCCTCCTTTTCCGTTTCCAAGTGAACGTCTAAATCCATCAGCATAACCAACTGGAACAACCCCAATTTTGGTCGTTTTTGAAGCAATGAATTTTCTGCTGTATCCAACACTTTCACCAGGTTGAATGGTTTTAATTTGTGAAACCATGCTTTTCCAAGCAATTGCAGGCTGTAATTCTTTTTGAACAGAAGAATTAATGCTGTATCCGTAAATTCCAATTCCCAATCTTACCATTTCGTAATCAGCTTCAGGAAATCTTGCAATTCCTTCTGTGTTCAACAAATGACGGTCAAAATGATAATTTAAATTTTCACTCAAAAAGAGGGTAATTTTATTAAAAATAGAAATTTGTTCCAAAGAATAGGAGCCATCTAGCATATTGTCGGAATCAGCCAAATGACTGTAAACACTTTTCAACTTAATTTCTGGCTGTGCTTGAAATAATTCCACCACTTTTTCTACTTCGGAAGGAGCAAACCCCAAACGTTTCATTCCAGTATCAAACTTCAAATGCACAGGATATTCCTCGATATTTTCCATGATCAAAGCTTTCACAAAGGCATCCATCATTTTGTATGAAAAAATCGCAGGTTCCAGGTTATATTGAATAATATCATTGAATCCTTCTTCTTCAGCATTCATGACCAAGATTGGAAGTTTGATTCCGTATTTTCGCAATTCAACTCCTTCATCGGCATAGGCAACGCCCAAATATTCAACGCCAGATTTTTCGAGAAATTCAGCCATTTTTTCAGCGCCAGAACCGTAAGATGAAGCTTTCACCATCACCAACATTTTGGTACCTGTTTTGGTTAAAGATCTGAAATAATTGAGGTTATTTTTAACGGCAGAAAAATCGATTTCAACACGCGTTTTGTGTTTTTTCAATTGAAACAATCGGGCAATTTTTTGGAGTTGAGCCACTCTCGTTCCTTTGATTAAAACAACTGATTGTTGAATTTCACTAAACGAAGGTAAATTTTCATTGGAGATGAATAAAACTTCATCCAATTTGAATTTGTCTAAGGTATTTTGAATTTCTATTTTTTGATTTTCATTCAATGAATCAACAGCTAAAATCGCCACTCTTTTTTTTCCATTTGCGATGCTCAATTGAAATTCAAGTGACTGTGAAAGTGCATCTAAATCAAGGTTGTATGTATCGTTAATTATTAAGTTTTCATTAATTCCATCAAACGTTTCCATGCGCAATGCCAAGCGCGGTAAGTCTTTGATTCTATCTAAAATATTGTTTTCGCTGATTCCAATTTCCAACGCAAAAGCGATGCAAAGTGATAAATTGTCTAGACTCGCTTTGTCTTGATATGGCGATTGTTTTAGAAATGAATCAAAATTTTGATTTTCAACCATTTGTCCATGAATTTTTTCCAAGTTGGTTTCAGACAATTGAATGGATTCATGAATGAATGTTGGGTTTGTATTTTCAAAAAGCGCGATCTTTTCATTCAAATGTTGCTCTGAAGACTCAAAATTCGTTCGATGAGCAGAACCAAATGCAGTAAAAATTCCGATAGTTGGTTCAATCATTTGTTCCAAAAGTCCCATTTCACCCGGTTTAGATATTCCTGCCTCGATGATTGCCAAGTCTGCTGTTTCATCCAATGCCAAAAGTGAAAGTGCTACGCCGATTTGAGAATTGTAACTTTTCGGACTTCGAATCACTTTTCTCTCTCCAGAAATCAAATGATAAATCCACTCTTTTACGATTGTTTTACCAACACTTCCTGTGATTGCAACTACAGGGAAATTGAATTTTGACCTATGAAATTTGGCTAATTTTTGCAAAGCCATCAGCGGATCATTTACACGCAGAAAAGTGGCATTTGCGTAGCTTGTGGTATTAAAATTTTGGTCAACGACAAATGTTCTAATTCCTTTCTTGTAAGCATCCTGAATGAAATCATGTCCATTTCTAAATTCTCCTTGAAAGGCAAAAAAAGCTGTATTGGACGGATTGGATATTTTGCGTGAATCAAATGCAATCAATTGAATGATTTCATGATTTTCATTTTCCAAATTGGCGCCAATGATATCAGCGAATGCTTCAATAGAAAGATTGATTTTCAAAACATTTGATTTTAGGATTACAAATGTATTTTATTTTTCGAGATTTCTTAAAAATAGCTTTTTCAAGAATCACAAAGTATCTTAAATTAGTGCGCTATTTTATTATAGCATCCCCTACAAAGTGGTTGGTATTTTTCAACGGCTCCAACCAAAACTTGTCCTGATTCTGATACAGTTCGGTGCGAAACGTAAGCCAAATTCCCGCAAGAAACACAGATTGCGTGCACTTTGGTTACATATTCTGCAATGCACAATAGTTGTGGCATCGGACCAAATGGTTTCCCTAAATAATCCATATCGAGACCAGCGAAAATTACCCGAACTCCTTTGCGCGCCAATTCGGTAGAAATTTGAACTATTTCTTCATCAAAAAATTGCGCTTCGTCAAATGCAACAACACGTTCGTTTTTCCAGATTTTCAGCGCTTCACTTGCTTTTTCAATCACGATGGCATCGAGGCTAGAACCTTTATGACTCACAACTGCACTTTCAGCATATCGATTGTCAATTTTCGGTTTGAAAAGCAACACTTTTTGATTGGCGAACTCAACTCTTTTCAATCTTCGAATCAATTCCTCCGTTTTCCCCGAAAACATGGATCCACAAATAACCTCGATCCAACCTTGTTGTCTGCCCTCCATGGGAAAGTGTTCCAAATACATACGCTAATTTATAGGGTTATCAACATTCTACCCGTGAGAAATTTTCAATGAATCAATTTTCACTTGCACAACATTTCATAATTTTAACGCTAAGTTAGGTGTTTAAATACCCGAACTTTCTAAGTTGGTTAGCAACTTGGTCTATTTGTTGAAAATTACTTTAAGAAAAAAGAGATGTCAAAATTTGGTTCAAAAGAAGAAATATTATCGTCCATTCAAGCGCTTTTTGAAAACATTCAATCAGGAAGTTTAACTGCAGATGAAATGGAATCTTTGGTCGAATTAACGCGTGAATTGCATGAACGTGCATTGATTTTGCGTTACAAATCATACGAAGAGAAAATTTTCGGAATCGCTCCAACTAAGGTTGAATTGCAAATGGAAGAGACTTTCGAAGAAATAGAAGCCACTGCTGAAGTCGAAGAAATTTCTGAAGAACCACATATTTTGTCTTTCGAAGAAGTTGAAGAAGAAATTTTGGAACATGAAAAAGAAGAAGTTGTAAATGATGAGCCAGTTTTCGATTTTGACATGTTTGAAAAAGCAGAAGAAGATATTTTTTCTCCAGAAATGGTTATCGAACCGACACCAGAATTGGAATCGACGATATTTGAGGAACCAATCGCAGCAGAAACGCATGTTGAGCCTGAGGTTTCAGAACCAACTGCTGATGAATCTTTCGAAGTAGAAAGTACGCCAATCTTCAGTGAACCGGAACCGATTGAACAGCCCGCAGTGGAAGTTAATACGGATATTTTTAACAGATATGCCAACAATACAGACGATTCTTTGAGTTCAAGATTGATGTCGTCCAAACTTCAAACTTTGGTTGGTTCATTTGGTTTGAATGATAAGTTGCAATGTATTCGCGAACTTTTCAAAGGTTCAAGTGAAGCGTTTAATCAGGCCATTGAGCAGCTAGACAATCAAGCAGATTTTTCAGCTGCGAAAAGAATTTTGGCACAGTTTGCACAACAATACAGTTGGGATTTAGAAAGCAATTTGACTGCTGAATTTATCCAGAAAGTGGAAAGAAGATATTTGTAAAAATCAGGAAAATGAAAGTTGGAATTGTCGTTATTTTATGCGCTTTTTTTCAAATCGCTGTAGGTCAATCAAATCCAACTATTCAGTCAGATGCACTCAATGAGGGACGAAGAATCACGCAAGAATTGTGTTCTGAAACCTATTTCGGTCGCGGATATATCAAGTCAGGCGATTCGCTTGCTGCGCAGTTTTTAGTCAAAGAATTTCAAAAGCGCGGTTTAAAAAAAATCTCAGATTCCTATTTGCAGCCGTTTACATTCGATGTGAATACTTTTCCAGGGAAAATGGAAGTGAAATTGGGGGACAAATTTTTGAAACCAGGCATAGATTTTTTGGTCGATCCGGCCTCTGGAAATAGCAGTTGCGTATTGAAGTATAAGTATTTATCACGAAAAGATTTCACGAATCCGAATTTTTGGAGCGCTGCAATGGCGGAAATGAAGAAAGATCCTACCTTCAATGCAATTCTCTTTGACGGTTCTAACATTGCAAAGGATACTTTAAATGAGATAAAAATATTGTCAAGGCAATTGGCAGAGATATTTGACGTAGTCATTGTCACTGAAGAAAAATTTACATTTTCGGTTGAAAATGAACAGCATAAACATGGTTTTTTCTACATTCAAAGCGCCGCTTTCGAAAGAAATTCAATCATCCAAACCAATATTGAAGCAAAATTCAAAAAGAATCATGTTGCCAACAATGTGATTGCGAAAATTCCCGCGAAGGGATTGTTTAAGAAGACAATTGTGTTTTCTGCACATTACGATCATTTAGGAGGAATGGGAAATTCCACTTATTTTCCAGGAGGAAATGATAATGCGAGCGGAACATCGATGCTTTTTGTGTTGGCAGATTATTTCAAACAAAATCCAGTAGATTACAATTTAGTTTTCATCGCATTCGCAGTAGAAGAAGCAGGATTGATCGGTTCAAATTATTATGTAAATCATCCACTTTTTAAATTGAAAAAAATCAAGTTCTTATTGAATTTAGACATTATGGGAAGCGGTGAAGATGGAGTAACTGTTGTGAATGGAACCGTTTTCAAAGATCAATTTGATCAATTACTAAAAATCAACCAAGAACAGCAATTGTTAAAAGAAATAAAGATTCGAGGAAAAGCTGCCAATTCAGATCATTATTGGTTTTCGGAAAAAAATGTCCCTGCTTTTTTCATCTATACGATGGGTGAAAACAAGCATTACCACGATGTTTTAGATACTTATGAAGCGCTTTCTTTCAATGAATATGTTGATATTGTAACTTTGATTTCAACTTTTGTAAAAACAATGGAATGAACCTATTGAAAAATTGGAGGTATTTGACAATCAATCTACCGCTTAGAATAAGATTACCGATTTGAAAGGGAATCTTTATTTTTTGTTTGACAATTGAATTAACATTTTTCATAAGTTTTGTGTTAATTCTAAGCATTTCCACAATTCTAGAATATTTTTGAGAAAATCACTATCTTTAGCGCTCAAAGATGCTATGACTTATGAAGCTACTTCAAATAATCTTGTTTTTGTTGCCATTTTCTTTAATTGCTCAAAATTATCAAGGTAAAACCCCTGCAATTATTGAATCAAGAGCCGCAAATTGTGCGCCTCCAACAGCGACTACTTTTTTGCAGACCAACAATGTGAAAGCAATGATTCATACAGCTGGAAATTTGTGGCAAGTACCTGGACAGAATTATTCTCAATATGAAGTTCCCAAGAATTCTGGAATCATGGCTTTGTTTACAGCGGCATTATGGTTGGGAGGAACAGATATCAATGGTCAATTAAAATTGGCTGCACTGAGATACAGAAATGGTCAAGATTATTGGACTGGGCCAATTTCACAAGGAGCCGCCATTACAGATTATGCAACATGTAAAAAATACGATAGGCATTTTACGACCACGCAAGATATGGTTAGAGAGTTTGATGCTTGGTATGAATCTGGTTTGTATGATCAGGAAAATGGAACCAATACTCAAGCAGAAAATTTTCCAAATTATACCGTACCAAAAATCATCAAAGAATGGCCAGCCCATGGTGATGTTTCTTTGGGACAAGATTATTATTTAGCGCCATTTTATGATAGAGGCAATGACGGAAATTACAATTGGGAAGATGGTGATTTTCCTTGGTATGATATCAAAAAAGATAAGGTTTGCAGTGTAGACAGGAAAGTTAGTCTATACGGCGACGAAAACTTTTGGTGGATCATGAACGACAAAGGAAATATTCACACTGAAACAGGCGCTGATCCGATTGGTATGGAAATTCGCGCCCAAGCTTTTGCATTTGCAACCAATGACGAAATCAATAACATGACTTTTTACAATTATGAATTGATTAATCGTGGAACTCAAACTTTATACAATACTTATTTCGGATTTTTTGCAGATGCTGCATTGGGAGATCCGTTTGATGATTATGTTGGTTGTGATGTAAATCGTGGTTTGGCTTATGTGTATAATGGTGATGCATATGATGGTGACAATAGCGGATTTAAAGGTTATGGGATTAATCCACCTTCCGTAGGGGTTGATTTTTTTGAAGGACCATTTCAAGACAATGACAATATCGACAATGCGTTTGGAATTGGGGTGAATGAAGCACTAAATGGAATAGGGTACGGAGATGGAATTATAGACAATGAGCGTTTTGGGATGAGACGATTTTTATATTATGTCAATTCAGGCGGCGGCGGAAACCCGAATCAAACCGATCCAATAACTGGTTCAGATTTTTACAATTATCTGCGTGGATTCTGGAAAGACGGAACACCATTTTACTACGGAGGTAGTGGCTATATCGCTGATCAAGAAGCGGATCCAAATGTTCCCTGCGATTTCATGTTTCCCGGTGATACTGATCCATTGGGTTGGGGAACAGGTGGAAACCCTCAAATTCCGTGGACAGAAGAAACTGCAGGAAATCAACCTTATGATAGACGATTTGTTCAATCTGCAGGTCCTTTTATTTTGAAACCTGGCTCTGTAAATAATATTACGGTTGGTGTAGTTTGGGCGCGCGCAAATAGTGGTGGACCCTTTGCATCAGTGGAAGTATTGAGAAGGGCAGATGACAAAGCACAAGCCTTATTCGAAAATTGTTTCAAAGTACTGGACGGACCATATGCACCAGATTTGAAAATTCAAGAGTTGGAAAATGAATTAATTTTAACACTTTCAAATCCTGTGAATTCTAATAACGCGAAAGAAGATTATAAGGAATTTGATCCATTTATTTCTGCTGCAGATTCAACTGCAGATAAATTTTATCACTTTCAAGGCTATATGATTTATCAAGTCACTAGTTCGTCCGTTTCAGCATCTCAAATTGAAGATGTTTCTAAAGCGAGGTTGGTTGCACAGTGTGATATTAAAGACAATGTTTCAACGTTGATTAATTTCGAATATGATGAAGAATTAGAAACAGCAATACCAGTTAAAAAAGTACAGGGTGCAAACACAGGAATTAAACACAGTTTCAGTGTAAATGAAGATTTATTTGCCCAAGGAAATAGAACACTCGTTAATTTTAAACGTTATTATTATTTGGCGATTTCTTACGCTTACAATAGCTACAAAAATTATGATCAGTCCGATCCTCAGCAGTTAGACGGACAGAAAAAACCATTTTTGGCGAGTAGAAAAGCAACGATTGGAGAAATCAAAACAATTGAAGCGATACCTCATAATATTAATCTAGAAGCTGGAGGAACACGTCAAAGTTTGTCTTACGGAACAATGCCACAAATCACTAGAATAGATGGGACTGGAAATGGAAATAATTCTTTGGATTTTACCGAAAGCACCTTGACCAAAATTTTGACCAATGGTTTTGTTCCAAAGCCAACGTATGATTATGGTTCTGGACCTTTGAATATAAAAGTTGTAGATCCATTGAATGTAGTTAGCGGATATTTTGAATGTAAATTCAGGAATTACCAAAATGTTGGATCAGAACAGTACATTAATTATTATGGAACAGATACAGCATCTTGGGTAATTTACAGATATGATTCTGAGAATAAAGTAAATCTTTTAGATTCAGTTGTGTCCGAAAGAACCATCAAAAATCAAAACGAGCAAATCATAGCGAAATGGGGTATTTCGGTAGAAATTATCCAAAGTAAATATTTCAAAGCTTCAGATCCAAGCGGACAAGATGTTCCACAATCATTGGAATATGACCGTTATACTTTACCAATTGAATCTACAATAGAATTCAAAGACTCATCCAAACGATGGCTTTCTTTTATCAATGACAATGACAATTATTTTCCAACGAATTGGATATTATCAGGTGTTTACAATCCAATAGGTGCTGATACAGTCGCACTTTCGCCTGCGTATCTCAGTCCTAAGTTTTATAAAGATGAATTGGGAAAAGATCCAAATCAAAATTATGAGAAAATTTTGTCGGGAGGTTTTGCGCCACATAATTTAACGGGCTATCGAAATGAATTTAGTCCGCTGTGTTATCCAACAGGAACAGGTCTTTTATCTGCAGGAACAATCAGCACAATCAGAGCGAGAAGTAGCATTTCTAGGCTTCCAAGTATAGACATCGTAATCACTTCTGATAAGTCGAAATGGACCAAATGTGCTGTGATTGAATTAGGTAGAGACGAGGCATTGAATGTTGGTCAAGCAAAACCTGGAACTTTGAGAAAAAGTCAAAGTGTAGATGTTAATGGAAATCCTATTGCTGGTTATGGAATGGGATGGTTTCCTGGATATGCGATTGATTTAGAAACAGGTATGCGTTTGCACATGGCTTTTGGAGAAAACTCTTTTTTGGGAAGTGACAATGGAAATGACATGATTTGGAATCCTTCGGATAGAGTGGTGGACAATAACGGACGACCAATCATGGCTGGACAGCATCCAATTTATGTTTTTGGATACAATATCAATGGAGAAGGATGTCCATTTTACGATGGTTCAAATTGGGTGTTTGATAAATTTATTGAAAACACAGCTACTTCATTAAAAACCTTGTATACTAGTTTGAGTTGGGTTGGAAATCCTATTTTGACTGAGGGACAAAAGCACCTTGCAACGGATGTGAAAATTAGAATCAGAGTGAATAAAGAATACAATGAATTTGCTGCAACAGGTGAAAATGGAGGCAAACCAATGTATTCATGGAACATGGATGATATTAGAACTGTAACTGGAAGTCAAGATCAATTAGCTGAATCCTTGAAATTGATAAATGTGGTTCCAAATCCATATTATGCTTATTCACAGTATGAAAAAAGCCGTTTGGATGCAAGGGTGAAAATAACTAATTTGCCTGAAATCTGCACTGTCAAAATTTACAATGTTTCTGGAAAATTGGTCAAAACAATCAAAAAAGCGAATACAAATACTTACGAAGATTGGAATTTAAAAAATGACATTGGAATTCCGATTGCGAGCGGAGTTTATTTAATTCACGTGAATGTTCCAAATGTTGGTGATGTAATCGTGAAAGCATTTATCGGCATGCGAACTTCTGACTTGGAAAATATTTAAATATTTTGATATTTGATTGGCGCTCCAAAAGTGCCAATCAATTGTCCTTTTGAAAAAGTTAATTTTCCATTGACAAAAACATATTTAATTCCTTCTGAAAATTGATTTGGATTAGAAACAGTTGCTTTTCCGTTAATGGTTTTTTCATCAAAAATCGTCAAATCCGCTATTGCGCCATCTTCTAATATTCCTCTGTTTTGCAAAGCTGGAGAAATCAAATTTCTTGGTAAAGTGGTCATTTTGTCCAATGCTTTTTCTAGCGGAATTCCGATTGAAAGGCAATGATTAATTGCTGTTGCAAAACAACCTGCACCACGTGGATGAGAATTCGCATTTTTTTCAAATTCAATTCCGCCGTCGGATCCAATCATGCAAAAATCTTCTTTTAGTGCCAAATCAATGGTTTCAGAAAATGGCATCGTACCTTCAGGAACAGCGACCAATTTTTTTACTTTACGGTATTTTGCAAATGTAGCGGCAGTCAATTTTTCGCCAGTTCCCACTACTTGCAAATCACTGTGCGTAATATTGTATCTTTTTTGCCAACCTTCCGCAAAGCGCATCGAATGCAAATACGTCGCCCAAAATGTATAAGGATAAACGCAACAAGTGATATTCAGTCCTTCTTTTCTCGCGGATTTGATTTTGTCCAGCGCTTCAGCCATTTTATAGGTTCCACCGGTTGAATGCAAATGATCAATGTGCACCTTGGCGCCACTTTCTCTCGCAATTTTGATTGCTTCATCAACACCTTCTAATTCTTTTGCTTCTGAAGAATGTCGCAAGTGCATAAAAAATGGGCGATTGTATTTTTTGGCTAGTTTCGCATATTCAACCGTTTCTTCGTAAGGTGTTGGTTGATATTCAAAACTATGAGATACTCCCAAAGCGCCTTCTTTCAAACATTTTTCTACTTGTTTTTTGCGTTCAGCAACTCCATGCAAATTGTAACGAATTTGCATCACAAAAGTGGAAAAGCCAAAATTGATGTAATGTGGTAATGCACTAAATCTTTTGTAGTAAGCCGCACAATCTGGAATTCCGCCATGCATTTGAAGTGCAGTAGTTACACCGTCTGATACTTTGTATTTTTCAAAAATTTTGTAAGTTGAACCTGGACTTGTGCCGTTGTCTGCTAAAATATCAATGAAACCGGGAGAAACAATTTTTCTACTGATATCAAAAACCGTATTTCCTTCCAATGTATTTGCAGGAGCAAAGATTAATTTGCCAGCATCGTCAATTCCAACATCTAAGATTTGCCATTGATTTTGATAAAAACATTTGCCCCCTTTCAAAACCGTATTGACCTTATTTGATTGTAAAATTCGCATTCCACTGAATAGCATTCCTACTGAAACAGTGCCAGTGATGCCTAAAAAATGTCGTCTGTCCATGCGTTTTGTTGAATCAAAAAACCAATTTACAGATTATTAGTAAATTCGAATGTACTTGTGGACAATTTTATTTCTTAATTTTACCTTAACAAATTGTTTCCATGGTCAAAAAGCTTTTCATTCAGTATTTCAAACTTTTTCTTTTTTGGATTTTAGTATTTGATTTTCAGAGAATTGTTTTCTCAATCCACAATTGGAACAAATTTGAAGGCGTTTCTTTCGGAGAATGGCTGGCTGCATTTTTCTATTCAATCAAATTAGATTTAGGCACGGCTGGAGCATTGGTTGTATTGCCAGCCCTTCTTTTGACTTTCAGATTAATTTCTGATTCAAAATGGATTAATCGCTTTTTCTACGGCATTTTATTTTTTGAAGCACTTTTTGTTGCGCTCATTCACAGCGGTGAAGTAAATGCCTATGGCGAATGGAACCACAAATTGACTTCCCGAGTTTTCATGCATTTAGGCAATCCCGATGAGGTTTTCAGAACGGCTGATTACAGCATGACAATTTGGTATTTCGTTTTCCTTTTCTTAGAATTGGTTTTTGCTTGGAAATTGATGCGCTTTTTATTCAAATTTCAAGACCAAATTTCATTCAAGAAATGGTTTATTGCGATTCCAGTTGCCATCCTTTCGTTTGGTATTTTGGGCTCAAGTTCCTTTTTGCTCCTTCGTGGTGGTTTGCAACCCATTCCGATGAATATCAATGCCGCCACTTATTCAAATAATCCGGTTTCAAATGATTTGTCGATCAATTCATTGTACTTTTTCGGAAAAAGTTATTTGTTGTACAACCGCAGTGAAATCGATGAATACATGCCGAAAATCAATCCGAAATTGGCAAAGAAAATCACGGATGATTTGATGGGTTATCCCAAAAAACACGACAACTATTTCTTGAAAACAAATCGTCCCAATGTGGTTTTCATCGTTTTGGAAGGTTGGTCTGGCGAAGCAATTAGCTGTTTGAGTGAAACCAACACCGACGAAGTCAGCCACGGAGTGAATTCAACACCAAATTTTGATAAAATCGCCAACGAAGGATTGTTATTTACCAACATTTTCGCCACTAGCGGAACTTCAGAAATTGGCAATTCTAGTATTTTTAGCGGTTTTCCTGGAATTCCTGAAGTTTCAATCACCATGCAACCAGAAAAACACAGAAAGTTGCGCTCGTTGAATCAAGATTTGGAAGCTTGGGGCTACAACACCAACTACATGTTTAGTGGCGATTTAAAATATGGAAACATTGGCGGTTATTTCATGGACCACGGATTTGATGTCGTGAAAGACGAAAGTGATTTTCCATCGGATTTGCCTCGCGGAAAGTTGAATTTTTATGACGAAGATTTATACAAATTTTTGGTCGATGCGATGAATAAATCAAAACAACCGTTCATGCATTGCGCCTTTACAGGAAGTACGCATTCACCTTATGACCAGCCGAAAGCCAAACGCGGACAAGTTTTCTCAGGCATTGAATCTGATTTCATGAATGCATTGGTTTATTCCGATGAAGCGATGGGAAAATTCATCAAAAATTGCAGAAAACAGCCTTGGTTCGACAACACACTTTTCGTTTTTGTAGCTGACCACGGACATCCAACGCCAACGGTTACAAATCCGTCGAGTTCGATTTATAACCACATTCCATTGCTTTTTTGGGGAAATGCCATCAAAGAAGAATACCGAGGAAAGAAAATGAATGTCTTGGGTTCGCAAGCAGATATCGCTGCTACTTTGTTGTATCAAATGGGCGGAAATGCTGACCAATATCCCTGGAGCAAAGATTTGATGAATCCAAACGTTCCTGAGTTTGCCTTGCACACCATCACACGCGGATATGGCTGGATCACACCGAAAGGAAACATGACCTACGAAATGCAATCAGCCGTTTTTGTAGAAGACAATTTCCCAAAAAATGTGCGATTTAAGGAACATCAGAATTGCTTTGCGTTTTTGACAGAGGTTTATGGGTATTATAAGTCGCTGTAACTAGTTGCAAATTTCTCTCAGAATATTTTCAACTGAGTTTTTATCCATTTTTGTAAATGCAAACCACTTTTTACCCAAATCTTTTAGTGATGCACCAATATGAAAGACCGTATTTTTGTCGATAATTAAAAATCGGTCATGGCTTTTTGCAAAGGATTGAATTTCAAATCCGCCATATTGTTCATTTGCTTTTTTGATGTCTAAATCTAATTGCTTACTTAGGTTTTTCGAGTATAAAATGACTTTTACTTTTTTATTTTTTTTGGACAAATGTGTGAGCGTGGTTTCGTCAATGTAATTGTCAATGAGGATGATTTCTTCTTTCGCTTTTTTGATGATTTCTGAGAAAAATACATACGCGTCAAATATTTGTCCATCGAAAAAGATGCCTTGGTTGGGAAGTTCTTGCGTTTTGAGTTGAAGAGAAATTTGTTGGACTTCTTTGCTCAATTTTTCGTAGTTGTTTTCAATTCTGTCCAAGCGCTGATTCATTGCATATCCTTTCAATAAATAATTACGCAAAACATTTGTTGCCCAAATTCTGAATTGTGTTCCTTGTTTCGATTTAACACGATAACCTACTGAAATTATTACATCTAGATTGTAGAATGTTACAGGTTTATCGGAATTAGCAATATGCATTTTTTGCATATTGCTTTCTTCCACCAATTCTCCTTCTAAAAACACATTTCGAATATGACGGGAAATTACAGATTGGTTTCTTTGGAAAAGATGTGCTAATTGCTCTTGACTAAGCCAAACAGTGTCTTCGTATATTCTTACTTCAATGTGTTCTGCAAGTTCTCCCGATTGGAATAATACAATTTCGTTCTTCATAAATACTAAAGATAAGGAAATTGAATAAAAGTTGTTGTTTTCTGATGGGAGTGTTCAATAAACTGTGTCAAGTTCCTATTTAATTCTTTCACTAAAGTAGCTATTTAAATCATTTCTAATACTTGCCCAAGCGAAGATTTGTCCATTCCATCTTGTATGAGCGTTTTGTATTGCGAGGTAAACTTGTTTAAGAA
>CANFUT010000017.1 GCA_947450325.1 Flavobacteriia bacterium
TCACCCGTGCGCCGGTCGCCACCATCCGAAGACGTGCTGCCCCTCGACTTGCATGTGTTAGGCCTGCCGCTAGCGTTCATCCTGAGCCAGGATCAAACTCTCCGTTGTATAAAACTTTGAATTTTTGTTGTTAGCTCAATCCGATTTATTGTTACGCTGTTTCCTTATTTCCTAATTTGTCAAAGAACTTCTTTTGTCAACCTATAAACATCACTGCTCATAAACTCAATTAAACCTCGTTAGATCTAATCTCCCTCTCCACTCGTTTGCGGGGTGCAAAGGTAAGCAACTTTTTTATTTATGCAAGAAAAACTTTAATTATTTTTTCTTGTTTCCTTAATAAATGCTGAGATTTCAATTTCTTTTCGCTCGTTAGCGGGGTGCAAAGGTATGTAGTCTTTTTCGTTTAGCAAGGGCTTTTTTGAATTATTTTGAAAGTATTTTTCAAGGTGTTGTTTTTCAAGAAATTAAAACGAAACATACTCGATTTATTGTTCCGTCAATTAATTTCAGGGTATAAGAACCATTGACAATCTAACATTTAGAAGCTGCAATTTAGAAAGTCCAATAAAGAATCTTAGATGAAGTCTCCTAAATTTCAAACAAAAAAAGAGTAGAAAAAATTCTACTCTTTAAAATTATGTTTAACAAAAAACTATCTTTTCACAACTTGCTTCACAATTCTTTTCCCTCTTGGCGGTTCAGAAACAGTAATGTAAGTTACAGCATCATTTACCACAAATTTTTGTTTTGCATAAGGCTCATAGAAGTCATACGCCTCCCCTGGTATTAAATCATTAGAAACTGATCCTGTATCGTCATCGTAAAATAAGATTATTTTACCAGCACATTTTTCAATTTTTGAAGCCATAATAGTATATATTTACAGATTAATAATATCAAAAATAATTATTTAGAGTGAAAAGCGTTGCTATTTTTTCATTATTACTGTTTTTTTCAATTCAATTTCCTTTATTCGCTCAAAAAAAGGACTTAAAAATCATTTCTGAAATTGAAAATCTAAAAAACGACTCTTCGAAAGTTGAAGAATATCTTCAATTAGCTACAAATACACTTGAAATAAATTCAAAACTCGCACTTAAATATGCTCTAGAGGCTAAGCGAATCGCTCAAACAACAAATATTCGAAAACATAAAATATACTACTCACTGTCGGATTTATATTTCACGCTGGGCGACTACAAAAAATCTACATATTATTCTTTCCTTCTGCTCAAGGAAACGAAAAAGCTTCAAGAAAATACGAGATACGACTATGAAGGGCGAGCCTACGAAAAACTTTCAGGTATTAATGAAAAAAATGGTGACTTAGATTTAGCGATTAATTATCAGAAAAAAGCAATTGAACTTTATAAAAAAATCAAAAATGACAATTACTATATTGTCGCTTATATCAATCTCGCAAATTACTACCTAGATCAAAATAACATTGAGTCAGCCTTGAAATATTATTGGTTTGTTGAATCAAAATTAAAACCTGAACATCTAGAAAAATACGAATCATACGTTTATAATGGCATTGCAGTATGCTATGACTATGAGGGTAAACTAGATAAATCATTAGAATACTACGAAAAATCTAAAAATGCTATTCTTAGAAATAATCCAAAAGATATCTCATCTCTAGCTGTTGCGTATAATAATATAGGCACACTTCAAAATGAAAAAGCAGATTACCTTTCGTCAATTAAAAGTTTAGAAGAATCTCTCAAACTTTTCCAAAAACTGGATGACAGAAAATCAACTTTAGATGTTTACTATAATCTAGCGTTGTCAAATAAAAATGCAAAAAAAATAAATGAATCTAACCAGTATTTATGGAAATTTGTTGAAATACAAGATTCCATTTTTGATGATGAAACCAAACAAATGATTCATGATCTTTCGATTAAATATCAATCTGAAAAAAAAGAACAAGAAAATAAAATTCTAGCGCAAGAAAACGAGAAAAAGCAATTGTCAATTTATTTTTCAGTAGCCGGAATTGTGCTAACAACACTTATTATCATTGTTATTTTTAGAAGTAATCGAATCAAAGAAAAAGCAAATAAAAACCTCGAAGATAAAAAGCAAATAATTGAAGACTACTCTCATACTCTTGAGAAACAACATGCATTGTTGGAAATAAAAACACGAGAAATTACAGATAGTATCAGATACGCTGAACGAATTCAGGGTGCCATTCTGCCTCCTGATCAAAAATGGAACAATATTCTCCCGAATTCATTTATCTACTATCAACCCAAAGATATTTTAAGTGGAGATTTTTATTGGATCGCAGAAGTTG
Source organism: Flavobacteriia bacterium (assembly GCA_947450325.1). Taxonomy (GTDB): domain Bacteria; phylum Bacteroidota; class Bacteroidia; order Flavobacteriales_D; family Crocinitomicaceae; genus JAQVCM01. The sequence continues at coordinate 2,309 of CANFUT010000017.1, forward strand.
ATTCACATATTTTCATTGCCGCAGCAGATTGCACTGGGCACGGGGTTCCAGGCGCTTTGATTTCCATTGTGAATTTTAACTTACTCAATAAAGCTGTACTAGAAAAAGGTTTGATAAATCCAAATGAAATACTAGACACAGTGAATATCTGGCTGACTGAAACATTGAACCAGAAAGACAGTGAAAGTCGAATCAAAGATGGGATGGATATTTCCTTGATTTCAATTGATAAAAGCACTAAAGAATGTGTTTTTGCCGGAGCAAACAACCCTCTTTACCTTTTCGCAAACGATGAGCTAATTGAATTTAAAGGAGATAAATTCCCTGTTGGTGGGTACATTCACGATGAAATCAATCACTTTACAAATCATAAAATCCAATTAAACCCAGGTGATACTTTGTATTTATTCTCTGATGGGTTCCCTGATCAATTTGGAGGAGAAAAAGGTAAAAAATTCAAATATAAATCCTTCAAAGAATCACTTGCCTTGGCGAATAAGCTGCCAATTTCACAACAAAAAGCGTATTTAAATAACTCTCATCTCGCTTGGAAAGGTGAACATGAACAAACAGATGATATATTGATCATCGGAATACAATTATAATTTATGGAAATCATTTTTGCCTCTTCAAATCAAAACAAAGCCAAAGAAATTCAAGCGGCTTTGCCAAAAGAATTCATAATAAAAACTTTGCTAGACTTGGATTTTCATGAGGAAATACCTGAAACAGCAGATACTTTTGCTGGAAATGCTTTGCTAAAAGCTCAATTTGTTGCTGAAAAATGGAATTTGCCTTGTTTCTCCGATGATTCAGGATTAGAAATAGAAGCACTAAACAATGAGCCGGGAGTTTACTCCGCAAGATATGCAGGCACTCAAAGAAATGACGATGAAAATATGAATTTGGTGCTTGAAAAACTTCAAAACGAAACAAACAGAAAAGCTTGTTTCAAAACAGTTATCGCATTAATTATTGATGGGAAAACTTTACTTTTTGAAGGAAAAGTGGATGGAACTATCCGACACGACAAAATAGGAAATCATGGTTTCGGATACGACCCGATTTTTGAACCTGAAGGTTTGGGGAAGTCTTTTGCTGAAATGGACATTGAAGAAAAATCAAACTATAGTCATAGAAAAAGAGCAGTTGATCAAATGGTAAAATACTTGATTTTAAATACCTACTAAATGCCTAATCAATATTTGACTTTTGAATATTCTATAAAACTATACATATTAACCAATCAAAATCTTCTTCAATTAAATTCAAAAAGTTACCTTTGTAACAATTGAAAATAAAAACTAAAATACACGATTAACATGGCAAAAATTAAAGTTGCAAATCCTGTTGTAGAGCTTGATGGCGATGAAATGACAAGGATTATTTGGAAATTCATCAAAGACAAATTGATTCTTCCTTATTTAGATCTTGATATCAAATACTACGATTTAGGAATCGAAAAAAGAGATGAAACAAATGACCAAATCACTGTTGATGCTGCTGAAGCTATCAAAAAATACCAAGTAGGTATCAAGTGTGCAACAATTACGCCTGACGAAGCGCGTGTACAAGAATTTCATTTGAAATCAATGTGGAAATCTCCAAATGGTACAATTCGTAACATTTTGGATGGTACTGTTTTTAGAGAACCAATCGTGATGAAAAACGTTCCTCGCTTGGTTACAAACTGGACGGCGCCAATCATCGTTGGTCGTCACGCTTTTGGTGATCAATACCGTGCAACAGATGCTGTTTTCAAAGGAAAAGGAAAATTAACTATGACTTTTACGCCAGAAGATGGTGGGGAAACACAAACTTTTGACGTTTACAATTTCAAAGGTGATGGCGTTGGAATGGCAATGTATAACACGGACGAAAGTATCGAAGGTTTTGCAAGAAGCTGTTTCAATATGGCTTTGACCAAAAAATGGCCTTTGTACCTTTCTACTAAAAATACAATCCTTAAAAAATACGATGGTCGTTTCAAAGACATTTTTGAAACTATCTTTCAAGCTGAATTTAAAGCACAATTTGATGCTGCTGGAATCACATACGAGCACCGTTTGATCGATGACATGGTTGCTTCTGCTTTGAAATGGAACGGAAATTTTGTTTGGGCTTGTAAAAATTATGACGGTGACGTACAATCTGACACTGTTGCTCAAGGTTTTGGATCTTTAGGATTAATGACTTCTGTTTTGATTACTCCTGATGGAAAAATCATGGAATCAGAAGCAGCACACGGAACAGTTACAAGACACTACCGTGATCACCAAAACGGTAAGAAAACTTCTACAAATCCAATCGCATCTATTTTTGCTTGGACACGTGGTTTGGCTTTCAGAGGAAAATTAGACAACAACCAAGAATTGATTGATTTCTGCGAAACCTTAGAAAGAGTTTGTATCGAAACTGTTGAAAGTGGTGTAATGACCAAAGATTTAGCTGTTTGTATCCACGGAAGAGAAACGAATGATTCTCACTTCGTAAATACGGAAGATTTCTTGGACGCTTTGGATAGAGGATTACAGTCGAAAATGGCGTAGTCTATTCGAACTATATTTGTCCCTGTCAGGATTTATTTATTTGTTATTCAACGACAAAATTTAAATACTGACAGGGATTTTTTATTTTTACAAAAAATGAAATCATTTTAAGATTCAAAAGCTTACATTCAAAATGAAAATTTCAAGTCAATTTTTCTTACTCTGCACCACCATAATTTTCCTTTCTGCCTGCGCAGAAATAAAACCTGTGGAACCTGCGATACAAATCACAAAACCAGGACCAGTCAAACAAGAAGCTTCCATCATTGATGTTCCCATTCAAGTGGAACTGAAGCCCTATTTCAAACAAGCAGATGCCGCAGTTCCTAACAAATTTTCAGGAAAAGAAGACCATTGCGAAGGAACAAGCTATTCCTACGTTTTTGAACGAAACCCAATTGAATTTAGCGGTAAGGGAAATAATTTACAATTTGATATCGAAGGCAAATATTCTTTGAAAGTCAATTATTGCCCAAATTGTACAGATGTTTTTGATGACAATGGAACATGTGTAATTCCAAGATTATATGCCAGTTGTGGTGTAGGTGAACCGATGCGAAAAATTTCAATTTCTTACAACTCTTCTTTCGAGTTATTGCCGAATTACCAGCTTAAATCAGTCACAAAACTAAAGGAAATCAAACCTTTATCAAAATGTGAAGTGACCGTTTTTAAATACGATGCTACTGAAGATTTGGTAAAAGAAGTCAAAAAAGCACTCAAAGACATGGCGGGAGATATTGACAAAAAAGTCAGTGAAACCCAAATCAAAAATGAAATCGACAAAGCATGGAAAACCATGTCTAAACCAATGAAAATAGACAAATATGGCTATCTATACATTCAGCCTGACAAAATTAGTGTGAGCAATTTTCAACTCAACGGAAGTCTACTGAATTTCAATATTGCAATGGAAGCGTATCCTAAAGTTGAATTGACAAAAAATACTACAGAACCAAAACCACTTCCAAATCTTTCCAATTATCTTAAAAAAGATGGGTTCAATATTCAACTAGACGTGATTGGAAATTATGATTCACTTTCAAGATTGCTTTCTTCCGAATTGAAAGGCAAAGAAATTGACATCAAAAAAAACAAAGTCATCATTGATTCAGCGAAAATATTTGGCGCAGCAAATCAACAATTGAGTTTTGCTATCTCGTTTTCCGGCAAACGCAAAGGAACACTTTATCTTGTCGGCACACCAACATTCGACAATCAAAAACAACAAATTTCATTTCCTGATTTAACTTTTGATTTAGAAACCAAAAATGCATTGCTCAAAAGCGGAAAATGGCTATTCAATGATAAAATCACCCAATCTATTCGAGGATTTGCCACCTACAATTTAAAAACCATTTTAGATGAATCGGCTATTAAATTGGAAAAAGAATTGAATCGTAAAATTGACGAAAAAACAGCGATTGAAGGTAAAATGAGTCAACTCCGAGTTGAAGCTATTTATCCTATGAACAATGAATTATTGATCAGAACAAATTTATCAGGAAACATTAAACTGGTGGTGAATTAAATTATTCTAGTAAATTACTTTTGAACCTTAACAAATATTTTTTCTTGTTCCGCTGAATAAGTAGTAATTTTGAAGCAGCAATATTATTTTAATTTTTTGATGAGAATCTCCACTCTATTTTTCCTTTTCTTCACTTTTACCCTATCAGCCCAAAAGGTACTATTGCCAAATCATAATATTGCAGATTGTTCAGGTGCCGTTGAATTACAAAATGTCGGAAACTTCAATTCCGAATTCACTGGTGACAAAGGCCGTTTGAAAGATTTTTTTGCCTATTCTTATCTACCAAACTTCAAAGAAACGAACTCGCTATTTTTTAAATTTACAGCTCCACGAAATGGAAAATTGAGCCTCGCAGCTAAAATTTCAACTGGGAAATTTGATTTAATTGTGTTAAAAAGTATTTCAGGAAATATAGTCGATGACATCTATTATGGTAGAGCAACCATCGAAAAATCCACTAAAAGTCCCGTTTCTGAAATTCTAATTCCAAAAGATTCAATCGCTAGTAAAGACACAATATCAATTAATTTGAAATCAGATGATATTGTCATGATGGTATTTAACACTGAAAAAGGCCTTAAAGAGTTTTTAAACTTCTCAATCACGTTTGAAATTTCTGATGAATTTGAAAACCCTGATAAGTTCAAAAAAGTAATTGATGAAAGAAAAAACGGTCTTGCTGCGACAATGGAAATTCAAATTCGCGATGCAGAAACAGGGCTTCCCGTCATTTCGAATGTCAATATCAAAGACAAGAAAAAATCAAATTTGTATAAAGGTTCTGATTTAATTTTCAGTACTGAAAAGATGAATCTATTGACTATTAAATGCGACGCTACTGGTTATTTCTTTTCTGAAGAAACATTCAAAGTTTATCCTGATTCATCAAAAATCATTAAAATCCAACTTCAATCTTTAAGCAAAGGAAAAAAATTGAAAATTGATAAATTGCAATTCATTAAAGGAACAGATCAAATTTTCCCAGGCACAGAATCGAACCTAATTGGTGTAAAAGATTTCTTACTTTTAAATGCTGAAATAAAGATCGAAGTACAAGGCCATGTCAACAATGAAGGGGAAAATGACATGTCTTCAAAAAGCCTTTCAAGAAAAAGAGCGAGAAAAGTTCGTAACTTTTTTAAAGCTTGTGGCGTAAACGGAAAAAGATTGACTGTGAAAGCTTTCAGCAATAAGTTTCCGATTTACCCAAATCCAAAAAATGAGAAAGAATCTCAAGCAAACAGAAGGGTGGAAATTAAAATTCTTTAAAAGAATGAATTAGCCTGAAAAAAATCATTGTCATTTCTGATAGAAATTGAAAAAACTACTGAAATGAAATTTTTATTTACTTTTTTTGTTTTAACAACCTCATTGAGTTATGCTCAATCACCGTTTTTTACCTCAGAAAATATTGCTGATTGTAATGGTGCAACATCAATTAACTTCCCTGGAAATTATACTCTGCAATTTCCGGATTCCAAAGGCAAGGTGAACGATTTAGAAGCTTATACCACTTTGAAAACTGTTAATGAAAAAAACAGCTTGTGGTGTTATTTTGTTGCTCCTTATGACGGTAAATTAATTATAGATGCAAAAATTGCTTCTGGAACCGTTCAAATGATTGCTTTTCAGAATGAAGTGGATGATTTATGTGTTGGATTACAAAAAGGAACCACCGAAATCAAAAGAATTATCGATCAAACTAAAAGCAATGAAGTTAGTTTTTCATTAAACATTAGTGAAAACAGCCTTTATCCAATGGAATTGAAAAAAGACCAAAAAGTCATGTTTCTATTTAACACCCAAGAAAAAGGAAAACCGACTTTGGAGTTCAATCTTAAATTTGAGAGAACCAGCGATGAATTGAGTTTAGAAGAAAAAAATAAAGCCCAAAAAGTAATTGACATTCGCAAAAGCAATGTAAATCCTTACGTCAACATAAAAATTAGAGATCTTGAAACTGGAAATCCTATTGTTGCAAATATCGAGGTAAATGGAATTAAAAAACTGTCTACCCTTTACAATGGTTCCGATTTCTTATTCAACGTTGATAAATCAGGTCAAATTGATGTGAAGTGCGATGCGCAAGGTTATTTCTTCGCTGATAGAAACGAAGCGATTTCTTCACGATCAAACCATGAATTAACGATTTGGATGGAAAGAATTGGTCCTGGCAAAAGTTTACGATTAGACGATATTGAATTTCAATCTGGTACAAGTTCGTTAACAACTGGAGCAGAGGATAAATTGCGCAGATTGAAAGATTTTCTCTCTTTAAATTCAGGAATAAAAATCGAAATCCAAGGCCATGTGCATTCAACTGGTGACAATTGTTTTGCCGCTCAAAAACTTTCTGAAGCAAGAGCTAGAAGGGTTTTCCTTTTTCTTGAAGAAAATGGGATTGATAAAAACAGAATGAATGCTGTTGGATATGGAAATACGCAACCGATTTTCGAAAATCCAAAATTCTCCTACGAAGAACAAGCAAATCGGAGGGTAGAAATAAAAGTGATGTAAAAACGAATTAACAAAAAAAAGAATCTCAAATGAAACTCTTTTTTTTGTCTAATAATTTTCTATTTGAACAATTTTGAAATCAAATCATCTTCAACAATTGCAGGAATAGTCACTTTTAACTTTGGTTCCATTTCCATTGCTCTTTTGATAGCAAAAATTGCACCTTCGTTTCTTGCCCAACTTCTGCGAGAAATACCGTTGTTTACATCCCAGTGCAACATCATTTTCAATCTTCTGTCAGCGTCTTTTGAACCGTCTAACAACATTCCAAAACCACCGTTTATTACTTCGCCCCAGCCTACTCCGCCGCCATTGTGAATGGAAATCCAAGTCGCGCCTCTAAATCCATCTCCAATCACATTTTGAATGGCCATGTCAGCGGTGAATTTTGAACCATCATAAATGTTAGACGTTTCTCTATAAGGAGAGTCTGTTCCCGAAACATCGTGGTGGTCTCTTCCGAGAATAACTTCTCCAATTTCACCTGCTGCAATTGCATTATTAAAAGCTTCAGCGATTCGCATTCTACCTTCTGCATCAGCATATAGGATTCGCGCTTGAGAACCAACGACCAATTTATTTTCTTGCGCTCCTTTGATCCACTGAATATTATCTTCCATCTGTTGGATAATTTCTTTTGGAGAGTTTAAGATCATTTTTTCCAAAACAGCACAAGCTATTTCATCTGTTTTAGCTAAATCTTCTGGATTTCCTGAAGCACAAACCCATCTAAATGGTCCAAAACCATAATCAAAACACATCGGTCCCATGATGTCTTGCACGTAAGAAGGATATTTAAAATCAATGTGATTTTCCGCCATTACATCTGCTCCTGCTCTCGATGCTTCCAATAAGAAAGCATTTCCGTAATCAAAGAAATAAGTTCCTTTAGCTGTATGCTTATTAATTGTTGCAGCATGACGAATCAAAGTTTCTTTCACTTTCGCTCTAAACAATTCAGGATTATTTGCCATTAAATCATTTGACTCCTCAAATGACAAACCGATTGGATAATATCCACCAGCCCAAGGGTTGTGTAATGATGTTTGATCAGAACCTAAATCAATGTGTAAATTTTGGGCATCAAATTTCTCCCATACTTCTACTATATTCCCCAAATAAGCAATAGATACAGCTTCTTGATTTGACATTGCTTCTCGAACTCTGCGAGTCAATTCGTCTAAATCCTGAATGATTTCATTTACCCATCCTTGTTCGTGTCTAATTTTTGTAATCTTAGGATTAACTTCAGCACAAACAGTTACACAACCTGCGATATTCCCAGCTTTTGGCTGCGCACCACTCATTCCTCCTAAACCAGAAGTAACAAAAAGCGATCCTTTTGGAGACTTTTTAATCTTTCTAAATCCATTTAAAACGGTAATAGTAGTTCCATGAACAATTCCTTGCGGACCAATATACATATAAGAACCCGCTGTCATTTGACCGTATTGCGTTACTCCTAATGCGTTGAATTTTTCCCAATCATCCGGTTTTGAATAATTCGGAATCATCATCCCATTCGTCACAACCACTCTTGGAGCGTCTTTATGCGAAGGAAAAAGTCCCATTGGATGCCCAGAATACATGGTTAAGGTTTGATCTTCTTCCATTTCTGACAAATATTTCATTGTCAATCTGTATTGAATCCAATTCTGGAAAACAGCACCATTACCTCCGTAAGTTATTAACTCATGTGGATGTTGTGCAACAGCGTGGTCTAAATTATTTTGAATCATCAACATGATCGCTTTTGCCTGTTGACATTTCCCTGGATAATCGTTTATTGATCTTGCGTAAATTTTGTAATCAGGACGGAATCTATGCATGTAAATTCTACCATAAATTTCCAATTCTTCTAAAAATTCAGAAGCAAGTTCAGCGTGAAAATTTTCTGGAAAATAGCGCAATGCATTCCTCAATGCCAATTTTCTTTCCTCTTCTGAAAGAATTTCTTTTCGCTTAGGCGCATGATTAACATTTGAATCATAGACCTTTTTTGGAGGAAGTACACTTGGAATTCCTTGTTTAATATCTTCTTGAAATTCTTGTATTGTCATCTTGAAAAATTTGACACAAAAATACAATGAAAATGTAGAAAAAAGGCGAAATTATTTAATCCAATATCAGAATTCTCAAATTTTGAAAATTATCTAATTATGGTAACATGACCATTAAAATTATAGATATCATCTGTAATCGAATCCTTTGTTCTTATTACCCAAGTATAGGTCCCGTCAGGTAAAACTTCACCATTATAAGTTCCGTCCCACTTAACGCTGATATCGTTTGATTCCCAAATAATTTCACCCCAACGATTGTAAATCTTTAAATTGAAATCATAAATATCAATACCCGCCATGTAAACAAACCAAGATTGATTGAATTCATCCCCGTCAGGTGTAAAAACGTTCGGTGCATAAATGTAAACTTCAGGTAAAACAGGAACAAAATAATTCGCAGTGTCTTTACAACCAAATTCTGAAGTAGTTATCAATTGCGCTGAATAGCTATTTACCTCGCCTTCTGGAAATTTTACAATTGGATTTTCTAAAATTGAAGTTGCAGGATTTCCTGATTGCAAATTCCATTCATAACTGTATCCATCAATTGATTGATTTAGGAAAAAGACTTCCGTATTAAACATGTAGATTGGAGAAGGAGTCCAAATAAAATCAGCTACAGGTTTTGGATTTGAATGCAAAAATGCTGGTATCGTTAAAGAATCAACACATCCTGCTGAAGAAACAACAATCAATTGAACGTCATAATCTCCTGCCCACATAGCGGTAGTTGTAAATGAATTTTGATTGATAAAAGTTTGACCATCAGACACTGCCCACGATGAACTTTGCACCATCGTCGGATCAGTAGTATTTGTTACAACAAAAACAGCTGGCTCACAAATCGCACTATCTAAAACAGTAAATTGCGGTTGAGGCAAAGGCAAAACAACAACCTCACAAGAAAGCACCAACGGTGATGATTCGCAACCATCGGTTATTGTTACAGTGTATGTCATTGTTGAAGGAGGATTCGCACTTATTGTGCTTGTTGCGCCAGAAGAGTTTGTTCCATTTGACCAAATAAAATTGTAAGGAGCACCGATACCATCAGCGCCAGAAGCTGTGATATTTTGAGGGTATCCAGGACAAATTGAAAATGTTGGTGTAATCGCGCCGGAAATAGGCAGTCTTACTGTAACATAAATAGAATCTGGAGCAGATTGACAACCATTTTGATTTACAGCAATCACATCGTAATATGTATTCACAATTGGAGAACCAGTCTGATTCGCAGCGCTGCTGTTTGTATGTCCCCAAATGTAAGTAAACGATGTTCCGTTTGCTCCTTGCGCGATTAAATTCGCAGTTCCATTTTGACAAATCAACGTGTCATTTGACAATGAAACTGTTACCGCTAATGGTTCAACTAATGTTATCGGAGAACAAACTTGGCAACCCAATGTGTTTCTTGAACAAACTGTATACGTTCCGGCTGCAAAACCTCCTAATGTATTTGAAGTTTGCCAAGTTACACCATTATCAAAACTATATTCAGATGCTTGAGGTGAAGAAATTGTAATCGTTCCATCCACGTAACCACCACATGTAGGATCCACTTTTGAAACAGTTTGTACCAATTCAGAAACCAAAACGGAAACTGTATCTCTGATTATTCCACAAACAGTATTATTTTCTCTCAAAATAAATTTATACAAACCTGGCTGATTTACAGTAACGGTAGGATTTAAAGTGCTGAAATTAGGTGAAAAAGTAGCAGTAGCTGCTGGAGTGAGACCCGTTGGCAAAATACTTGACCAAGAAGATGTATTAGAAGGACTACCAACCGTTCCAGACAAATTAATGGTTTGACCGAAGCAAACATTTTGATCTACTCCTGCGTTTGGTTGTGGAGGATTCACCACTGTGATTGTAAAATCAACAACTTCAACTGTTCCAGATGTTGGCTCCGTTACTTCAACCGAATATACTGTTGTAACTGTTGGTGTAACTGTAACATTTGACCCACCAGTTGTATTTGATACGCCTGTTGTAACCAACCAATTAAAAGTAGGATTTATCATACCTGGAGTCAATATATTGACCGTGGCAGAATTTCCTAAACAAATTGTTTGATCAGGAGTCGTTGGATTGCAATCAACACTTGCAGAACCGAAAAAATTCAAATTCACATTTTGTGATGTTCCACTATAATTTGAAAGACAAAGTAGATAAGTTTGACCTGCAACCACATTCAGCGGAGCAACATAACTTGTACCAGATGCATTAGGCGGATAATTAGCTGGCGTTGACATTCCTGTATTTCCGTTACATGTGCCATTCCAGTTACATGCAGCAGGAGCCAATGTATTGCCAGTAATACCTGCACATGTTGCAGATGCATTTGTGTAAGGCCACATGATCCAATCAAAACATCCACTGCCAGAAGGAGTACCATTTGCATTTAATCCGATAATTGACCATTGCAAAGTTCCTGATGTTACAATTGAAATTGTAATAAAAGTTGAACTCGTCTCCCCAGACAACAAACATCCTGAATTACTTCCATATGGAGGAGTTGAAGGATTTGAAATGTTATTTGAGGTTGTAAAATCAATAATATTTGTCGCCGAATTAGTTGGTTGTATTCCAAATGAAGGAGTTGTACAACCTGGAACTGCTCCATTGCAATTATTTGGAGTTTGACCATTAGCAATAAAAATGACCAATAAATTTAAGATTAAAATTATATTTTTCATAACTACTAATTTGGACAATTTACAAAAGGGTAAGGATTCACTAAATCTGTTCCATGTAAACCAATTTGGATACAATTTGCTTTAGTATCATAGATTCCCAACCAAGACTTGAAAGTTTCTAAAGGCAATTCATTGATATCTTTGGTAAGCAAAAATAGTCTTTTTGAAATCCAATCCAATCTAACGACTTTCACGTATGGATTTGCTTGCAATGAAGCTGTTAAATCATTGAAATCTTCTTGATTATCAATAGTGAGCATACATTGAGCAAAAAAATGCGTTTCATTTTGTTGTTGACTAAATGAACCAAAGCTGGTCAACATAATTACGAATCCTACAAGAAATAATTTCATTATAAAGTGTTTATGATTATTTTGAAGACGAATTTAAGTTTAATTAGTTGTCTTTCAAAATGAAAAAAAATGAGTTATTGTAAAGCTAAAACAAAAAAAGAAGGACATATGCCCTTCTTTAAATATATTATTGTTAGGATTTCTATTTTAAATATTTAAATGAACTTCCTGGATAAACTGCTGAATTGCCTAATTGCTCTTCAATTCGTAACAATTGATTGTATTTAGACATTCTATCACTTCGAGAAGCTGAACCAGTTTTTATCTGACCACAATTTAAAGCAACAGCTAAATCTGCAATAGTATTGTCTTCAGTTTCACCAGAACGGTGACTCATCACAGAAGTATAACCATTTTTAATTGCCATTTGAACAGCTTCTATCGTTTCAGTAAGAGATCCAATTTGATTCACTTTTACCAAAATGGAATTAGCAGTATCTTCTTTTATGCCACGAGACAATCTTTTTGTATTTGTAACAAACAAATCATCCCCAACCAATTGAACTTTATTACCAATCGATTCAGTTAAAAGCTTCCAACCAGACCAATCGTCTTCAGCCAAACCATCTTCAATTGAAATAATTGGATATTTCGCACACCATTCTACCCAAAATTGAACCATTTCTTCTGAAGTTCTTTCTTCGCCAGTTGATTCAAAAACATATTTTCCATTCTTGTAAAACTCTGAAGATGCTGCATCCAAAGCAATAAACACATCTTTTCCAGCTACGAACCCAGCTTTCTCAATAGCTTCTAAAACAACTTGAATTGCCTCCTCATTAGAACCAAGATTTGGCGCAAAACCACCTTCGTCTCCAACATTCGTTGACATTCCTCTTGATTTCAATACATTTTTCAAATGGTGAAAAATTTCAGTTCCCCATCTTAATCCTTCAGAGAATGAACTTGCTCCAAAAGGCATGACCATAAATTCCTGAATATCAATTAAATTATCTGCGTGAGAACCGCCATTTAGAATATTCATCATTGGAACCGGCATTGTAACTGCACCAACTCCACCAATATATTGATACAAAGGCAATCCAGATTCTTGAGCTGCTGCTCTTGCAACTGCCAATGAAGTACCTAAAATTGCATTGGCACCTAAGTTTGATTTATTCTCTGTACCATCAAGTTCACACATGGCTGTATCAATCGCTTTTTGGTCAAAAATAGATTTCCCGATTAATAAATCAGCAATTACTGTATTGATGTTATTTACAGCTTTTAAAACGCCTTTGCCAAGATAAACAGATTTATCTCCGTCTCTCAATTCAACTGCCTCATGAATACCTGTTGAAGCTCCAGATGGAACTGCAGCGCGACCTAAAATTCCATTTGAAGTATAAACATCAACTTCCACAGTTGGATTTCCTCTTGAATCTAAGATTTGTCTTCCAACGATTTTTACAATTTTGCTCATTATTTTAAGAATTAGAAATCATTAATTAGGTAACTAAATTATTTCGATTGTTGCATGTTATCGATAAATTGATCAAACAAGTATCTTGAATCATGCGGTCCAGCGGATGCTTCAGGGTGGTATTGCACAGAAAAAACAGGTTTTCCAATCAATTCAATTCCAGCAATTGTATTGTCATTCAAATGAATGTGAGTTACGGCAATTGAGTCATTTCCTTCAACACTTTCTTTGGAAATCACAAATCCATGATTCTGAGAAGTAATTTCTCCCTTACCTGTCTTCAAATTTTTGATTGGATGATTAATTCCTCTGTGACCGTTAAACATCTTAACCGTCTTCAAACCTTGGCTTAAACCTAAAATTTGATGTCCTAAACAAATTCCAAAAGTTGGAATATTAGAATCAACAATTTGAGAAACCAATTGAATAGTCTCATTCATCGCGCCAGGATCGCCCGGACCATTAGAAATCATAAAACCATCAGGATTGAATGATTTCATTTCCTCTAAGGTAGAATACATTGGGAAAACACGTACATGACAACCTCTTTCTACCAAACAACGAATGATATTCTTTTTGACTCCTAAATCTAAAAGTGCAACTTTAAATTTCGCATCTTCAGGAATGGAATCATAAACCTTTTCAGTTGTAACTTTGGATGATAATTCTAAACCATCCATGGAAGGAACTTGTTTTAGAAGCGCTTTTAATTCATCAATATCTAGAATATCAGACGAAATAATAGCATTCATTGCGCCTTTACTTCTGATATGACGAACTAATGAGCGTGTATCTATGTCGGAAATCCCAACACAATCATTTTCAATCATCATAGAGTCCAATGACCCTTTAGCTGAAGAACGAGAATAAATTTCAGAGTATTTTTTGGTAACTAAACCAGCAATTTTGATAGATTCAGATTCACTTTCTGAATCATGAATACCGTAGTTTCCAATATGGGCAGTATTCATCACTAAAATCTGACCAAAATAGGATGGATCTGTAAACACTTCTTGATAACCGGTCATCCCAGTATTAAAAGCAATTTCTCCAGTAGTTGTTCCTTTTTTACCTACAGCAATTCCTTGATAAAAGGTACCGTCTTCTAATAAGAGGATAGCTGGTATTCTTTCTTCCATCTAAAAATATTTTTGCAAAGGTAGGATTTCAATCTGAATCAAACTAGAAATTTGCATAAACAAATATTAAACTTCACAAAAAAAGTGAAAAAGCGAAAAAACTTAAAACAAAAAAAAGGGCGGTAAAACCGCCCTTTCTGATAGATTTAAATCTAAATTATTTTTCTTCATCTGAAGTGTTCTCTTCAGCTGATTCGTCTGCTGCTTCTTCAGTAGATGCCTCTGGAGCCTCTTCTGTTTCAACAGCTGTCTCTTCAACAACAGTAACTTCTTCAGTAGCAGCTGTAGCTTTAGCACCACCTCCACTACGACGAGAACGTCTTGTAGTTGATTTTTTAGTAGTGTCATTCAACATTAATTCGTTGAAATCAACTAATTCAATCATACACATTTCAGCATTATCTCCTAAACGGAAACCAGTACGAATGATACGAGTGTAACCTCCAGGACGACCTGCAACTTTAGGAGCGATATCTCTGAACAATTCAGAAACTGCGTCTTTACTACCTAAATAACTAAAAACTGTTCTACGTGAGTGAGTAGAATCCGTTTTTGATTTTGTTATCAATGGTTCAACATATACTCTAAGCGCTTTTGCTTTTGCTACAGTTGTAGAAATGCGTTTGTGCTCGATAAGAGAACATGCCATATTAGACAACATCGCTTTTCTGTGAGCTGATTTTCTGCCTAAATGATTTAATTTTTTACCGTGTCTCATTTTAATTAATTTCGTAAGTAACGGTTAATTGAATAATTCTAGATCGCTATTATTCAATCACCTATTACGATATTTTACATTTAATTTGCGATCCTAATCTTTGTCCAATTTATATTTGGCTACGTTCATTCCAAAGTTCAAACCTTTGTTATCAACCAAATCTTCTAATTCCGTAAGAGATTTCTTACCAAAATTACGGAACTTCAAAAGGTCATTTTTGTTGTATGAAACTAAATCACCTAAAGTTTCAACATCAGCAGCTTTTAAACAATTCAATGCACGCACTGAAAGGTCCATATCAACTAATTTTGTTTTCAACAATTGACGCATGTGAAGAGATGTTTCATCAAATTCCTCTGTATCAGATTTAACTTCACTATCCAAAGTAATTTTCTCATCAGAGAATAACATGAAATGGTGAATTAAAATCTTTGCAGCTTCTTTCAATGCATCTTTAGGATGAATAGAACCATCAGAGGTAATTTCCATCACTAATTTTTCATAATCCGTTTTTTGTTCAACACGATAATTTTCAATCGTGTAGTTTACATTTTTAATCGGAGTAAAGATTGAATCAATAAAAATGGTTCCGAAAGGTACTCCACTAATTTTGTTTTCTTCTGCAGGAACGTAACCACGACCTTTAACGATCGTCATTTCCATTTCAAATTTAACAGAAGATTCCATATTGCAGATTACTAAATCTGGATTCAATACTTGGAAAGCAGAAGTAAATTTACCTAAATCACCAGCAGTTAATTGATTTTGTCCAGAGATAGAAACAATTACTGTTTCGTTATCAGTACCTTCAATTTGTTGTTTGAATCGAACTTGTTTTAAGTTCAATACGATTTCAGTAACGTCTTCTACTACTCCTTTCAAGGTAGTAAACTCGTGATCGACACCTTCTATTCTGATAGAAGCGATTGCATAACCTTCCAAAGAAGATAACAATATACGACGCAACGCATTCCCAACGGTAATACCGTATCCAGGCTCGAGCGGACGGAACTCAAATTGTCCCTTGTGCTCATCAGACTGAATCATGATAACCTTATCGGGCTTTTGGAAGTCTAAAATAGCCATGTTAATGCTTTAAATTATTATTTAGAATACAATTCGACGATAAGCTGTTCCTTGATATTTTCAGGAATCATGTCACGAGCAGGAATGCTCAAAACTTTACCTGTCATATCAGATGGATTCCAATCCAACCAATCGTATTTCTTATTATTTGAAGCCAACGATGAAGTGATTGCCTCTAAAGATTTAGATTTTTCACGAACACCAACAACATCACCAACTTTCAATGTGTATGAAGGAATATTTACTACTTCTCCGTTTACAGTAATATGTCTGTGAGAAACCAACTGACGTGCACCACGACGAGTTGGAGAAACACCCATACGGAAAACTGTATTGTCTAAACGAGATTCACATAATTGAAGCAAAACCTCACCGGTAATACCTTTACTACGAGAAGCTTTATCAAACATATTTGAGAACTGACGCTCTAAAATACCGTAAGTATATTTTGCTTTTTGTTTTTCAGCTAACTGAATAGCGTACTCTGACTTTTTGCCACCTCTTCTTTTAGAGGGACCATGTTGTCCTGGACCATAAGCTCTTTTATCAAGAGATTTGTCTGGACCAAAAATTGGGTCTAAGAAACGTCGAGCAATTTTCGACTTTGGACCTGTGTATCTTGCCATTTCTATTTGTTATTATAAAGAGCACCATGAATTAAGGCTTTTCCTTCGATGGTGTTGTTCTCCTATTTGTTATTAAACTCTTCTTCTTTTTGGAGGTCTACAACCATTGTGTGGTAATGGAGTAATATCCATGATTTCAATTACTTCAATCCCAGCATTATGCAAAGAACGGATTGCAGACTCACGTCCTCCACCTGGTCCTTTAACAAATACTTTCACTTTACGTAATCCGAAGTCATGTGCTTCTTTCGCTGCATCCTCAGCTGCAACTTGCGCTGCGTAAGGAGTGTTCTTTTTAGAACCACGGAAGCCCATTTTTCCAGCCGATGACCAAGAGATAACTTGACCAGCGTTGTTTGTCAAAGAAATAATTACATTGTTGAAGGTAGCTTGAATATGCGCTTCACCCAAAGCATCTACTTTGACATTTTTCTTCTTCTTTTGATTAGACTTTGCCATCTTAATTATTATTTACTCACTTTTTTCTTGTTCGCAACTGTTTTTCTCTTACCTTTTCTTGTACGAGAGTTGTTTTTTGTTCTTTGACCTCTCAAAGGTAAACCAGCTCTATGGCGAATTCCTCTGTTACAACCGATATCCATCAAACGTTTGATGTTCAATTGAATTTCAGAACGCAATTGACCTTCTACTTTGATTTCGCTCAAAGATTCACGAATTGCACCAATTTGCTCATCTGTCCAATCTTGAACTTTGATGTTCTCATCGATGTTGTTCGTTTTCAAAATCTGAGCCGCTGTACTGCGACCAATACCGAAGATGTAAGTTAAACCGATTACACCTCTTTTTTTCTTTGGTAAATCTATACCTGCTATACGTGCCATAATTCTTACTAATTATCCTTGTCTTTGTTTAAGTTTAGGATTCTTTTTATTAATCACGTAAACTCTACCTTTTCTTTTAACGATCTTGCAATCTGCAGAACGCTTTTTAACTGAAGCTCTAACTTTCATTTCGTTTTCTAATTAAATAGACTATTTATATCTAAATGAGATACGACCTTTTGATAAATCATAAGGTGACATTTCTACTTTTACTCTGTCTCCTGGTAAAATCTTGATGTAAAACATTCTCATTTTACCTGAAATGTGCGCTGTAATAACGTGACCATTTTCTAACTCAACTCTAAACATTGCGTTTGATAATGCTTCGATGATTACACCGTCTTGTTCAATTGATGTTTGCTTTGCCATGATTAAAATCCAGATAATTCTTTAGCTGCTCTTCTACCTTTAACTTTTGAACCTTCCATCAAACCATCCATGTGACGATTTAATAAATAAGTTTCAATTTGTTGTAGTGTATCCAAAACAACACCAACCATGATTAACAAAGAAGTTCCTCCAAAAAACATTTCGAAGCCAGATGTAATACCTGCTGAATGCGCAATAGAAGGCAAAATAGCAATCATTGCCAAGAAAATAGATCCTGGAAGCGTGATTCTTGAGACCAAAGTATCAATGTAATCAGCTGTTTCTTCCCCTGGACGAACCCCTGGAATAAAACCACCATTTCTTTTCATATCATCTGCCATTTTTCGAGGATTAATCATAATCGCTGTATAGAAAAATGTAAAGACGATAATCAAAAGCGCTAACAATGCATTGTAAGGAACTCCATAAATGTTTGAGAAAGCATTTTGAAACCAACCACCACCATCTTTTCCAGCAGTACTAGAAACAATCATCATTGGGATAGTTACAATTGCCTGAGCAAAAATGATTGGCATTACACCGCTTGCATTTACCTTAATTGGCAAATAGCTTCTTGCTCCTTCTTCAGTAGCTCTCGCCCCGGCAATTCTTTTTGCAGTGTTCATTGGAATTTTACGTACACCTTGAACAATCAAAATTGTACCTAAAACAATAAGCATAAATGCTACAATTTCTAATACAATTTTAATCAAGTTATCTTCATTCATACCGATTTCCGCAAAAAATGCTTGAGGTAATCTTGAAAGAATCCCAACTGTAATCAACAAAGAAATACCGTTACCAATACCTTTATCTGTAATACGCTCACCTAACCACACAGCAAACATAGATCCTGCAACCATTACGATTACTGACTGAACCCACCAAAGTGATGTAGCGTCTACAGGTAATGCACCTTTGTTACCAACCCATTGAGTTAAGTATGCAGGAGCTTGTAAAGCACAAATCACAATCGTAAGAATACGTGTGTAGTTGTTGATACGTTTTTTTCCAGATTCACCTTCATTTTGCATTTTCTGAACAGCTGGAACAGCCATTCCTAGAAGTTGCATGATGATCGAAGCACTGATATATGGCATAATTCCTAATGCCATCACTGATGCATTAGAGAAACCACCACCTGAAAATAGAGAAAGCAAAGTAGTCAATGCATTACCATCACCTTTAGCGTTAGAAGCTGCTAAAGCAGCATAGTTAACACCAGGTAAAATAACGAAAGACCCTATGCGATAAACAAGAATTAAAGAAAGAGTCAAAATGATTCTCTTTCTTAATTCTTCTACTTTCCATATGTTTTTAATATTCTGTATAAACTTCTTCATTTGGAAAAAATGTTGGCAAAGTTAATTAGATTTCTGAACAAATACCACCTTGAGCTTCAATTCCTGCTTTTGCAGTGTCAGAAAACTTGTGTGCGGTAACATTAATCTTCGTTTTCAACTCGCCTCGTCCTAAGATTTTAACCAAGTCATTTCTAGAGATGATACCGTTTTCACGTAAAATTTCTGGTGTAATTTCAGAAATATTTTTTCTCTCAATTAATGATTGAATAATATCTAAATTAATTGCTTTATATTCAACACGGTTGATATTTTTAAAACCAAATTTTGGTACTCTACGTTGAAGTGGCATTTGCCCTCCTTCGAAACCAATTTTAGTACTATATCCCGATCTTGATTTTGCTCCCTTGTGCCCTCTTGTTGAAGTTCCACCATGCCCTGATCCTTGACCACGAGCAATACGCTTTCCTTGCTTAACAGAACCTTTTGCAGGAGTTAAATTATTTAAGTTCATTTTAATTCGATTTAAAGATTCTACTCAACAACTTCTAGTAAGTGTTGTACTTTCTTAATCATTCCAAGGATTTGAGGAGTTACCTCTTTTTCCACAGTTTGATTCAATTTTCTAAATCCAAGTGCTTTAATCGTAGCCTTTTGAACAGCTGGGCGTTTAATAGCGCTTCTTACTTGCTTAATTTTAATTATAGCCATTTTCGTAATATTAACCGTTAAACACTTTATCCAAACTAATTCCACGTTGTTTAGCAACAGCTACAGCATCTCTCATTTTAGAAAGTGCGTCCATTGTCGCTTTAATAACGTTGTGAGGGTTTGAAGACCCTTGAGATTTAGCCAATACGTTATGTATACCAACACTTTCTAATACAGCACGCATTGCACCTCCTGCAATAACACCTGTACCGATAGTAGCTGGTTTTAGTAGAACCTCTGCACCACCAAATTTACCTTTTTGTGCATGAGGAACAGTTCCACGTAAAATTGGAACTTTGATCAAATTCTTTTTTGCATCGTCAATACCTTTAGTAATAGCTTCAGTTACCTCCTTCGCTTTACCAAGTCCGTGTCCAACGATACCATTTTCGTCACCTACAACAACAATTGCTGAGAAACTGAATGTACGACCTCCTTTAGTTACTTTAGTCACACGATTCACAGCAACAAGCTTATCTTTAAGCTCTAAGTCTGCAGATTTTACTCTATTTAATGTTTGTGCCATCGTTTTTAAAATTTAAGTCCGCCTTCTCTAGCTGAGTCAGCCAATGATTTAACTCTACCGTGGTACAAGTAACCGTTTCTATCAAAAACGACAGCTTGAATACCAGCTTTAACTGCTTTCTCAGCAACTTCTTTTCCTACAACAGCAGCCTGACCAACTTTATTCAATTTTTCAGTTGCTTTGTTATTGTAAGAAGATGCAGATGCAAGAGTAACACCTTTTGTGTCATCAATTAATTGCGCGTAGATTTGTTTGTTACTGCGGAAAACCGTCAAACGAGGCAATTGAGCAGTACCAGAAATTTTCTTTCTGATTCTTCTTTTAATCTTTGCTCTTCTTTTTAATTTACTAAATGCCATGATAATTACAAATTATTTTTTACCTGCAGCTTTACCAGCTTTTCTTCTAATTTCTTCACCTACGAATCGAACACCTTTACCTTTGTATGGTTCTGGTTTACGAAGAGAACGAATTTTGGCAGCAACTTGACCAATCAACTGTTTGTCGAATGATTCTAAAGTCACAACTGGAGCTTTACCCTTAAGGGTTTCTGCAGATACCTTAATTTCTGAAGGAAGTTCGATAGCGATTGGGTGAGAATAACCTAGTGACAACTCCAACAATTGACCTGTTGCTGTTGCACGGTAACCTACACCTACTACTTCTAATGCCTTCTTGTACCCTTCTGATACACCAATGACCATATTATTGATCAATGAACGGTATAAACCGTGTTTAGCTCTATGAGCTGGTGCGTCTGATTCGCGGCTAAAAGTGATTACATTGTCCTCGATAGTCACAGTCACACAAGAATCGATTTCTTGTGTCAAAGTTCCTTTAGGACCCTTAACGGAAACAGTTGTTCCGTTTAATGTTACTTCTACTCCACTCGGGATCGTAACTGGGGATTTACCTATCCTTGACATTTTTAATTATTAATTATGATATTAATATACGTAGCAGAGAACCTCTCCACCTACGTTTTCTCTTCTTGCTTCTTTATCAGTGATTACACCTCTAGAAGTAGAAACGATTGCAATTCCAAGACCATTCAATACACGTGGCATTTCAGAAGCACCGCTATATTTTCTCAAACCTGGACGTGAAGCACGCTCCAATTTTGTGATAGCCGGAACTTTAGTCGACTGATTGTATTTAAGTGCAATTTTGATCACACCTTGTTTGTCATCTTCCTCGAATTTAAAATTCGTGATGTAACCTTGATCGAAAAGGATCTGTGTCATGGCTCTTTTAACGTTAGAACCAGGAATTTCAACCATTTTCAAACGGGCACTACTCGCGTTTCTGATTCGGGTCAGAAAATCTGCTATAGGATCTGTATTCATCTGTTTTCCTAAAAAATATTACCAACTTGATTTCTTGATGCCTGGGATTTTCCCTGCTAAAGCCATTTCACGGAAAGTTACCCTTGAAATTCCAAACTGACGCATGTAACCTCTTGGACGACCTGTTAAACCGCAACGATTGTGCAAGCGAACTTTAGATCCGTTTGCTGGCAATTTTTGCAATGCCATCATAGCATCCCACTTAGCATTTTGTACTGTTTCATCAGTACTTGTAGATTTCAAAATAGCTGTTAATTCTGCTCTTTTTTTAGCATCTTTAGCAACCATTCTTTCTCTTTTGCGCTCACGCGCTTTCATTGATTCCTTAGCCATCTCTTCTTATTTTTTTGTAAATGGAAAACCAAATGCGTCTAACAAAGCTTTACCTTCTTCATCGCTTTCAGCAGACGTAACAAAAGTAATATCCATTCCCATGATACGACTTACTTTGTCGATATCAATTTCTGGGAAAATGATGTGCTCTTTAACTCCAAGGTTAAAATTTCCTCTTCCATCAAATCCTTTTGGACTGATACCTCTAAAGTCACGTGTACGTGGCAAAGCAACAGCTATCAAACGATCTAAGAAATCGTACATTTTATCTCCGCGCAATGTTACTTTCGTACCAATTGGCATCCCTTTACGTAATTTAAAGTTAGAGATATCTTTTTTAGAATTTGTAGCAATTGCTTTTTGTCCAACAATTCTAGACAAATCTGCAACAGCATTATCAACTAACTTTTTATCTGCAACCGCATCTCCAATACCTTGGCTCAACACGATTTTTTGTAATTTAGGTACACGCATTACCGTCTTGTACCCAAATTTTTCAGTAAGTGCAGGAATTACTTCCTGTGCATACTTTTCCTTAAGTCTTGGCGTATAACTCATTACTTAATTTCCTGTCCGGACTTTTTAGAATAACGTACTAATTTACCTGCATCGTTCATTTTACGACCCACTCTTGAAGCAGTGCCATTATGAACTACCATGAGATTGGAAATATGGATACCACTTTCCTTTTCAACAATTCCTCCTTGAGGATCAGAAGCAGAAGGTTTTGTATGACGTTTCATCATGTTTAAACCTTCAACCGTTGCACGGTCCTTCTTTTTGTCGATTACAAGAATTTTTCCCTCTTGTCCACGAGATTCTCCGCTAAGTACCTTAACAGAGTCTCCAACTTTAATGTGTAATTTCTTTTGCATGACTTTACAATTTTTAAAGTACTTCAGGAGCAAGAGATACAATTTTCATGTAATTGTTCTCACGAAGCTCACGAGCTACTGGTCCGAAAATACGGGTTCCTCTCATCTCACCTGCTTGGTTTAAAATAACCACAGCATTGTCATCAAATCGGATGTATGAACCGTCAGCTCTACGTACCTCTTTTTTTGTTCTTACTACCACAGCCTTGGCTACCTGACCTTTCTTAACGGCACCAGAGGGCATTGCGCTCTTTACAGCAACTACGATTTTGTCTCCTACAGATGCATAACGACGTTTTGTACCTCCTAAAACACGGATGCACAATACCTCTTTTGCTCCAGAGTTATCTGCTACTGAAAGTCTTGATTCCTGTTGTATCATTACTTAATGATTATTTAGCTCTTTCAACAATTTCTACTAATCTCCAATTCTTGCTTTTAGACAAGGGTCTTGTTTCCATGATGCGAACTGTATCGCCTTCGTTACAGTCATTATTTTCATCGTGGGCTACAAATTTAGTAGTTTTTTTTACGAACTTACCATATTTTGGATGTTTTACTTTTCTTTCTACAGAAACAACGATAGATTTTTCCATCTTATCGCTAGTAACAACACCTACTCTCTCTTTTCTTAAATTACGCTTTTCCATACGAAGCTAATTGCATTTAATGCAGGCTATGCCTGCGTTTCACGTTTTCCTAACTCCGTTTTCAGACGTGCAATAGTCTTTCTAATTACACGAATTTGCATAGGATTTTCCATTGGAGTAACACTGTGAGAAATTTTCATTTTTAACAATTGTTCCTCTGTAGATCCGATGCGACTCTTTAAGTCTGTCAACGAAAGTTTTGTGATTTCTTCTTGTTTCATCTTACTTACTATTTACCTGGTATAACATAATCATTGCGAACAATGAATTTACATTTTACAGGAAGTTTTTGTGCAGCTAAACGAAGTGCTTCCTTAGCTATTTCATAAGGAACTCCATCTGCTTCAAACATAATACGACCTGGTTTAACTACTGCTACCCAGTGACTTGGAGCACCCTTACCTTTACCCATCCTTACCTCTGCAGGTTTAGATGTTACTGGTTTGTCTGGGAAGATTCTAATCCAAACCTGACCTTCACGTTTCATGTAACGCGTAACTGCGATACGTGAAGCTTCGATCTGGCGTGAAGTAATCCATGCTGGCTCCAGGGTTTTAAGTCCAAAAGATCCAAAAGCAATGGTGCTACCTCTTTCAGCTTCACCTCTGTTTCTTCCTTTTTGTACCCTTCTGAATTTGGTTCTTTTTGGCTGTAACATTTTCCGAAAATTTTACTGTATCAATTATTTTTTCTTTCTTTTACCACCATTTCCGGCTGGTTTACGATTACCTTGAGATGGAGCACCACTACCTTTAGCAGATCCTGCAGCCATTCCAATGTTTGGAGATAAATCTCTCTTACCGAAAACTTCACCTTTACAGATCCATACCTTGATACCGATACGACCGTATGTAGTGTGTGCTTCGCTTACCGCGTAATCAATATCCGCTCTGAACGTATGTAACGGAGTACGTCCATCTTTGTACATCTCGGTACGAGCCATTTCAGCACCATTAAGACGTCCGGAGATTTTTACTTTGATACCTTCTGCACCCATTCTCATCGTAGAACCAATTGACATCTTGATTGCACGACGGAAAGAAATTCGGGCTTCAATTTGACGAGCAATTCCATCAGCAACTAAACGAGCATCCAATTCTGGACGTTTCACCTCGAAAATGTTGATCTGAATCTCTTTTTTCGTCAATTTTTTTAATTCTTCTTTCAGTTTGTCAACTTCTTGACCACCTTTACCGATAATTACACCCGGACGAGCCGTGTTAATAGTTACAGTAACAAGTTTAAGCGTACGCTCGATAATAATCTTCGCGATACTAGCTCTGGATAAACGGGCAGAAAGATATTTGCGGATTTTATCGTCTTCAACGATTTTATCTTTGTAATCATTTCCACCGTACCAGTTAGACTCCCATCCGTGGATGAAACCAAGTCTATTTCCTATTGGATTCGTTTTTTGTCCCATGTTATCCTTACTTATTTAGCACCATCAACTATGATGGTAACGTGGTTCGATCTTTTTCTTACTCTATGCGCTCTTCCTTGAGGTGCAGTTTGAATACGTTTCATCATAGCCGCACTATCAACTTGAATTGATCTAACAACTAATTTCTCGTCTTCAATACTTTTCCCTTCATTTTTAAGTTCCCAGTTAGCAATTGCAGAACGCAATAACTTTTCCAAACTTTTAGAGGCAAATTTCGAATTATGTTGCAAAATATTTAGAGCTTTATTAACGTCAACTCCCCTTACAAGATCTGCAACTAATCTCATCTTTCTTGGAGCAATCGGAGATGCTTTCAAACTTGCAATTGCAGTTGTGCTTTTCTCTTCTTTTAACTTTTCAGCTCTTTCTCTTTTTCTAGCGCCCATGTCACTAATAAATTTAAAAAACTATCTTTTCTTATTTTTCTTATCCGCTCCATGACCACGGAAGTTACGAGTTGGTGAAAATTCACCTAACTTGTGACCAACCATGTTTTCAGTAGCGAAAACTGGAATAAACTTATTCCCGTTATGCACAGCAACTGTTAACCCAACCATTTCTGGGGTAATAGTAGAAGCTCTTGACCAAGTTTTGATCACAGCTTTGCTGTTAGAAGCGTGAGCTTCGTCCACTCGTTTACTTAACTTGTAATGTACGAACGGCGGTTTTTTCAACGATCTACTCATGACTTATTTTTTTCTTTTGTCGATGATAAACTTATCTGAATACTTAGTTTTAGCACGAGTTTTGTATCCTTTTGCAGGAACTCCATTACGTGATCTTGGATGACCTCCAGAATTTCTTCCTTCACCACCACCCATCGGGTGATCAACAGGATTCATTACAACACCACGAACACGTGGACGACGGCCTAACCATCTTGAACGACCTGCTTTTCCAGATACAACTAAACTATGCTCAGAATTTGAAACTGAACCAATTGTTGCCATACAAGTTGTCAAAATCATTCTAGTTTCACCAGAAGGCATTTTGATAATTGCATAACGACCGTCACGCGCATTTAACTGTGCATACGTTCCAGCTCCACGAGCAATTGCTCCTCCTTTTCCTGGTTTCAATTCAATATTGTGAATTACAGTTCCTAATGGAACATCACTCAAAAACATTGCATGACCAACATTAGGTGTAGCTGTTTTTCCAGACAATACAGTATCTCCAACTTTTAAACCTTCAGGAGCAATGATGTATCTTTTCTCACCGTCAGCATACCACAACAAAGCGATACGTGCAGTACGATTTGGATCATACTCAATCGTTTTAACAGTTGCAGGGATATCCTGCTTGTCTCTTTTAAAATCAATGATACGGTATTTTTGTTTGTGACCACCTCCAATGTATCTCATGGTCATTCTACCGTCATTGTTACGACCTCCAGACTTACTGATACCTTCAACCAAACTCTTTTCAGGAATGTTTGTAGTTACCTCTTTGTAAGTACTGTTAATCTTGTGTCTTTGCCCTGGAGTTGTAGGCTTGAATTTTTTAAGACCCATTCTTTTTTCTTAAATGTTATTAAACAAATCAATCGTCTCTCCATCTGCAACTGTTACTACCGCTTTTTTCCAAGGGTTGTTTGGTTGCACAACGATACCTCTATTCGTTTGTTTGATAGAGGATTTACCACCGCCATATGTCATTGTACGAACTTTAACTATGTTAACACCATACATCTTCTCGACAGCTTTTTTAATTTCAATCTTGTTTGCACTCTTTGCAACTTCAAAAGTAAAACTGTTACGAGACTCACTCGCAGCAGTTGCTTTCTCAGTAATTAGAGGCTTTCTGATAATTATATTCATCACTAAATCAGTTTAGAATCTTTTCAATTACTTCTATTGAACTCTCAGCCAAAACCACTTTTTTCGCGTTCAATACATCAAATGTATTTACTGAATCAGCAGTAACAACTTTCACACGTTTCAAGTTACGAGACGACAAATATACGTTATCATTCTCAGAACCTAAAATCAAAAGAATTTTATCGTTTTGCAATTCTAAGTTGCTCAACATGTTTTTAAATTCTTGTGTTTTGATACTAGCAAAATTTGGATCTTCCAATACCAAAATCGCTTCTGATTGTGCTTTGTACGCAAAAGCTGACTTACGTGCAAGACGTTTCAATTTTACGTTCAATTTAAAGTGATAATCACGTGGACGTGGTCCGAAAATACGACCTCCACCTACGATTGTACCAGATTTGATACTACCAGCACGTGCGCCACCTGTTCCTTTTTGTTTTTTAATTTTTCTAGTTGAACCAGCAATTTCTGCTCTTTCTTTCGCTTTGTGTGTTCCTTGGCGACGATTAGCTAAATGCTGTTTAACATCTAAATAAATTGCATGATCATTTGGTGCTATTCCAAAGACTGCATCCGAAAGAGTTACTTTTCTAGAAGTAGCTTTTCCTGTTTGGTCAAATACTTTAACTTCCATTTTATCTCTCAATTAATACGGTTGAACCTTTAGCTCCAGGAATAGACCCTTTCACTACAATTAAATTTTTGTCAGCTAACACTTTCAAAACTTCTAAGTTTTCAATCAAAACTCGCTTGTTTCCCATTTGTCCTGCCATACGCATTCCTTTGAATACTCTTGCAGGATAAGAAGCAGCTCCAATTGATCCTGGTGCACGCAAACGGTTATGTTGACCGTGTGTAGATTGACCTACTCCACCAAAACCGTGTCTTTTTACAACACCTTGAAAACCTTTTCCTTTTGAAGTACCAGCTACTCCAACGAATTCACCTTCTGAGAAGATGTCAACGCTTACTACATCTCCAAGACTTAGTCCTTCAAAACCTTTGAACTCAACAACCGTTTGTTTTGGTGTTGTATTCGCTTTTTTGAAGTGACCTTTCAATGCGTTTGGTGTGCGACTATCTTTACGCTCACCGAAACCTAATTGAACAGCCTCGTACCCGTCTCTGTCTTGTGTCTTTAACTGTGTTACGACACAAGGACCAGCTTCTATCACTGTGCATGGTGTTGCCTTACCCTCGGCACTGTAGATGCTAGTCATTCCGACTTTTCTACCAATTAATCCAGGCATACTTTGTTAATTATAAATTATGAATTATAAATATAAAGTTCTTATCAAACTTTAATTTCTACGTCTACTCCACTTGGAAGCTCCAAGCGCATCAATGCATCTACTGTTTTTGAAGATGAACTGTAAATATCTAACAATCTCTTGTAAGAACACAATTCAAACTGCTCACGTGCTTTCTTGTTAACGTGTGGAGATTTCAATACAGTGTAGATTCTTTTATGTGTTGGCAATGGAATTGGTCCGCTTACTACAGCGCCAGTAGCCTTTACCGTTTTTACAATCTTCTCAGCTGATTTATCAACTAAGTTGTGATCGTATGATTTTAATTTAATTCTAATTTTTTGGCTCATTTCTAAACTTATTAAGCGTTTACTTTACCGTTCACTTTAGCTACAACATCTTTTGTAACGTTAGCAGGAGTTTCTGCAAAATGTGAGAACTCCATTGTTGAACTTGCACGTCCTGATGATAATGTACGTAACTGAGTTACATAACCGAACATTTCAGACAATGGAACATCAGCTTTAACAACTTTTGATCCTGCTCTGTCATCCATTCCTTTCATCATACCACGACGACGGTTCAAGTCACCAACGATATCACCCATGTTTTCTTCTGGAGTTAAAACCTCCAATTTCATGATAGGCTCCAACAAAATCGGTTGACATTTTTTCAAAGCTTCACGGTAAGCCATTTTAGCAGCAACCTCGAAAGACAATGAATCTGAATCGACAGCGTGGAAAGACCCATCTAACAATTCAACTTTGAATGAATCTACTGGATAACCAGCTAATACACCATTTTTCATTGACTCTTTGAAACCTTTCTCAACTGAAGGAATAAATTCTCTAGGAATGTTACCACCTTTGATTGAGTTAATGAATTCCAATCCTGTTTTTTCAATGTTTTCTTGAGGAGAAATTCTTACCAAGATATCAGCAAATTTTCCACGTCCACCTGATTGTTTTTTGTAAACTTCTCGGTGTTCAACGCTTCCAGTAATTGCTTCACGGTAAGAAACCTGAGGAGCACCTTGATTAACTTCAACTTTGAACTCTCTTTTCAAACGGTCAACGATAATTTCTAAGTGAAGCTCACCCATTCCTTCGATGATAGTTTGTCCTGTTTCGTGATCAGATTTAACTTTGAAAGTTGGATCTTCTTCAGCCAATTTGTTCAAACCGATAGATAATCTATCTGTGTCAGCTTGCGTTTTTGGTTCAATTGCCAATCCAATAACTGGATCTGGGAAATCCATAGATTCTAATACGATTGGATGCCCTTCAGCACACAAAGTATCTCCTGTACGAATATCTTTAAATCCAACAACCGCACCGATATCTCCAGCCCCTAACTCATCAATTTGAATTTGTTTGTTAGCATGCATTTGGAAGATACGTGAAATACGTTCTTTATTGTCTGAACGAGAATTGTAAACGTAAGAACCTGCTGGCAATTTACCAGAATAAGCACGTACGAAACACAAACGTCCAACGAAAGGATCTGTTGCAATTTTAAAAGCTAAACCAGCAAAAGGCTCATCAAAAGAAGGATTACGAACAATTTCTTCGTCAGTCTTTGGATTGATACCTTCAATAGCACCATTATCCAACGGTGATGGTAAAATAGCCATTACATAATCCAACATTGTTTGTACACCTTTATTTTTGAAAGATGAACCACATAACATTGGAACAATTTTTCCAGAAATTGTAGCAGCACGTAATGCAGCTAAAATTTCATTCTCAGTAATTGAGTTTGGATCTTCGAAGTATTTTTCCATCAAAGACTCATCGAATTCTGCAACTGCTTCCAATAATTTCTCACGGTATTCAGTAGCTTCTTCAATCATGTCAGCTGGAATTTCAACTTCTTTAAAAGTCATTCCTTTGTCGTGCTCATTCCAAACAATTCCTCTCCAGTTAACTAAATCTACCACTCCTTCGAATGAATCTTCAGCACCAATTGGTAATTGCAATGGAACAGCGTAACTTCCTAACATGTCTTTAACTTGCTTAACGACATTTAAGAAGTCAGCACCAGAACGGTCCATTTTGTTAACGAAACCAATTCTTGGAACATTATAGTTATTAGCTAATCTCCAGTTTGTTTCTGATTGAGGCTCTACACCGTCAACTGCAGAAAACAAGAAAACTAAACCATCCAATACTCTTAACGAACGATTCACCTCAACTGTAAAGTCAACGTGTCCTGGAGTATCAATAATATTTACATGGTATTTCTCATCGCGGTACATCCAGTCGATAGTAACAGCAGCAGAAGTAATTGTAATACCTCTTTCTTGCTCTTGCTCCATCCAATCTGTTGTTGCACCACCGTCATGTACTTCACCAATTTTGTGACTCATTCCTGAGTAATACAAAATACGCTCAGTAGTAGTCGTTTTTCCAGCATCAATATGTGCTGCAATTCCGATGTTACGGGTATATTTAAGATCTCTAGCCATGACAATTAAAATCTAAAGTGTGAGAACGCTTTGTTAGCCTCAGCCATACGAAGTGTATCTTCTTTCTTTTTGTATGCTGCACCTTCTTCTTTAGAAGCTGCGATAATTTCAGACGCTAATTTACCAGCCATAGATTTCTCATTACGCTTACGAGCATAACCGATCAACCATTTCATCGCTAATGAATTTTTTCTGTCTTCACGAACTGGTGTTGGAATTTGGAAAGTAGCTCCACCTACACGGCGACTTCTAACCTCTACACTTGGAGTAACATTTTCCAATGCTTTTTTCCAAGCTTCCAATCCTGTTGTTTCTTCTAACTTAGTATCTACAATTGCCAATGCATCGTAGAAAATTTTGAACGCTAAGTTTTTCTTCCCATCATACATCAAGTTGTTAACGAATTTCGTTACTTGAACATCGTTGAACTTTGGATCCGGGAGGATGGGGTTCTTTTTGGCTTTTCTTCTTCTCATTTCTTAGAAAGCTTTAAAATTATTTTTTCGCTTTTGGTCTTTTCGTACCATACTTGGAACGACGCTGAGTTCTTCCTTCTACTCCAGCTGTATCTTCTGCACCTCGTACAATGTGGTATCTAACCCCAGGAAGATCTTTTACTCTTCCTCCACGTACGAGCACCAAAGAGTGCTCTTGTAAATTGTGTCCTTCACCACCGATGTAAGCATTGACTTCCTTACCATTAGTGAGACGAACCCTCGCTACTTTTCTCATAGCTGAATTCGGCTTTTTAGGAGTAGTGGTGTAAACCCTTACACATACCCCTTTGCGTTGCGGACAAGAATCAAGAGCAGCAGATTTGCTTTTCTTTACATTTGCCGTACGACCTTTGCGAACTAATTGTTGAATAGTTGGCATACTAATTCTCTGTGTTTTATAAA
Source organism: Flavobacteriia bacterium (assembly GCA_947450325.1). Classification (GTDB taxonomy): domain Bacteria; phylum Bacteroidota; class Bacteroidia; order Flavobacteriales_D; family Crocinitomicaceae; genus JAQVCM01. The sequence continues at coordinate 33,849 of CANFUT010000017.1, forward strand.
TAAATAAACTGCCCAAACATACTTTGGGGGGTGCAAATATAGCGAATTAATTTTAGAAACCAAGCGCTTAGCTGTAATTAAATGATTTTTTTCACATCCAATTGTTTAAAATAAAAAAGATGATTCTTTTTTTACTTTGACAATAACGAAATTAGAGTATGTAAAAACCTTGAATTTTGTAGCGCTAGAAGGGAAAAGAAATTATTTATGCCTTAAATGAAGATAATCAGAACTAATTGTATTTCTCGATGAATTTTATTCCAAACGATTCTAATTCCATTAAAATCGGATCGTAAACTTCTTTCATCACTGGTATTTGAACTCCTTTCAATTTTAAGCCACCATTTAAAATCATTTTTCCGCAAATAGCGACCGGCAAACCGACTGTATTACTCATAGATGTATACACCTGATTTTCTCCAATATTGACCATGGAAGAAATAATCGTTTCTTTCTCCCCATCTAAATCACTAACAAATTCATGATGCATCACCAACATGTCTTTATCTTCAGGTGAAAGAACCCATTTTTTCACTAACAAACTTTCAAGCAATTGTGCTGGAGACGCATTTTCAATTCCAAATGGAATATTATCTTCAAATATACCCAACCAAACAAATTTATTGAATAGTTCCTCATCGTCGAAAGTGAAATATCTTTTCATTTTATTCTCAACGGTATCTTCAATTTTATAAGGCAAAAAAGCATTCAGAAAACTTCTCGGAGTTAACTGTTCAGATTTTTCTAACTTATAGGTATCATCAGTCATTCCTAACTGCACAAAAACATTCCAAGCTTTACAGAAATCTTTTCTTCTTAACGTACCTCTATATATAGTAGGAATATTTTCTAATCCATAAACGCTTCTGTATGATAACGAATCTCTATTTGCATACCCCTCGAATTTGCCATAACCTTCAATTTCAATCTCATCTAATCGTTGAAAAAGCTGACCATAAGGGATATATTTGTATTGATTTTCCTCGATAAAACAAGCCGCACCTCCCTGACCCGCCAACACAACATTGCGAGGGTTCCATGTAAATTTATAGTTCCAAGGATTATCGTCATTTTCTGGAGCAATTAATCCACCACAAAAAGATTTGAAACTATACATCTTCCTTCCTCTTTCTTTGATTTCATCCAATATCTTAGCTGCACTCATGTGGTCGATACCCGGATCTACTCCAATCTCATTCATTATGATAATTCCTGCGTTTTTTGCGGCTTCATCAAGCAATCTCATTTCAGGGGAAACGTAGGAAGGAGTAATCAGATTCGTTTTTAGTTCAATACAGTCTTTGGCAACTTCAACGTGAAAACGGGCTGGAAGCATGCTGACAACTAAATCTGCTTTCTCAATCTCCGGTCGTCGTTCGATTGGATTTAATGCATTAAAACTTAAAGCAATTCCAGCAGGGTGGTTATTCAATTTGCGTTTTACCAATTCAATATCTTGATCAACAACCCTAACCTGCCAATTATTTTCGATTGAATTGTCCAAAAAATAACGAATCAATGAAGAACTTGACATACCCGCCCCTATCACTAAAATTGTTTGCATGACTGAATTTATAAAAGCGCAAAGTTATATAATTTGCAACTACAAAAAGTGTCGAAAACACACATAATTAAGGAATGATTTAAACCTTTTATTAACAAATTCAAAGTTCGAAATAAGTAAAGAACTGATACTTCAATAAATCTCTTCATTTTTAAAAACTGAATAATCATTTTAGATTTTCAAAATCCATAAAAAAATAATACCTTTGCAACCTCTAAAACTAGAAAAATGTCAGTTGGTGTAAAAATTTTCTCAGGAAGGGCTTCACAAGATTTAGCAAATAGAATTGCAAAATCTTACGGAATCTCTTTAGGTGACGTGAAAGTAATGGAATTTAGTGATGGTGAATTTCAACCTTCATTTGAAGAAACTGTTCGTGGTCAAGATGTTTTTATCGTTCAATCAACGATGCCACCTGCTGACAATCTTTTTGAACTTTTATTGATGGTTGATGCTGCTAAAAGAGCTTCTGCTAGAAAAATTATCGCTGTAATTCCTTATTTCGGTTTTGCTCGTCAAGACAGAAAAGACAAACCACGAGTTGCTATCGGTGCTAAATTGGTTGCCAATATGTTAATGGCCGCAGGTGTAGATCGTATCATAACTATGGATTTACATGCTGATCAAATTCAAGGTTTCTTTGAAGTTCCAGTTGACCATTTATTTGCTTCAACTATTTTCTACCAAGAAATGTTGGCACTAAATAATGGAAATCTAATCGTCGCTGCTCCTGACGCAGGAGGTGCAAAGCGTGCAAATTCTTATGCTAAAAAATTAGATACAGGTTTGGCAATTTGTCACAAGCAAAGAAAGAAAGCAAATGAAGTTGCCGAAATGACCGTTATTGGAGATGTGGCAGGAAAAGATGTTATCTTGATTGATGACATGTGTGACACCGCTGGAACATTAACCAAAGCAGCAGATTTATTCATGGAAAAAGGTGCTTTAAGTGTTCGTGCTTTTTGCACCCACGCTGTTCTTTCAGGGCCTGCATACGAAAGAATCAATAATTCTCGTTTGACTGAATTAATCGTAACTGATACGATTCCGTTAAAGCAACATTCAGACAAAATCAGAGTGCTTCCAATTGACGCACTTTTTTCTGATGTAATTCGTAGATTGGTGAATAATCAATCTATCAGTTCTCACTTTGTAATATCATAAACAATAAATAACAAGTAAAATGAAAGTAATCTCATTGAGCGGTTCGGTTAGATCGAACGTAGGGAAAAAAGATGCTGCAGCTCTACGAAGAGCAGACTTGGTACCATGCGTACTTTACGGTCAAGGCACACAAACTCACTTTTCTGCAAAGAAAAATGACATTGAAAAATTGGTTTTCACACCAGAAGTTTATCAAGTTGAATTAGATATCGATGGACAAAAAGCGACTGCTATCATCCAAGATATTCAGCAAGATCCTATCAAAGGAACAGTAAGACACATTGATTTCTTCCAGTTAGATGCTAACAAACCAGTAAGAGTTGGTTTGCCAGTTCGTTTAACAGGTGCTTCTCGTGGTGTACTTGCCGGAGGTAAATTGTTACAAGTTTTCCGTCGTTTAACAGTTGTTGGTTTACCTGGTTCTTTACCAGATGCTATCACTATCGACATTACTAAATTGCGTATTGGTCAATCAATTCGTGTTAGTCAAATTGACAGCAACGACTTGAAATTCTTGGAACCAGCTAACGCAGTTGTAGTTTCAGTTAAAATGGCTCGTGGTGCTGCAAAAGGTTCTGATGCAGACGACGAAGATGAAGAAGAAGCATAAAATTCTAATTCAAAATAATAAAATCCTGGCTTCGGTCAGGATTTTTTTTTGCTTCAAACTTTCTTTTAAAAGTCTGAAAATCAAAAAAGATTATAGAATCAATTAGATAATATTGAATTTTTTAAATTAATTTTGTGGAATTGAAATGCCACACGCATCCTTATAGAAATGTTTAATCTTAAAACTTACAAATTATGAAAAAGTTAATTTTTACAGCACTTCTAGCTTTACCAGGAATCGCAAGTGCACAAGGCGCGTTTGGTGAAATCATCGGAACCGTAATTAATGCTGATAGCATGAAACTATCTCATGCGACTGTCTACACAGAATCAAATGGAACAATCTACAAAGATTTGACCGATATGAACGGGAAATTCAGAATTTCAGCCATTCCTGCAGGAAAATATTTATTCACTATCGTTGCTGAAGGCGATACCATGAAAAATATCCCGGGAGAAATCAACATGGATGGCATCGAAAACTTACAAACCATTGTATTTGAACCAAGCGGAGAAGACTTAGGAGAACTTACAGTTGTTTATGATCGAAATGAAATTCATTTATTGAAATACGGCGTAAATCCAGTAATCAAAATGAGTTCAGAAGAAATCAAAAGAAGTCCTTTGAAATTCAACCAAACTGCCATGATTGCAGCCATGTCTTCTGACATCAAAGTTGCCGACGATGGACAATTGGTTTTCAGAGGAGCAAGAAAAGGTGACATGATTTACATGATGGACGGCGTTAAAATGAATGCAGTATCAAACGTTCCAAGTTGTTCAATCGGCGAAATGATGGTCTACACAGGTGGAATTCCAGCAAAATACGGTGACACAACAGGTGGCGTTGTCGTAATGGAAACTAAAAGTTACTTTGATTTATATAGAGAATGGAAATCAAGTCAGAATAAATAATAAATATTCACACTAAACCAAAAGCGCCCGACTCTCAAAGAATCGGGCGCTTTTTATATATCTTATATTTGAAATCAGTCTTTCTTGAAAAAACTTGGACTTGATTCCTCCATTGGAGCCATGTATTTCTTCAAGTTTTGCTCATCATTTTTATTCAAAATCATTAACATATTGTCTGATTCAACCACAATGTGATTGTTCAAACCTTCAATCAAAGCCAATTTTGAATTTGGTAAATTTACAATGCAATTACTAGAATTGATCATGTAAACATTGTCTCCAATAACCGCATTTCCATTGTAGTCCTTTTCTAAATGCGTGTAAACACTTCCCCAAGTTCCTAAATCAGACCAATCGAAATTTGCCAATACAACATCTACATTTTTAGCGTTTTCCATCACAGCAAAATCGATAGAAATATCTTCACAAACTTCAAAGCAGTGATTAATCGAAGCTTGCTCATCGGAAGTATTGTAAAAACCGTTTTCCTCTGAAAACAATCCCAACAAATCTGGTTTAAATTTCTTTAATGCATCTAAAATTGTATTTGCAGTCCAAACAAAAATCCCTGAATTCCAATAGTAATTCCCTGACTTCAAAAACAACTCAGCTACCTCTCTATCAGGCTTTTCAGTAAAATGTTTTACTTCTCTAACTTGTCCACCTAAAATATCACCTTGTTCAGTAAACTCAATATAACCATATCCAGTATCAGGACGTGTTGGCTTGATACCTAAGGTAACTAATCGATCATTTTGATTCGCTGTATTGATTGCTATCTGAACAATTTCAATAAACTTATCTTCTTTCAAAATCAAGTGGTCCGACGGTGCAACAATCAATGTTGCTTTTGGATTCATTGAATGAATTTTAGAAGCTGCATAAGCAATACAAGGCGCCGTATTTTTTCTTTTTGGCTCAGTTAAAATTTGACTCAAAGAAATCATTGGCAATTGCTCTTTCACTAAATCTACATAACCTTCATTGGTCATAATGTAGATTTGAGTTTCAGGTGCAATTTTTGTCAATCGCTCAAAAGTCATTTGCAACAAAGATTTTCCAATCCCAAGAACATCTAAAAATTGTTTTGGTTTTTGCGGCGTTGACATTGGCCAAAAGCGGCTCCCAATGCCGCCAGCCATAATGATACAATAATTATTTTCCATGTTAATATATCTCAAATTAATGGTTTCACTTCTGTGAGCGCATGCACTAAATACTTTTTATTACTCGATATTTCATCACACAAATATCTTTTTCTTCGTAATTCGCGCTTGATAAAATGTTTGCCTTGAAGCACAAAAGTAGTATTTTTCGGCAATGATTCAAGTAAAACAATTCCTTCTTTTGGTTTATCATAAGTTCTCAAAACCCTTGTCAAATTTACATCAGAACACGAAGATGCTTTTGTGTTTGTCAACGATTGAACCAAAGCGTTTAAAATATCTTTTGGCAATAGACCAGAATCTATTGCAGGTAACAATAAGCTTCTATAAATACTTTTCCATTCTTCGCCATGTGGTTTGACACGATGACCAAATTCCAAAAAAGTTTTCAAATGTGCAAATTCATGCAGCGTTGTAATCAAAAATGCGTAGGGATTTAAATCTCCATTTACAGTAATCTGCGATTTCTCGCCATTCATTCCCGCTCTAAAATCACCTAATTTAGTGGTACGCGGCGCAACAATTTTAAAGCTTACTGGATTTTCAAACAACAAATTAACAACCATTTCCTCGAAGCCGTTTGGCACAAATGCCTTTAATTTCTCAAGAATTAATTGCCTTTTATTCGTTGTTTTCATCATTCTGACGTTAAAATTAATTGAAGTAATCAATATTGATTCATAAAAATGGAAATTCTCTTCAAAAAAACGAAATTATACATTAATTTAGCGGTCAGTGAAGATACTAGAAAACATAGGGAAATATTGCATAATGCTTTGGATTGTTTTTTCTAAACCAGAAAAATTCAAAATTTTCCGCAAAAGAACATTTGATGAAATTCAAACCATTGGTATAAATTCTTTACCAATCGTTGCGTTAATGTCTGTATTTATTGGTGGTGTAATTGCATTGCAAACTGCTTCCAACATGGACAACCCCATCCTTCCAGATTATACAATCGGTTTCATTACACGTTCAAGTACGATATTAGAATTATCTCCAACAATTATCTCTTTGATTTTAGCAGGAAAAGTTGGATCCAATGTAGCTTCTGAAATTGGAACAATGAGAATTACCGAACAAATTGATGCACTAGAAATTATGGGCGTTAATTCATTGACTTACTTGGTACTTCCTAAAATCGTAGCTGCCGTTATTTTCTTCCCAATTTTGATTACTTTTTCAATGACTTTAGGCATTGTTGGTGGCTGGATTTCATTGATAATTGCAGATTTATCAACTACAGAAACCTATTTGATTGGAATCAGATATTATTTCAAGACTGGAGATATAGTTTATGCATTGACTAAAACTGTTGTTTTTGGATTCTTAATCGTTTCAATCTCTTCATTCTATGGCTACTATTCAAAAGGCGGCTCTTTGGACGTTGGCCGTTCGTCGACCCAAGCAGTTGTGAGCAGCAGTATCGCAATTTTAGTAGCTAATTTCTTACTTACCCAAATGATTCTTTTGTAATGATTGAAGTAAAAAATGTTTCAAAAACGTTTGGTGAGAATAAAGTACTAGACAATGTTTCAGCAATATTTGAAACAGGTAAAGTCAATTTGATTATCGGCGCATCTGGTCAAGGAAAATCGGTTTTAGCAAAATGTATCGTTGGTTTACATGAAGTAGATGAAGGTTCTATTTTTTACGATGAACTGGATTTTTGCATCATGTCTCCAGAAGACAGAAGAAAAATCAGAACTGAAATCGGAATGCTTTTTCAAGGTTCTGCGCTTTTTGACTCTATGACCGTTGAACAAAATATCATTTTCCCTCTTTCGATGTTCACCAAAATGTCAAAAGGTGAAATGCTAGACAGGGCTAATTTTTGTTTAGAACGAGTGAATCTTGCTGGACGAAATAAATTGTATCCCGCCGAATGTAGTGGTGGAATGCAAAAAAGAATTGCCATTGCAAGAGCGATTGCGATGAATCCAAAATACCTTTTTTGTGATGAACCAAATTCTGGTTTAGATCCTCAGACTTCGATTTTAATTGATGCGCTAATCAAAGAAATCACTTACGAATACAATATGACAACCATCGTGATTACACACGACATGAATAGTGTAATCGAGATTGGCGACCATATCAATTTTATTTATAAAGGTCAAAATTGGTGGCAAGGAAACAACAAAACGATTGTCACAACTGATAACAAGGAAGTCGTTGATTTTGTTTATGCATCAGACTTCATGAAACAAATTAGAAGCAAACTGGCTTGATGCTTAACCAATGTCTGATATGGATTTATTCAATCAATCTTCAGAAAACAATTTATTATTTGGAGAAAGTATCGTTGAATCTCATGGAATCATTTTTAGTAAGGAAGAAATCTCTGCGATTTTCAATGATTTATTGAAAGACATTGCTTGGGAAATTGACGAAATTTTAATCTTTGGTAAAAAAATCACAACCAAAAGAAAAACAGCTTGGTACGGTGACAAACCATTTACTTATACCTATTCACACGCCACCAAAATTGCACTTACTTGGACGCAAACTTTACTTGAAATCAAAGAAAAAGTAGAATTGATTTCAAACGAAAAATACAATTCTTGTTTACTAAATCTTTACCACGATGGCAGCGAAGGCATGGGTTGGCATAGCGACGACGAAAAAATGATTGTTCCAAAATCAGCCATAGCATCTGTAAGTTTTGGTGCAACGAGAAAATTTGTTTTCAAACATAAAAAAGACAAAACACAAGTTTCTACCATTCTTGAAAATGGCAGCTTGTTGGTCATGAAAGGAGAAACACAAATTGACTGGCTTCATGCCCTACCCAAAAGTTTAAAAATCAAAACACCTAGAATTAATTTGACTTTTAGAATGATTGTCGATCAGCAATGAATTTATTTTATTTTCAATTATTCAATTTCGATTAAAAAACAATACATTTATACTTCAATTTTAAATCAAACATCAAATCTTAAACCTTTAAAAAATGGCGAATATTTTTCTAAACTACTGGTGGATTCTTCTAATAATACTTTGCGTAATACTTTACAAATATATTTTGAGATTCCTTTTTGGAATGGTCATCGTACCAGAAGATAAAATCGGACTGGTTACCAAAAAGTTTGTACTATTCGGAATCAACAAAGAACTTCCCGATGGCAGAATTGTAGCAACTTTAGGAGAAGCAGGTTTCCAAGCAAAAACGTTGGCTCCAGGACTTTATTTCTGGAAATGGTTTTGGCAATATGATGTGACGATGGAATCATTCACGATTATCCCCGAAGGAAAAATCGGTTTGGTACTTGCCAAAGATGGAGGTGAAATTCCAACCGGAAATATCCTTGCAAAATATGTAGAAAGTGACAATTTTCAAGATGCAACTAAATTCCTTGATAACAGTGGTCAAAGAGGTCGTCAAACTACTTATATTACTGCTGGTTCATACAGAATAAATACGATGCTTTTTCATGTTTCGACTACAGATATGGTGCGCATTCAAGAAAGTATGGTTGGAATTATTACAACGCTTGATGGTTTGCCAATCGACGCTGGTCAAATTGCAGGTAAATTAGTAGATGAACATAATAATTTTCAAGATTTTGATTTATTCATTAAAAATGGAGGAAACAGAGGATTACAACCTCAAGTTATATTAGCTGGATCTTACAACTTAAATCCTTGGGCAATTCAAATTGAAGAAACACCAATGACAGAAATTCCAATTGGATTTGTTGGAGTTGTCATTTCTTATGTTGGTCAAGATGGAAAAGATTTAACTGGGACAGACTTTAAACATGGAAATATTGTTGAAAAAGGATACAAAGGAGTTTGGTTAGAACCACTTGGTCCAGGGAAATATCCAATCAACAAATACATTATGAAAGTGGAATTAGTGCCCACGACAAATCTAGTTTTAAACTGGGCGTCGGCAAGAAGTGAAGCACATAACCTTGACAAAAATCTTTCTACAATCACTGTGAGATCCAAAGACGGATTCCCTTTCAATTTAGATGTTGCGCAAATTATTCACGTGCCAACGACTGAAGCTCCCAAAGTAATCGCTCGTTTTGGAAATATGGTCAATTTGGTTTCACAAGTATTGGAACCAACGATTGGAAACTATTTCAGAAACTCTGCGCAAGACAGTGATGTTATCGCGTTTTTATCGTCAAGAAAAGAAAGACAAGAGTCTGCAAAAGAACACATTAAAAAAGTATTGGACGAATACAATGTAAATGCGGTTGATACTTTGATTGGTGACATTGTACCGCCAGAATCATTAATGAAAACGTTGACGGACAGAAAAATTGCTGAGGAACAAAAAGTGACTTACGAAACCCAAAAGAAAGCGCAAGAAACTAGACAGGGAATGGAGAAAGAAACTGCCATTGCCGATATGCAAAAAGACATCGTGAAAGCGCAACAAAGTGTTGAAATTGCAGAAAGAACTGCAAGTGCAACAGTTAAAAAAGCAGAAGGAGATTCAACTGGTGTTAAATTAGCAGTTGGAGCGGAAGCAGAAGCAACAAAACTTAGAGCACATGCAGAAGCGGAAGCAACGAAAGCACGCGCAGAAGCAGAATCTCAGGCAATTAAATTGAAAGCATCTGCCCAAGCTGAACAAATTACTTTGACAGGAAATGCAGAAGCAGGGAAAATTCTTGCAATCGGTAAATCAAATGCGGAGGCTTATGAATTGGCTGTAAAAGCCATTGGAGGTGAAAACTTTACCAAATATAAAATCACCGAAGAATTGGCGAAAGGAAATGTCAAATTAATTCCAGACGTGCTCATCGGTGGAAATGGGAATGGAAATTCCATGGATGGACTTCTTGGCTTGAAATTGATGGAAATGATGGAGCCAGAAAAAAAGAAAGTCGATAAAAAACCGCCATTGAAACCTTAAAATGAGCTATCAAAAATCCATATTCATCATTCTTGAAAAGGAGCTTTGCACAGTCTATTTGTATGAAGATGGATTTAAATTAAATGAATTAGAACCAGTTCAGAAAATTTTTCATTTTCATGATTATTCTTTTGATCTATTTCAAGGTTTAATTCACGGCTTAAAACAGTTCAATCTTCCGGTTGGACGTTATTTTTATGGAATTTCAGCAGATTGTAACCCTATTTTAGTTCGGCATTTTAAAAAAGTATTTAAGGGTTCTAATAATTTAGGAGTAAAGGCAGTAAAACTGAAGTTTGCGCAAATTTATTTGAAATACGCTGACATTTATTTTTCTGGACATTATTACATGACAGACTTTAAACCAGTCTATGAAATGTCGTTTCCATTTTTTCAAAAATCTGTAGCATGGGGAGAATCGAACTACTCGTTGAACTGGTTTTACCTTGCTTACTCTTATTATTTTGGACTTGGAACGAAGATTGACTATGAAAAAGGCTACAAACTTTTTGAAAAAATTGTTGAAAGCAATAAATCAACCATCATTGTAGGAGATGCTTTATATTATTTGGGATTTGCGCACAAATTTGGTTTTTACGTTGAAAAAAATCCTTCAAAAGCAATTCCATTTTTCATACATGGAAAGGAATTGCAAAATCAAAAATGTATGGAGGAATTGAATTCTTAAAATCTTAATCCCCAGGAAACATAAATTGACTCAGGCCAACCAACTCCAGTTCTAAAAACATAATTTTGACCTGGAATCATTTTTCTGTAACCAACAGCAAAAGAAATGGGGATTATTGCATCTTGCATATCACCATGATAAAAATATGAAGTACCAAAACTAGTTTCAAGATGATGTTTGTTCTCACCTAAAAGTAAGCCAAATCTTAAGGCTACATATTGGCTAGCTCCCTCCCAGTGCGCAGCAGCTCCAGTTCCAACCGTTACAAACGAAGAAAATTTAGATTTAAGAAAACCCTCTTTAAGTTGACGTTCGTAGTAAACATAAGCCGGAGAATATAATAGAACTGACCCAATACCGCCGTAAAAAAGGTTTTTATACGAAATTAGTTGAACATTGTCATCATTCACTTTATACCTACTAGGAATCTGAGCCGCTACGTTATATAGCAGGCAAATAAAACAGAAAACGAGAAAACTTTTACAGATTTTCATAAAAGTGCATTAAAACACACCAAAACTAAATAATTAATTTAAAACTTGCAAAATTTAGATAATTGGGCACAAAAAAAGGTCAACAAAATTGCTGACCTTGATTCTTTAGGAGAAAATAGCTTATTTATTAGCTAAATCTGAATTTTCTACTTTGTCAATACTTCCGTAAGCGTCGCAACTTCCTTTTTTCTTAGTGCCACATGAAGCAATAACAAAAGCAGATAACAACCCTATAAGTGTCAAGGTCAATACTTTTTTCATATTCGATCGATTTTAATTTGTCTGTTTGTGTGCAACAAAATTAAAAAAAAAAGTAAAGACTCGGAAATTTATTTTTCATTTATCTAACATATTAGTGTTGAAATAATGAACTTTGTTTGACGTTAAAAGGATTCATGAAATTTTTTGCCTTATATTTTTTTTTATTTGTTTCCATTTTAGGATGGAGTCAAAAAGATTATAAGCTAAAATTTACAAACGAAGATTTTAAAATTTTAAAGAAAAATCCAACGATCATTTTCAAGGATAGCTTATCAGCATTGACCTACGCGAAGGATTTCAAAAATTTTGGCATTAAAAAAGGTTACCTCCTCGCCTCGATCGATTCATTGCTTTTCAAAGAAAAAGAATTGTCGATTCATTTTTTTCTTGGTCCAAAGTTTAAATCCGCCAAACTTTCTATGGACGCGACAGATTTACAATTTTATCGAAAATATAATATAGTTAACGAGAAATTAATCTCAAACTTGGATTTCAATCCAACCGAAATTGGAAATTTACTCCAAAAACTACAACAGACGTTGGAAAACAATGGATATCCTTTTGCGGCAGTTTCTCTGAATAAAATTGAAATCGACAGTTCAAATTTGAAAGCGCATATTCAAATTAACAAAGGAAATGATGTTCGTTGGACAAAAATCAACCTCAAAGGAGACAATTTATCAACGAGTAAACTCATTGGTTCATACATTCATATCAAAACTGGAGATTTATACAATCAATCTGATGTTCAATTGATAAGCGCCAGATTAAAACAAATCAGTTTTTTAGAAGAAATCAAACCTGCCGAAATTTTATTTACCAAAGACGGCGCAGAATTGTTTCTTTACTTGAAATCAAAACCTGTGAGTTTGGCAAATGGAGTAATCGGTTTGCAACCCAATCAAAATACCAGCAAAATTTCAGTAACCGGCGACATTAGATTGAAATTAGTAAATGTCTTAAAGCGCGCTGAAATGATTGATTTAAATTGGAAAAGTCTGCAAGCACAAACGCAATCTTTGAAAGCTCAATTGAATTTACCCAATCTATTTAAATCACCGTTTGGAATTGATGGTCAATTTCAACTCTACAAAAGAGATTCGTCATTTTTAGAACTCAAATTAACTGCTGGAATTCAATATGCACTCAACAACGGAAGTTATTTGAAAGCATTTTACAGAAATAATTCTTCTTCTGTTTTGCGTGGCGGAAAAAATAATCCTGCATTTTCGAAATTAGGTTCTGTTCAAACAAATGCCTACGGTCTAGCACTCTTTAAGCAAAATATTGACTACTTGCCAAATCCATCTCGAGGATTTACATTGCTGTTAGATGCCTCCGTTGGATTGAGAAAATCTAAAGCAAACGACACTGCTCAAGTAATTAAAAACACCACGTATCGAGGAGAAATTCAACTGAATTGGTTCATTCCATTGGCTAAACGACACGTTTTGAGATTGGCAAATCAATCTGAATTTTACATCGCTCCAACTTTTTATCAAAATGAAGCTTTTAGATTTGGTGGACAAGTTTCTCAACGCGGCTTCAACGAAGAAGAATTGCGCGCGACAACGAGAACCATTTTTACAGCGGAATACCGTTTTATGGTGGATCGAAATTCATTTGCATTTTTATTTTTTGACCAAAGTTGGTATGAAAATCGAACTACAAATTATTACAAAGATCATCCTTTCGGTTTTGGAACTGGTTTTTCATTCGGAACGAAGATTGGAACTTTTTCAATTTCCTATGCGCTCGGCAAACAATTTGGAAATCCGATATTGATTAAAGACGGTAAAATACATTTCGGATATATTGCCTACTTTTAAATGATTGAATAGCTAAAACGACCATGAAATATTTATTGTGCTGTATTCTATTAACCTTGATTTTTGCTTCATGCGAATCAGAAAAAGAAATGATAGATGGATATGCACATTTGAAACCGATTACACCAGTAAAACTAAAATACAGCGAAGATTTGACTTTCGATTTTAGGATTTATGAAGAAAATGATTCAACCGCAAAGATTTATTTCGACATTTTAAATGAAAATCTACTTTCGAAAAGAGATACCTTGGATCGATGGACAAGAAAAGCAGCATTGCAAATAGCCGTCAGAAAAAACAGTTTGACAAAAGAAGTTTACGATTCGCAATCAAAGAATTGGTTGAACATTGGAAATGAAAATTTCATCGACAGTATTTCGATCAAAATTCCGAAACGCGAAGATGTGTTTATTTCTACGATTTACACAGATCAAAACAAACACGTCTATTTTGAAAACCAGAATTGGTGGATACGAAAGAAAACGTTCATTCCCGAACAGTTTATTTTATTGAACTTGCAGGATAAAAAACCGACTGTTAAACATTTTATAAAACAAGACTCTTTGCTCATCAAAAGCGAGATGCATAATAATCAAACCGTCGAAATAAAACAAATTAAAGAGCATTACAAACCTGCGATTGCGCCTTTTTCAACATCCAACTCCGATCCCGATTTCAGCAAATTTGATACAATTTTCTCATGCAAATTTGTGAATAACGAATTGAAAATGAATTCAAAGGATTTGATTACCATTATCACCAACCAGGCCGATAATGCTGAATCGCTGGGCTTTTTCACCTATTCTAAAAATGAAATCGAAATCGCCTATTTGTGTATGACTTATCTTTGTAGCGCGAATGAAATAGAAAAATTCAAAGACCAAAATCAACAAGCTGCAGCATTTGAGGAATTTTGGTTGAAAGCAGCACAAAATGATAAAAACAAAGCAAACCAATTGAAAAAAGAATTTCTGAGAAGAGTTGAATTCGCAAACAAAAATTTCAGCTCGTACAAATTGGGTGCACTAACTGACTTAGGAATGATTTACATCGTCTATGGCGAACCTAACAAAATTGAAAAAGATGGTTTTCAGCAAAATTGGTATTATTCACAGCAAGTAAATGAACAAATAAGATTTACATTCATGAATGATCAATCAATCATGTTTCCAAACAATTTTTACCTTGAACGAGGACCAAATTATCGCAGTTCATATTATCTGGCAGTAGAAAATTGGAGAAATGGTTTTCTTTAATCGAAGTTCCAACTAACAATTATTCGATAAAATAAATTTTGTTTATGAATAGAAACAAATCAAAATGTTTTAGATTTTAAATGTTGCGTGGCTTAAATTAATTGTTTTATACTTTTGGCCTTGGAAGAAAGGTTTTTAAAGTCGCACTGAAAATGTAGACTTTTGGAGGAAGCTACGAAGTGTCAACGTAGTAGATCACCGACAAAATCACGTTTTCAGAAGATTTTAAAATAAAGCGCTTGAGTCGAGAATTTGAATTCGTACAAAAATTTGCGCTTTAACTTGATGACTCAGCCTTGATTTTTGGGTTCGTTTTGATCAAGCAAAAGGAACAAAGAATTTTAGTCGGAAGATAACTGCAATTATACTTTTTAATGTTATTGGGTCATTTTTTGATACTTTAGCACCTGATTTTATTAAATCAACAAAATAGATACAAAATTCAATGTTATACCGCATATTAAAAGTAATTGTTGCCATCGGAATCAGACTTTATTACAAAGAAATAAAAGTCAAAAACCGCAAGCAATTGAATGTAAATGGACCTTGTATTATTCTCGCGAATCATCCGAATACTTTGATGGATGCTTGGGTAATCGGAAATATTTGTAAACAACCGATTCACTACATGGCGAAAGCGACCTTGTTTAATTCTCCGCTCAAACAAAAGATTTTGCGCAGCTTAAACATGATTCCAATCAATCGCCGTGGTGAAGGAAAAATTGCTGGCGTTGCGAATCAAGATTCTTTTGAAGCTTGTTATCGTGTGTTGGAAGAAGGAAAAACTTTGGTCATTTTTCCTGAAGGAACAAGTTACCTTGAACGACATTTGCGAGAATTGAAAACGGGTGCTGCACGCATCGCATTGGAAGTTGAAAATAGAAATCAAGGAAATTTACATGTGCAAATCGTTCCTTTGGGATTGAATTATTTGAAAGCAAATCGCTTCAGAAGCGACATTTTGGTGCAAGTAGGAAATCCAATGTCGGTCGAATCCTATTTGGAAGATTACCAACAAAGCGCTGGAACTGCCGCCAAACGTTTGACCGAACAAATTCGAATTCGCCTAGAACAATTGCTTTTCAATTCCGCTGCGAAAGAGGAAGAAGAGTTGACCGAATCGTTGCACGAAATTTTCACTTCAAAATACATCAAAAATGAAGGAAAAGGCGTGGAAGGCGAAGTTAAATTGATCAAACAAATCCGCGACAAAATTTCTGAAATCACCATCACACAACCTTGGAAATTGGATGAAATCAAATCGCGTTTAATTCAACTTCAATGGCAATTAAATAAATTCGAAATCCGCGCTGATTTTTTAGACAGAAGATTTCGCTCGGTTATGTTTTTGAGACAAATAGCCATGTCGATCCTGTTTTTAGTAATCGGTTTACCTTTATTTCTTTATGGCGTTTTACACAGTATTTTGCCTTTCAAATTGATCGATATTTTGGTGCCAAAAATGACCAAAGAAGTGGAATATTACGCGCCCATGGCTGTTTTACTCGGACTTGTGCTTTATCCTTTGACTTATTTGGGCTTTGCTTACGGCGTTCAATGGTTGTTTGACCTCACTTTCTGGGAAAAATTCGCCTATTTCTGGAGTTTGCCGATTTTCGGGCTATTTGCTTTTTCATTTTTCAAATACCTAAAACACATCGCTTTCAAATGGAAATTTGTGTTTTTGATGATCAACAACAAGCAAACGATGTTGGAGTTGCAAACGCAGAAGAATGAATTGCGGGAGTTGATTTTTGGGGAGTAGAAACTATTTCATCTCAAAATACTTTACCGCCAATTCATAACTTTCCATCCCAAATCCAAAAATGCAACCTTTGCAAACTGGCGAAATCAAGGATGTATGTCTGAATGATTCTCTTGCGCTGATATTCGAAATATGCACTTCCACAACGGGCGTTTCAACGGCTGCAATGCAATCGCGAATCGCGACACTTGTGTGTGTGTATCCGCCCGCATTCAAAATAATTCCATCCACTTTCGCAGCTTGAATTTGATTGATAATTTCGCCTTCAACATTCGATTGAAAATAAGTCAAATTTGCTTTGGTCTTGGTTTTCAAGGTTTCAAAATAAGCCTCAAAAGTCATATCGCCATATACCGATGTTTCGCGCTGACCAAGTAAATTCAAATTGGGTCCGTTAATGATTAAAATGTTCATATTTGTATTCATATTTGCATGCAATGACTTGGGAACGCTATATTAAGCATTTTGTTTCGTATTTGAAAATCGAAAAAGGTTTGGCTGAAAATTCAATTTTGGCTTACCAGCGTGATGTGTTTAATTTAATGGATTTCGCTATCAAGCAAGGAATTGAAGTTGAAGCGATTCGTGTGGTGCATTTGAAAGCGTTTTTGACTTCCATCAACGAATTGGGAATTGGTGCACGAAGTCAGGCAAGAATGATTTCTGGAATCAAACAATTTTTTCTCTTTTTGATTTTGGAAGATGTCATCAAAAACGACCCCAGCGAATTGCTCGAAATGCCGAAAATTGGCAAAAAACTTCCCGAAGTTTTGGAAATTGAAGAAATTGACGCTTTGATTGCAGCGATTGATTTGAGCAAAAACGAAGGTCACAGAAACCGCGCCATGTTGGAAACGCTTTACAGTTGCGGTTTGCGTGTGAGTGAATTAGTCAACTTGCGATTTTCGGATTTGTTTTTTGAAGAAGGTTTTATCCGCGTCATCGGAAAAGGAAACAAAGAAAGATTGGTTCCTGTGAGTCCAAGTGTGGAGAAGGAAATCGGAATTTACAACGATTTTATTCGCCGTCACCAACACATTCAACCAGGAAATGAAAATGTCGTTTTCTTAAATCGCCGCGGAGCAAAATTGACACGCGTGATGATTTTCACCATCATCAAAAATTTGGCAAACGAAATTGGATTGCAAAAGAATATCAGTCCGCATACTTTCCGACATTCTTTCGCAACACATTTGCTCGAAGGCGGTGCCAATTTGCGTGCAATTCAAGAAATGCTGGGACATGAATCAATCACAACCACAGAAATTTACACGCATTTAGACCAAAGATTTATCCGCGAAGCAATCATTTCCTATCATCCGAGAAATATCAAATAGACTTGGAGACTCCTCCGTGTTCTTTTCGATAATTTTCAATCAATTGATTCAAAGAATCCAAATAATCGGATAGATTTTTTTGGTCAATCGTGGGATTTTCTTCCGTCGGAATAGAGACGGGCATTTCAGTTAAAAACTTAGACAATTCAGGCTCATTTTTTCGAATCCAAAGTGTTTTCGCTAAAATTTGCTCATTCAAAATTTGAATCGGTGTTTTCTCTTCGAAATTTTCGTTGCTACTTTTCATAATCGTGGATTTTATTTTCTTCAAGGTAGTTCGATAAAACAGATTTAAAGTTTAATTGACAGTATTTCATGCTCAAATTTTGATTTATTGTGAGTAATTCAAATAAACATTGACTTGTTAACTAATTGAGCGATTTTAAAAGCTTTGCTTGAATTAATAGCTTAATTTTGGAATCATTGATAAAGTCAAAATTATGTTCAATCGGGTTTTTCTATTTGTAATTGGTATCATCAGCATCGCATGGATTACTTATGTTGGTTTTGATTTACTGGATCGCTCAGATAAAATTACTCCGCAAAATATTTTTGACTCACGCGACGGCGAAATTCTGATTGTAAACAGAACCAAAGAATTGGATTTAAATCAATTGGATTTCAAAATTCAAAGTGAATTTAAAGTTTGGATGGATACTTTGTTGGCTGCTCCATTTCCAAATGAACGCATTTTTGTGTCGAGAAAAAGAACTTTGATTGTGATTGAATTGCCTGTGATTTGGAGCGAAACGGTTGCCAATAAATATTTCAAATCCAAAAACATCACACTATCGAAAGTAAATGAAGATGAATTTACCATCGGCAATGGAACCAAAGTACGTTTTCAACGCAACTTTTTATTGATCTCAAAATCTGAAATCGAACCAACTGAAGAAGCTTTGGAATGGCCACTTTGGGATAAAAAAGCAACCGCAAGTATCATTCAATTGAATCAACCTTTGTTGTCAACGGATGTTTATTTCAAAACTGACGGAACCGTTTCTTATCAGACGAAATACAGCAAAAATATCAACAGTAAAAAAGTCGATGACCAAGATATCTTCGCCGAAGTATTGCCGAATAAATTGAAAAATTACCATTTCTATGAAAAGAAATTTGCGCTTTCTTCGGAAGTAATTTCAGAAGAAAGTCCACTTTACAAATGGGCAGAATTTGGTTATGTTTCATTCGAATACCAAGGAAAAAAATGCATTGTTTCAGATTATCTCAGCGGTCAAGATCCATTTGTGGTGATTAGTGAAGAAATGTCGAATGCAGATACAACGACAAACGCTTCAACTCGACAATATCGCAAAATTCAATTGACAAAATCGTTTCCAAGCAATGTGTCCAAAGGATTTTACATGATGTACTTAGCGGACAAAATCGTGATTTCTGAAAGCAAGGAAACTTGTCAAGCGATTGTTGCTGATTATGAATTAGGAAAAACAGTCGCGTTGACCGAGAACATCAAAAATGCGATTTATCAAAAATTGCCAAAGAAAGTTTCTGAGCGATTCATTTCAGGAAACATTGCTTTTGCGCAAAGTGCGTATCAAAACATTTTGATCAAAACGCAAATCTTCCGTTTGATGGTTGAAGAGCAAGAATTGGAAGAAGTTGAAATTCCGAAGGAAATGAGTTGGTCTCAGACGATTGATGGACGCGTGATCCAGTTTTTAGGGCGCGGAAATCAACAATACATTTGGACTTCTGCAGGTAAATTGGTTTCTATTTCAAACAAACAATTGCGTTGGAAAATCAACGTGGAAGGAACATTGATTAGCGATCCACAATTCGTCGAATGGCAAGGAAATGTCGCCAATGTGATTTTGTTTAATACAGATTCTAAAATTTATTTAATCAACGAATCTGGACAAAATATCGCAGGTTTCCCCTTTCAAGTTGACAACAATGCGACAAACGGCGCTACATTCTTCAAATCTAAAAATGGTGGAAATTTAGTCGTCATGGATGAACGTGAGCAATTGTTGCACATCGATTCAAGAGGGAAATTGGTGAATACGCTGAAAATGAACGTTGGAAATGTCAAAAATCCAGTGGATGTTTTCGTGCAAAAAGGAAATTTGATTGCTGTTATAACAGGTTCAGAAAGAACGCAAACAGTGAATTTACAAAAACACAAAATTGTAAAGACGCACGAAGCGATGCCACAAGACAGAATTTCTGTTAGTTCCGAAAATGGTCCAAGTTATTTCGCAGTGCAAAATGGATCGTTGAAAAAATTGGATTATACGGGTAAAGAAACTGTTTTGGCGAACTATCCAAATGCGAAACAATTCAAATTAATTGAAGGCAAAAATTTCAGTTACCTTGCATTTATCAGTTATAACAAAATTCACGTGTTGAATCAACAAGGTGTAAAATTATTCCAATTTGATATTCCATTCAAAGAATTGGCTTCGTATGACGTCATCACTTTGCAAAATGGAAAAACCTATATTGCGATGATTGATGCCATTGAAAATAATTTGTACGTTTTTGATCGCTACGAAAAAAACTACACCCAAAAACCATTGGAAGGAAAAGAACAAGTAATTCTGTCTGAAAAAGGAAATAACAATTTGGTTGTCACCACTTCAGGAAATGGATTTGTCGTACAATATTTTGATATCTTAAAACAACAAAGTAGTGCTTCCGGACAAGAGGAATAAATTATTTTTTCAAAATATATTTCAATTCATTTAGAATCAAAGCTGTTGCACCCCATATTTGTTTTTCATTAATTTGAAAACAAGGAATATTCTTCATCGTTACAGCATTTGAAATCTTGAATTCCATTGTTCTTATGTTTGAATCATCCAATAAATCATCCATGGTAATGGTAAATATTGATTCAACTTCTCTTTCATCTGGCGTGAATGCTGGTTTTTCAGGATAAAAAAACAAAAATGGCTCAACGTGAAAATTACTCACAGGAATGTAAACGGATGTCAATTTTCCTATCAAATGATTGTCAAAAAGCTGAATTCCAACTTCCTCCCAACATTCTCTTATGGCAGTGAATGCCAAATTTTCATCACTCAATTCTCTTTTTCCGCCCGGAAAACTAACTTGTCCGCTGTGACTACCGTCATACGATGGTCGTTGTATTAAAGTACAATGCTGTTTTCCATTTTCTTCGAAAAGCATCACAGCAACTGCAGATTCTTTCACGTCTACAGCTTCTTTCAAAGCGTTACTCGAAAGCGGTCTATTGACTGGCATCATGCTTTTATGCGCCTCCTCTCCAGGAAGTTCTGCCTGAAATAATTGAATTAAGTTTTGGTTAAAAGGATGCATTTATCTGACTGATTGAATGATTTTTTTGAAGTCATCAAATAAATAAGTCGATAAATCTTGACTTGTAATAAACTGAAAAACATACCATTGATTGTTCTTCTCAACCGTTGCAATCACATATTTCATGTCGTAATCATATTCATCAACACGACCATAAATTACTTCCATCGAACCAGGGAGTTTCGAACCTTTAGGCAAGTCGGTTTTGATTGAATTTTCTAAATATTGAAAGGAATTTCGTCGTTGATTCATATAAAACTCATGTACCGCAGTTAATTTTGGTACTTCTTCATCAAACGAGAACGAATATTCATCTGCTTCGTTTGCGTCAAAATGTTCAACAGAGATATAGACGCCTAATTGATAATTTACTTTTGAAAGTCCATCCGATTTATACATGAAATCCGTATTTCCTTTTTCTAAGTTTTTCGGTAAGTCAAAATTTATTCCTTTGAAATAATTTCTTTTCCAATTTTTAAAATCATAATGGTTTGCGCGCAAATTTTTCAAATCTTGCGTATTCAAATCCGGCGTTGGACAAGCACATAGAATCAACCAAAGCGATGAAAAAAGGGTAAAATAGAAGATTATTTTCATTCAGCTAAGGTATAAAAAATCAAGAATAAAATTTAAGTCAAGTAACCATTTATTTATAGTTTGATTTTTGTCGATTGTTTTTAGATGAATTTAAAAAATTAAAGTTGGTACCAGCGGTACCAAATCTTTTTAACGACGAATGAAATGAGTCGCTAAAAACAACCACCAATGATTTGTTTTTGGCGTGCGTTTTTGGATAAAAACCATGACGAAAACTACATTGAATATTCAACAATAAAGAATCTAAAAAATAAATTTATCGGCGACGAAAATTCATCTAATCCCTTTTCAACTGCAATTCAAAATTTCCTGACAAAAAAATAATCCCTAACTTTGTGCTTTCTTTAATTAATACAAGCATAGCATGCAACTGTGGAACACATTAAGTAAAGAGGATTTGGTAAAAAAATTAAACGAAAGCGGTTATCAATTTGTAACTGTTTCTTTTTACCAATATGCACAAATTGCAAATCCTCCATTGTTTAGAGATCATTTATTTTTAAAATGTTCTGAATTAGATGTCGTTGGGCGAATTTATGTCGCACACGAAGGAATAAATGCACAAATTTCTGTGCCGATTCCCAATTTCGAAAAGTTCAGGAATATGCTTTACGAAATCGAGTTTTTAAATGGAATCAGATTGAATATTGCAGTAGACGAATCAGCAACTGAACATCCTTTCCTAAAATTAAAAATCAAAGTTCGAGACAAAATTTTAGCTGATGGTTTGAATGACCAAACGTTTGACGTTACCAATAAGGGAATTCATTTAAATGCTGCAGAATTCAATGAATTGACAAATGATCCAAATACAATCTTAATTGATTTTAGGAATCACTATGAAAGTGAAGTTGGACATTTCAAAGGTGCAATCACGCCTGATGTGGATACTTTTAGAGAATCTTTGCCTATTATCGAAGAATCAATTTTGAAAGGAAACGAGGATAAAAATATTGTGATGTATTGCACAGGCGGAATCAGATGTGAAAAAGCATCCGCTTGGTATAAACACAGAGGTTTTAAAAATGTACATCAATTAGAAGGTGGAATCATCAAATACGCCAACGATTGCGATAAATTAGGCATTGAAAATAAATTTGTAGGAAAAAATTTCGTTTTCGATGAAAGACGAGGCGAGCGAATTACTCCAGATGTGATTTCCAATTGTCATCAATGCGGTGAAGCTTGCGACGTGCATACAAACTGTGCAAACGATGGTTGCCATTTACTTTTCATTCAATGCGAAAATTGCAAAGCCAAATATGACAACTGCTGCTCTCAAGAATGCACTGATATTCATCATTTGCCTTTGGAAGAACAAAAAGCATTGCGCAAAGGCAACGTTGTGAGCAATAAAATTTTCAAAAAAGGTCGTTCTGAAAAGTTAATTTTCAAAGAAAACAACCAAAAACCATTATCTTTCGCTTCAGAATCTCAAAATCAATAAAATGAATTTAGTCATCGATTGGAAAGTCAGTTCAGAAATTATTCCCGGTTGGGCAACGCCAAACTTATACGGATTGCTTTTTGTAACAGGATTGATTATTGGATTTTTAGTGATCAAAAGAATGTTCAAGAAAGAAGGGATTCCTGAATCATTATTGGACAAACTATTAATTTACATAGTTTTAGCAACAATTATTGGTGCAAGATTAGGACATGTGTTTTTCTACGATTGGGAAGCGTATAAAGCGGATCCAATTGCGATTTTTAAGATTTGGGAAGGTGGATTGGCATCTCATGGTGCGGCGATATTGATTTTGGTTGCGCTGTATATTTTTTCTAAAAAAGAATCCAAACGTCCAATGATTTGGGTGCTAGATCGCGTGGCTGCGCCAATTGCAATTGCAGGATGTTTTATCCGATTAGGGAATTTGGTAAATCATGAAATCATTGGTGTTCCAACAGATTTGCCGTGGGGATTTATTTTCAATAATGCGGGTGATGATTATTTGGTTGAAGGATTACAAGTGGCGCGCCATCCAGCGCAATTGTATGAAGCAATTTATTATTTCTTTACATTTTTCCTGTTGATGTATTTGTATTGGAAAACCAATGCGAGAAACAAACCAGGAATTATTTTTGGAACTTTCATGATTGTGCTTTGGACAGGAAGATTGCTGATTGAATTTGTAAAAGTAGGACAAACCGAACGCGACAATGTGATGGCTTTGAATACTGGCCAAATGTTGAGTATTCCTTTCATCATTGCCGGAATTGTGATTCTGTATTTCGGAATAAAAAGTAAACCAAAAGCCGAAACTTCTCCAAGTGAATCTTTGGATTCCAAAGTAAATTAGTTTCATTTCAATCTATCTTATTCAAATGTTTAAATTCAATAGAAAACAGCGCTATTTAGCAAGTTTATTAAGCGGTTTACTCTTGGTGATTTCGTTTCCGTTCACAGGAAGTTTGGCGCCATTGATGTTTGTTGCGCTTGTTCCTTTGCTTTTGGTAGAAAATCAAATTGCTGAAAATCGTTTGCGTTCATCGAATGTTTTTGTTCACGCCTATTTGGTGTTTTTCATTTACAATGTCGGAACAACTTGGTGGATTTGGAATGCAAGTCCAATCGGAGCGATCATGGCTTTTGTGCTCAATTCATTGATCATGACATTGGTTTTCCAAATTTTCCATTTTACTAAAAAAGGACTAGGATTTAAATTTGGCTTTTGGACATTCATTTTTTGCTGGATTGGATTTGAATATTTGCACTTTCAATGGGAACTTTCGTGGCCATGGTTGGCTTTTGGAAATACCTTTTCAAGATTGCCTTTTTTAGTGCAATGGTATTCTGTGACTGGCGTATTAGGTGGTTCACTTTGGGTTTTGATGGCGAATATATTGACTTTCAGAATTATCGATAAAATTTACTTCAAAAAGCAAAATTGGAAATTTCAAAAAACAGTAATTATTCAATTGATTTGCTTGATTTTTATTCCGATTGCGATTTCATTGATTCAATATGTCAGTTATTCCGAGCAAGGGAAAGACACTGAAATTGTGGTAACACAACCTAATATAGATCCATACAATGAAAAGTTTACAGGTAGTGTAAAAGATCAACTTGACAAAATTTGTGATTTAGCAGATCGAAATACAACTAAAAAAACTGCTTTTGTTTTAGCGCCGGAAACCGCTTTGCCTTTCTCTTTTTATGAAGATGAAGTGGAAAGAATCATCTATTTCCCTTATTTAGTCGAGCGCAAAGCCAATTGGCCAAATGCTACTTTATTGATTGGTGCTTCAACTAGAAAATATTTTAAAAACAAAAGATCTCGCGCTTCAGTCAAGATTTTGGGCGGACCAGGTTATGAAGAATTTTACAATTCTTCCATGATGATTGACCATTTGGATCAACCTTCATTTATCCACAAATCTAAATTGGTTTTGGGAGTGGAAAAAATCCCTTTCTCCAATATTTTTCCTTTCTTGGAAGAATTGGCAATCAACAATGGTGGAACAAGTGGAACTTTAGGGATTGAAGATGAATCACAGGTGTTTACATCTAATGGAATTACATATGCACCAGTGGTTTGTTACGAATCTATTTATGGCGAATTTATCGCACAACAATGTCGCAAAGGCGCAGAGTTGATTTTTGTAATTACCAATGACGGTTGGTGGAAAGATACGCCTGGCTACAAACAACACATGTCATTCGCAAGATTGCGCGCCATTGAAAATAGACGTGGCGTAGCACGTTCAGCAAATACTGGGATTTCGTGTTTTATTAACCAAAAAGGAGATGTAATAAAAGCTTCGTCCTGGTGGAAAGAATACAGTTTGAAAGCCACATTGAAACGCAATTCTAAGCAAACGTTTTACACACAATATGGAGATTGGATGGGGAAATCATTCGTAATGGTTTCGCTAGTCTTATTTCTTTTTGCGATTTACAAACGAATTTTCGCGAGATCCAACTAGTCCAAAGTGTAATTCAATTTTACTTCAGCCTTTATTTGATTTAGCAGTCCATAAATTCCAAACATTGTGCGCATCACATAAATCGAGTGTTTTGGTCCGCGGGCATTGTTCATGTTCCTGATTTCCTTGTCTTTGGCAATATTTTCTCCCATGTTATAAATCTGCTTGAAAAACGCATCATCACCAAAATCAAAACTTGGTTGTCTGAAAGGTTTGCCCAAAAGCAAAATCATTTCTTCAAAAGTGGCAATCAAGATTTTTTGCTCAGCTTCTGTATCTTCATCTCTCAACAAGTCCAAGGTTCTATAAAGCGCTAGTAATCTAACTTTGTCGTTTAATATTGCTGGATCGAGCAATTGAAAATAAGAATCAAAAAAGTCTGACGGAATTTCTTTTACACAGCCAAAGTCAATCACACAAAGGTTATTATCTGCATCAACAATGAAATTTCCAGGATGTGGATCAGCGTGAACTTTGCGTAAAACTTTCATTTGAAACAAACAAAAATCCCACATCGCCTGACCAATTTTATTGCGAATTTCTTGTGACGGATTTGTTTTCAAAAATTCTGGCAACATTTTTCCCTCGATCCAATCCATGGTAATGATTCTTTTATTTGACCATTCAGGATAATAAATTGGAAAACGCAAACCTTCGAGAGGAGCGCAATCATTTGCTATTTCTGTTGCTTGTCTGAGTTCTAATTCATAATCAGTTTCTTCCAAAAGTTTGGATTCTACCTCATCCATATAAACTTTCAAATCTGCAGCTTTCATTTTCATCATTTGAGCCGCCAAAGGTTTCACCATCTTCAAATCTGAACTAATAGAATCGGCTACTCCAGGATACTGAATTTTTACAGCTAAATTTTTGCCATCTTTAGTGGCTTTGTGCACTTGTCCAATACTCGCAGCATGAACAGCATCTTTAGAAAAAGTATCAAAAAGATCCAGTGGTTTTTGATTGAAATATTGCTGGAAAGTTTTTAAAATCAAAGGATATGAAAGTGGCGGAGCATTGTATTGTGCCAAAGAAAATTTATCTTGATATGCCCTTGGTAAAATTTGATTGTCCATGCTCATCATTTGCGCAACTTTCAATGCGCTTCCTTTCATTTCGCTCAAAGATTTATAGATATCTGTCGCATTATCTTCATGCAAACTATCTTTTGACAAGTCAGGATGAATTGCCTTTTTCGCATAATATTTGATGTAGTTCCCACCGACTTTTGCACCCGTTCCAATGATTTTCGCTGCGCGTTTCACTTTGGAAGTAGGAATGCTATTTTGTCCTTCTCCAGCCTCACTCATGATTAAAATATTTTAGTTTTCAAGGCAAATTTTCCAAAATCTAGCATAGAATCTATCGGACTTGTTCCGAACATATCAACACTTAAATTCACCGTTTTTTCGATGGCTGCATCTGTATTGGCAAATTCAACTGAATCATCATTCATCCAAACTCTGAAAAGATAAGTAAATACCAATTTAAAGCCTTTCGCAAAATGATTTCCAATGATTGGTCTGTCTTTGATTTCATCAGAAATTTTGCCATCACTCAAGATGTTGTCAACCCTGGTTTCCATTTCTTCGAAAAAGAGTTTCCAATCTTTCATCGTTTGAGGAGCTTTACGCAAATCATTGTATTTGAGCAACAAATAAGATCTTTGTGTTTGAAATTGTTCGAACAAAGTGAAATACAACGCCAATAATTTCTCACGAGCTGAAAAACTTCTGTATTGAGGATCTTCATCCATAATCGAAAGCGTTTTTTTCAATAGATTTAATGGAATTAATTGTTGAACTTGCTCTAAATTCCCAAAACTTTGGTAAAAAACAGATTCTTCAATTTTGATTTTTTTGGTCAATTCAAATACTGAATGTGGCGCACGACCATTGAGCAATTCGAACTCAATGTAACCTTTGGTTATTTTTTCTTCGGTTGTCATGTTGTAATATTTACATAATGAGTTTTAAAATTACTACAGTTAATTGGATAAATATTCGAAAAATCTATATTTTTTTTAACTGTTTTGATTTTTTAAGAATTTATCAAAAAGTGTCAAAATATGTTCCGATTTGAAGCTTGTTTTTGACTCCAAAATTTCTATCTATCTCCTTGTTAAACAATCGTTTTTTATATTTGTTTCTATGTTAACAAAGAATATATTAAAGTTTGGTTAACATTCGCTGTTTTTGAAAGCAACCTTTCTGCTAAAAATGTATCTTTGTAGTAATACTTTATTTCTAGAATTTTCGTTAATACTCCTATGCGTTATCTCTTTATATTTTTTTTGGTTCTGATATCAAATGTTTCTCGCGCTACTCATGTGATGGGTGGAGAGATAACTTGGACCTGTCAGGGTGGGAATTACGTTTTTGAATTGGTTTTTTACCGTGATTGTAATGGCGCACAAGTAAATACTGTTAGCGAAACAATTCAAGTTTGGAATCATCCGACTCTTTCAAGCATTGATGTTGCTTTTATTTCGAGAACAGATATTTCTCCAATTTGTAGTCAAGTTGCTGGTTCACCGCCTCAATTGGCTTGCGGAACTGGCACTGGCGGAGGAAATGGAATCGGCGCGATTGAAAAAGTAACTTACAGAAGTTTACCAATTACATTGGCTGGAATTCCACCTGTTGGAGGTTGGATTTTTACAGCGCAGAATTTTTCTCGAAGCAACGCAATTACCAATTTAGTCAATCCTTCAAATTATGGAATAACGATTGCCGCCTACATGTTCGCTGTTCCAAATTCAGCAACTGGATGTGTGGATTCTTCTCCAAAATTTTTGCAAGAACCTTATTTGGTAACCTGCGCTGGATCGCCTTACATTTACAACATGAATGCCGTTGATGCTGATTTAGATTCCATCGCAATCAGTTTTGGTGCACCATTGAATAATTTTAATTCAGGTACTTTCGATCCTCCTAACAATCCAATTGAAGTTCCTTTTGAAGTCGGATTCACTGCCAACTCTCCTACTCCTGACAATTCATTCAATGGAGCAAATGTTCCTGCTTCGGTCAATAACAGCACTGGTGAATTGACATTTCTAAGCAATACAATTGGAAACTTTGTTGTCAAGGTAATTGTAAAATCATACAGAAATGGCGTTTTGATTGCCCAAGTGGAACGAGAAATTCAATTGGCTGTAATCAATTGTCTTCCAACAAATAATGCACCCGTAATTGCTGGGCCATTTGGTGGATTGTTTGAAACAACTATCAATGCAGGTACTTTGGTGAATTTCAATTTGGCTTCATCAGATGTTGAATTGTTGCAAGATGGTTCGCCACAAAATAATTTACTGACGGCGTCAGGTTTGATGTTCGGAACCAATTATACAAGTAATACTGGTTGTGGTATTATTCCTTGTGCGACACTAAACACAACGCCTACCATTACAGGTGTTCAAGGAGTTTCAACAAATTTCAATTGGCAGACAAGTTGTGATCATTTAGTAAATCAATACGGAATTGTAGCAGAAGAAGTTCCTTACCATTTTGTATTTAAAGTGCAAGATAATTATTGTCAAGTTCCAAAAGTAACTTACGCTACGATAACAATTCATGTCAAAAACCCTGGAATTGTTCAGCCGCCAAAAATCAATTGTATTCAAACTGCTGCTAACGGTAACCTTACCATAAATTGGACTCCATCGACTGATGTAAATGGAACTTTTGTTTCTTATGTCATTAGACGAGTTTCGTCAACTAATCCAATCGCTACACTCAACAACATAAATTTGAATTCTTACACGATTGCTGGAATTACAACTCCTGAATCGTTTTATATTCAAACAGTTTCTGGTTGTAGTGGAAATACAATTTTGTCAAGTGACACCGTTTCAAATATTGTTTTAACATTGGCAAATCCATCCAACGGAACGGCTGTTTTGAACTGGAATGAACCGGTTTCTCCTTATAATCCTGAATTAAATCCATATTACCACATCATGCGAGAATATCCAACGGGGACTTGGACTTTAATCGACAGTGTAGCTTATGGAACCCAAACTTTCAAGGACACAATCGATATTTGTAATGCATTTTTGAATTATCAAATTATTTTGCCAACGACGAGTTGTGATTTTACATCCAACATTGTAGGCGATAATTTTGAAGACATGATTACGCCTGATATTCCAATCATTACTTCTGTTACGATTGATACTTTGACTGGCGATGTGACGATTACGTGGAATACAAATGGACAGGAAGACACTTACGGATATGTGATTTACATGGCTGATCCTGATGGCGTTTTGTTTGAGTTGGACACCACTTGGGGAATCAATAGTACAACTTATACTTTCAGTCCAAACACTTCAAATGCAGCATTGACTTTTTCCGTTGCGGCTTTCGATTCTTGTTTTACAGTTTCTACTCCATCCACTTATCAAACTTCGGCGAAGAGTGATTTGCACACCACTGTTTTTGTGCAGTACACCTACAATGTATGTGGACAATTAGCAACTTTGACTTGGACCCCTTACATCGGTTGGCCAGATTTTCTCGAATATGAGATTTACGGCAGAATGAATGGCGGACCTTGGACTTTATTTGGAACGACAACAACGCCAAATTTTTCAATTCCCGTTTTAGGTTTACAACTCTATGATTTTGTGATTCGATCGAAAAGCGTTTCGGGAAATCAATCATTTTCCAACAAAATAAATGTTTCGGCAGTTGCGCCAAGTGCTCCAGCTTTTAATTATATACGTGTTGCTACTGTAATGGATAAAATGGTTACAATCAGACACGACATAGAACTTGTTGGCGGTATCAAAGAATTGTCTTTAGAAAGAAAAAATGAAGTGGGAATCTTCGAATCAATTCAAAAAATTCCAGCAACAAATAGCTTCAACACTTTCATTGATGAAGATGTAAATACCGATCGTTACAGCTATACTTACCGCATTCGAATTATCGACAGTTGTGGAAATGCAGCTGGCGCATCCAATGAAGTTACTACGATTTTATTGAAAGTTCAAGCGGATGAAATCAACATGAAAAATTATGTCAGTTGGTCTCCTTACATCGGGTTTAATGGAAGTATTATTCGTTATAACTTATACAGAGGTTTTGATGGTGTTTACAACTATTCACCATTGGCTGTTTTGTCGACCAACCACTTGAATTTTGAAGATGATTTGATTAACTACTTTGAGTTGAGCGGCAAAATTTGCTACTATGTCGAAGCTGTTGAATCAATGAATATCTATGCTTTTTCAGAAATCAGTCGTTCGAATGAAACATGTTCAATTTATGAGCCATTGATATACATTCCAAATGCTTTCACGCCTGGCGGAATCAATCCCATTTTTAAACCTGTTGTTTCTTTGATAAATCCAACCGCATACAAACTTTCGATTTTGAGCCGATGGGGCGATGTCATTTTTGAAACCAAAGACATGACAGAAGGTTGGGATGGTACAATTACGCTGTCAGATCAAAAAGCTGAAACGGGTTTGTACATGTATGTTTTAAGAGTCAAAAATGGTGATGGAGAAGAAATTACCAAACGAGGACACGTTTCTTTACTGAGATAATCTATGCGCTCATTCAGAAAAATCAACGTTCAATCAGATGAAAACACCGGATTTGGAACAAATGCAAATCGTTACGGTGGAAGATTTGTAAATAAAGACGGTACGGCAAATGTCGAAAAACGTGGGCTGAATTTTTTCAAAAGAATCAGTTGGTACCACACGCTGATTGATATGCCGCTATATAAATTCCTAGGCATTTTATTTCTTTTTTATATTCTTTTAAACTTCATTTTTGCAGCTATTTATTACCTAATTGGCGTGCATTATTTAGAAGGAATTGATGCAAGTTTATCTGAAATTGATAAATTTGGAAAGGCATTCTTTTTCAGCGCGCAAACTTTTACCACTGTTGGTTATGGACACATTAGTCCAAATGGATTTTTAGCGAGCACGATATCTTCAGCAGAAGCTTTGATTGGATTGTTAAGTTTCGCCATTGCAACAGGTTTGTTTTTTGGAAGATTTAGTAAACCAACTGCTTACATTCAGTTTTCAAAAAATGCACTAATCGCACCGTACAAAGATAAAACTGCTTTGATGTTGCGTATGGTTCCATTTAAAAATACCAATTTCACTGACGCAGAAGCGAAAATCACCTTGGGAATCGAAATGGAAGAAAATGGAATTTTGGTAAATAAGTTTTACACACTCAAATTGGAATTAGCTAAAGTAAATACCTTAACGTTAAGCTGGACTTTGGTACATCCAATAGATGAAGAAAGTCCTTTGAATAATTTTACCAAAGAAGAATTTGAGAACTTAGATGGTGAAATAATGGTTTTCGTCAAAACTTTCGATGACATGTTCAGCAATACCGTTGCAATCAACACTTCTTACACATTCAAAGAAGTAGTTTTCGGTGCAAAATTCGACATCATGTATGAACAAAATCAAGCCAACACGCATACAATTTTGTACCTCGACAAACTGAATTCATACACACCAATGGAAATTTGATTTGCGATATTATAAAACATTGAATCAATACAATTTTGAATAAACTCATGAGAAATATTTTATTAATTATACTCGCTGGAAGTTTGATTTCTAGTATCATTCTTTTTTACCCAATTGAAACGAAAGCAAAAGAAAAAAATCAAACAAGCAAAGTAGAAAATCCTGAAAATGAAGTTGAGGATTCAATTATCACACTTGTTGCTGTTGGAGACATGATGTTAGGAACTAATTTTCCAGATCCATCTTATCTTCCTGCTTCAGACGTTTTTTTACTTTCGCCCATGCACGCTTTCATTCAAAATGCAGATATCGCTTTTGGAAATTTAGAAGGAACTGTTTTGAACGAAGGTGGTCAAGTTAAAAAATGCAGCGATCCTTCCAAATGCTACGCATTCCGTCAACCAGAATATTTTGTCGATCAATACAAGGATGCAGGTTTTGATATTCTCTCAATTGCGAATAACCATATGGGTGATTTTGGCGATGTTGGAAGAAAAAATACGCAACGCATTTTAAAAGAAAAAGGAATTCATTTTGCAGGATTGGACGATTGTCCTTGGGATACAATTACGTTGAATGGCGTGAAATATGGCTTCACCGCATTCGCTCCTAATACAGCTTGTTTGCAAATCACTGAATATGTTCAAACGCAAGAAATTGTTGCCAAATTGGATAAAATGTGTGACATCGTAATCGTTTCTTTTCACGGTGGCGCTGAAGGTTCTTCCAAAACGCATGTTACACGTAAAACTGAAATTTTCTACGAAGAAAACAGAGGAAATGTATATGAATTTGCAAGAAAAGTGATTGATTCTGGCGCCGATATAGTGTTGGGACATGGGCCGCATGTGACGCGCGCAATTGATTACTACAAAGGAAGATTTATTACTTATTCCTTGGGCAATTTTTGCACTTATGGAAGATTTAATCTCAATGGAATTAGCGGAATGGCACCTTTGTTTGAAATCAAAATGAAACGCGATGGTTCTTTTGTTTCTGGAAAAGTAATTTCCACCAAACAATTAGGAAATGGCGGTCCAGTTTTGGATTCACTTGGTGGCGCCTTTGGTCAAATCAAATTATTGACAGGAATTGATATTCCAGAATTGAAAGTGAAATTTGAAGAGAACGGAAATTTTAAATTTGAATAAAATATCGATTTAGAAAGCAATTTCTATCACTTTCTCTTTACTACAATTCGCCCTATTGATTGGAATAATCGTTTTCTTATTTGGTTCCACAATTAACATTTCGTCTGCAAATTCCAAGCAAAGTTCCAAATCATGCGAAGATTGAATAATGCAAACATTCGCGTTTTTCGCTACTTTTTGCAATAATTTTTGAACTGACATTCGATTGGCATAATCCAAAAATGCGGTTGGTTCATCCAATACAATTACGGGCGTTTTTTGCACCAACGCTTTAGCGATTGATGCAATTTGTCTTTCACCGTCACTTAATTCTGAAGTGTCTTTATGTAAAAACGATTCAATTCCTAATTCAGCGCTGATTTCATCCACCAATTTCCAATCTTCCTCAGCCAATTTTCCTAAAAAGTTGGTGTAAGGCGCTCGTCCCATAGCGATAAAATCTCTCGTCGATAAATGTTGAACGCCTTCAAATTTAGAAGGAACATGCGCCACTAATTTCGCTCTTTGATTGGCTGAAATTTGATGAATGTTTTGACCGTTGATATCAATTTCTCCTTTGATTGTTGGAATCAATCCCAAAACTGTGTGAATAAAGGTCGTTTTTCCTATGCCGTTTTTCCCAATAATCGCATAAAATTTTCCTGTTTCGAGCACGAGATTCTCGATCGACAAAAGCGCTGAATGATAGCCAATTTCAATGTTTTTTAACTCTATCATCTTAGAACTTTTTCAGGATTATCCAAACAACAACTGGCGCACCAATCAAAGCTGTTACAGCATTCAATGGTAAAACAAAATAAGGCTCAATCCACAAAATCAATAAGTCACAAAAAAGCAAAGTGCACGCGCCAACCAACGCTGACCCAATGATTAGTTGCAAATGATTTTGCGTTTTGTAAAGTAGTTTCACCATGTTTGGAACTGCCAAACCGATGAATGAAATTGGTCCGCAATAGGCGGTGATAAGACCCGCAAAAATGGAAGTTACCACAATAATCAACATTCTGAAAGATTTCATTTGAATGCCCAACAATTGCGTAGGTTTTTCTCCAATTACTAATAGATTCAATGGTTTTATCAAAAAAATCAGCGCAAAAACACCCGCAATGAAAACCCCAAAAATCAACGGAATTTGATTGAAATTCACTTGCTGCATGGAACCAAATCCCCACAAAGTGAATGCTTTGATTTGATTGGCTTGCGAAGAAACTTGTAGTACTTGAATCAAAGCGCTTGTAAAACTTCCCAACATCATTCCAATCAAAAGCAAAGAAATTTGCGATTTCACAAACATCGAGAAGAACAAAATAATCAAACTAAAAATCAATGCGCCAATCAACGCAATCATCACAATTCCAATGTCTGACGTAAAGAATGAAATTCCTGTCATCATGGTAATCGCTACGCACAAACTTGCGCCAGAAGTGATTCCCAAAACAGATGGACCAGCCAAGGGATTATTGAATAATGTTTGCATCAATAGACCAGCGATGGAAAGTCCCATTCCTGCAAAAATCGCCATGAAAGTGCGTGGAATTCGCAATTCACGGTAAATGATTAAGCTCTGATCATTAGCGTCGAAATGAAAAATACTACTGAAGATTTTCCCGAAGTTAAATCCAAAGATTCCTCCGTTTACATGAATGAGAATCAATGCCAAAAGCAGGATAATTAGACTCCATGATACGATATTTCTGCTCATTCTCATTCGGTCAATTTTCGATAAAAATGTAAAGATTCCGATTTCACTTCACCTCGATGAAAAATTTGAATCAAATCAGACAAAACGCGATCTGGTTCTACAGCACTATTTTCCCAAAAATAATTCATTTGATGCGCATAAGAAAACAAGTTATTGCTCTGAAACGCTTTGAAATATTGATATTTCTCGTTGGATTTGAGCATTTCTTTTTTCGTCGGAACTTCTACATTCACCCAAAAGTCTGTGTTTTGATTCTGTTTGAAAACCTGTTCGAAACTGTAATACATGCTTCCAGTTCCTTTTTCATTTTTAGCGACGTAGTTCGCGCCTGCATCTGCTAATAATTTGGCGCCAAAACTTTCACCAGCGGGCATATACCAAGTATCGCCATATACCATTCCTGAAAAAACAGTTGGTTTCTTCTTAAATTTCTTAGCTGTTTTAGAGAGTTGCAAATAATTTTTTTCTACTCGCTCAAAATAAGCTTCCGCCACTTTTTCTTTACCAAATAAATAGCCAAAAACTTTGATCCATTCTGCTTTTCCCAATGGATGATTTTCTTTCCAATCGTAATTCGGAATACACAAAATACCCAATTTCGACAACTTTTCTTCATTGGCCGTGGTGTTCCCTTCAAATCCTGTGTGGAAAAGAATTTTTGATTTAGTCAACAAAACACGTTCTGGATTTAAAACACTGAAATCATCAAATTCAAGCACTTTTTTGCTTTTAATACCTTTCAAAACAGTTTGATTGTAAATATATTTCGAATTTGAAACGCCTTTAATCTTAGCCGATTCTTTGATTTTTTCTATCATTCCAATATTGGTTCCAGAAAGCGTAATGATAGATTTCAACGGAACTTCAATTTGTTCTAAATTTTTCGGTATTTCTACATTAGAATTTCTTTGAACCAATGCAAAGTCGCGCTCAACCGAGCCGTTTTCAGGATTCACAATTTGAAGTTCTACAAAGCCTTTTTGTTGTATAATTTTGAAATTTTGAGCGTATTTTATTAAATCAGTAGAAACATTTTTACTCTGTTTTATAGCTTGTTTTTGATTGCAAGCAAACAGAATAAATAGATTCAATAAAATAATCATTTGTTTCATGAGTACAAAGATGAGAAAATGAATTTAAACTTCTCTTTTTTTACTTTCAGTTTGTTTTGAAAGGATATTTTTTCTTATCTTTAGTTAACTTAATTTTTAAAATACCTTTTATGTTAGTCAAAACCTATGGAAGTGCCGTATTCGGTACTGATGCAACTTCGATAACAAGAGAAGAAAATATTGGATGAGCAAATGTCGATAACAATAGATCTATAAAATGACATGCGATATCAAACTCCTTGATTCAGTGAACTGACAAGTGCTTTTTGTTTAGAGTTTTGATTTTAGTCAAATCATATGAAGAATTTAGCTATCCAAAAAAGCAGCTACTCTAATTCATGTAGTTTAGTTCTGAAAAACTAAAAATCATTAAAGCTGGAAATATTTCTAAGGGTATATCACTTTTCTAAATTTTTTATCCGACACTGTTAATTACAAGTACTATCAGTGAAATTATGTATTTTTATACCGATAATATAAAGATAGTTTATGACAAAAATATTTCTGACTTTACTTTGCATTCTTTTTGCAGTTTTTCTTTCTCGCTCACAAACCCAAGGTGCAGGAGTTATCGATATTGAAGGCAATCAATATTCATCTGTTATAATTGGTTCACAAGAATGGATGGCAGAAAACCTACGCACCGCTACTTATGCAAATGGAGATCCTATTCCTTTTGTAATAGTTAGTTCAGATTGGTGGAATCTAACCACAGGAGCTTGCGTTGATTATTACGTTGTCCCCCAATACATAACTTTTTACGGAAAGCTATATAATTGGTATGCTGTGAATGACTCCAGAAATCTATGTCCCACGGGGTGGCATTTGCCAACAGATGCTGAGTGGAACATATTGATAAAACATTTAGACCCTTTTTCAAGTCCTGCGAGTCAAACTAGTCCCCCAGGCTACAAAATGAAAAGTACGGGCACTCAATACTGGCAGAGTCCGAATACAGGCGCTACCAACCAAAGTGGCTTTTCAGGTCTTCCGGGCGGATGCCGCGCGCCGAGTTTTTCTGAAATTGATCAATCAGGCTACTGGTGGAGTTCTTCGGAGAGCATAACTAACGAAGCCTGGGTCCGCTCCCTATATTTCAACTACAGCATTGTGGCCAGGACCTCCCGATTGAAGTATAATGGTTACTCTGTCCGTTGCCTCAAAACGGTTCCATTAGAACTCATAGAACTTATTCCTACAAATAAAGAACTTGTAAAAATAGTTGATTTATTAGGAAGAGAAACTGAATTTAAAAGTAACACCCTGTTGATCTATGTTTATTCTGACGGAACTACTGAAAGGGTATTTAATGCAGAATAATCAACATTAAGCTTTCAATTCAAGTTAGACTATGTTTTTAATCAAAATAGTGAAGGTGATAAAAAAGCCAGAGAAGCATTGAATAAAGAATTTGATTTCAAAACAGAATTATTTTCTTAGTGTAAGACCTTTAAAAAAAAATTGCTGAGATTTAGAGCTAAATATTGATTTTTCTGAAAACTTTCGGATGATATTTACTTTCAGTTTGTTTTGAAAGGATATTTTTTCCTATCTTTAGTTAACTTAATTTTTAAAATACCTTTTATGTTAGTCAAAACCTATGGAAGTGCCGTATTCGGCATTGATGCAACGACCATTACCATTGAAGTTAATATCGGGCAAGGAGTAAATTTTTTCTTAGTCGGATTGCCAGACAGCGCCGTCAAAGAAAGTCAGCAAAGAATCAAAGCTGCTTTTAAAAACAATGATTTGAAATTTCCAGGGAAGGAAATCACTGTAAACATGGCGCCTGCTGATATCCGCAAGGAAGGTTCAACCTTCGATTTACCAATCGCCATTGGAATTTTAGCCGCAAGCGAACAAGTTTTGTGCAAGCGTTTGGAAGAATATCTGATTTTGGGCGAATTGTCGCTAGATGGAAGTGTGCAAGCGATGAAAGGTATTTTGCCAATCGCGATTCAAGCCAAAAAAGAAGGATTCAAAGGAATCATTTTGCCGAAAGCCAATGCGGTTGAAGCTGCTATTGTAAATGAATTGGAAGTTTACGGCGTTGATAGTTTGATTGAAGTGGTTGATTTTTTGAATCACAAAACGCAAATTCAGAGAACAATCGTGGACATTGAAGCTGAATTTCAAAAGAAATTAGATCAAATTGAAGTCGATTTTCGGGATGTCAAAGGTCAATCGAATATAAAACGTGCCTTTGAAATCGCAGCGGCCGGAGGTCATAATGTAATTTTAATCGGACCTCCAGGAGCAGGGAAATCCATGTTAGCAAAACGCTTACCCACCATTCTTCCTCCAATGACCATGACAGAATCCTTGGAAACAACCAAAATTCACAGCGTTGCAGGTAAAATGGGAAAAGAAATCGGTTTGGTCACGCAACGTCCATTTAGAAAGCCGCATCACACAATTTCTGACGTCGCGCTTGTTGGAGGAGGTGGTTATCCGCAACCGGGGGAAATTTCATTAGCACACAACGGCGTTTTATTTCTAGATGAATTGCCAGAATATAAAAGAACGGTGTTGGAAGTCATGCGTCAACCTTTGGAAGATAGAACCGTTACCATTTCAAGGGCGAAATTCACTGTCGATTATCCAGCAGGTTTTATGTTGATTGCAGCGATGAATCCTTGTCCTTGTGGTTACTATAATCATCCTGAAAAAGAATGTGTTTGTGGTCCAGGCGTTGTACAAAAATATTTGAATAAAATTTCTGGTCCTTTACTGGATCGAATCGATTTACACGTCGAGGTTACACCAATTAGTTACGATGAATTGGCGCATCATCAACCTGACGAAGGAAGCATTGACATTAGAAATCGGGTGATTGAAGCACGTTTATTACAAGAAAAAAGATACGTTGACGCAGATGGAGTTCACTGCAACGCGCAAATGAGTTCAAAAGATTTGAGTGTTTATTGTCGAATCGACGAAGCTGGAAATGCGATTTTAAAGCGCGCAATGGACAGTTTAGGATTGTCTGCTCGTGCGTACGATCGCATTTTAAAAGTAGCTAGAACTGTTGCTGATTTAGAAAAATCTGACACAATTTCTGCAGGACATTTGGCTGAAGCGATTCAGTTTAGAAGTTTGGATCGAGAAGGTTGGGCGGAGAAATAATTTTTCTAACGATTAATTATCCAAACACCCTTGCAAAACCCAACGCTTAACCGCTTTTATTTGACATGAATCAAGTTGATTTTGAGGCAGCGGTGGCATGATTATATAATTGGTGTCATGAATAATGGATTGAACAAGTTGACCACTTAATGCGATGCTTTTTGCGTTAACATAAGTATCTAAATTAATTCCTCCTGAACCTGGATATTGATGACAAGGCAAACAATTGTTACTTAAAATCGGCTGAATTTGATTGGCATACGAAATTGTATCTTCCAATTGACAGTTTACAGGAACTACTGTTGGACTTGGTACTTTATCTTTTTTACAACTTAATATTGTAAGTAATATGCTGATGACAAACAGATATTTTTTCATGCTCAAATTTAATTTTTAAACCAAATTGCGATGTTATGCTATTATTAAATTATTTAGTGGATTAATCTTTCTACCAAAGAAATCACAAACTATGTCAATTTAGCAAAAACCTAACTTTCAAAAAAGCACGTAATTCACAAAGAAATTCTACCTTTGTCTTGTAAAAATTTAAACACGATGAGTACTTACGACGTTGCGATTATAGGTTCAGGACCTGGAGGATATGTGGCTGCTATTAGATGCGCACAACTTGGAATGAAAACTGCTTTGATTGAAAAATACGATACTTTAGGCGGAACTTGCTTGAATGTAGGTTGTATTCCTTCCAAAGCTTTGTTGGATTCTTCTGAACATTTTCACAATGCAAAGCACAATTTTACAGAGCATGGAATCAATATTACTGGCTTGGAAGCGGACATCAATCAAATGATTGCGCGCAAAGCTGAAGTTGTTTCACAAACTTGCAATGGAATTAAATTTTTAATGGATAAAAACAATGTGACTGTTTACAACGGTTGGGGGTCGTTTGCATCTAAAAATTCGATTTTAATAAAAGGAAAAGACAGCGAAGAGACAATCGAAGCGAAAAACATCATCATTGCAACAGGTTCTAAGCCAAACTTTTTCCCAGGAATGGAACCAGATAAAGACCGAATCATCACTTCAACGGAAGCGTTGAAAATGAAAGAAATCCCAAAAAGATTGTTGGTAATTGGTGGAGGTGTAATCGGTCTTGAATTAGGTTCTGTTTATGCTAGATTAGGTTCTGAGGTTGAAGTGGTTGAGTTTGCTGATTCAATTATTCCAACAATGGACAAAACACTAGGTAAAGAATTGACTCGTGTTTTGAAAAAAGAAGGATTCAAATTTCACATGGAACACAAAGTTCAAAGCGTTGTAAACACTGGAAAAGGTGTGAAATTGACTGCGTTGAATAAAAAAGACCAAGAAGTTGTCTTAGAAGCTGACTACTGTTTAGTTGCTGTTGGTCGTAAAGCCTATACTGCTGGTTTGAATCTTGAAAACGCTGGTTTGACTGCAAACAATCGTGGTCAAGTGGAAGTAAATGATCACTTACAAACTTCGATTCCAAATATTTATGCAATTGGTGATGTTGTTCGCGGAGCAATGTTGGCGCACAAAGCAGAAGAAGAAGGAGTTTATGTTGCTGAATTAATCGCAGGACAAAAACCGCATATCAATTACAATTTGATTCCTGGTGTTGTTTACACATGGCCAGAAGTTGCTGCAGTTGGTAAAACTGAAGAAGAATTGAAAGCAGCTGGTGTTGAATATAAAGTTGGTTCATTTCCAATCAAAGCATTAGGAAGAGCCCGCGCAAGTATGGATACACAAGGATTAGTAAAAATCTTGGCTGACAAAAATACTGACGAAGTTTTAGGCGTTCACATGATTGCTCCTCGTGCAGCGGATTTAATAATGGAAGCCGTTGTCGCTATGGAATACAGAGCATCTGCTGAAGATATCGCACGCATTTGTCACCCGCATCCAACCTATTCTGAAGCAATCAAAGAAGCTGCTTTGGATGCTACTGCTGCTAGAGCATTGCACGTATAATTAAAGTTTCAAAAACTTTCTCGAAATAATTTTGTTACAGTATCAGATTTCTTTTTGAGGTCTGATACTTATTTTTAAAGAATGAAAAAAACAGGCGTTTTATTGATCCAACTGGGAACTCCAGACAGTCCATCAACCTCAGATGTAAGAACTTACTTGAGCGAATTTTTAAATGACCCAAGAGTCATTGATTTGCCTTGGTTAGCTCGAAAATTGTTGGTCAACGGAATCATCGTTCCTTTCAGAGCGCCTAAATCTGCAAAGATTTATAAAAAATTGTGGGAACATGGAAATGGTGTTTCTCCCCTATTGACTTATACACAATCAGTTCAAAAATTATTGGCTGAACGTTTGCAAAATGACAATATAACTGTCGAAATGGCGATGCGTTATCAAAATCCTTCAATGGATTTGGTTTTAGATCGCATGCACAAAGCCAATTATGAACAAATTATAATCATTCCACTTTTCCCCCAATATGCAAGTGCTTCTTCTGGTTCTGCGATCGAAAAAGCCATGAATCTGATTCGCAAATGGTGGGTAATTCCTGAAATCAAGATTGTCAGTCAATTTTATGATCATCCTGCTTATATCGATTCGATAGTTGAAAGAGCAAAAGCGTTTAACTT
Source organism: Flavobacteriia bacterium (assembly GCA_947450325.1). GTDB lineage: Bacteria > Bacteroidota > Bacteroidia > Flavobacteriales_D > Crocinitomicaceae > JAQVCM01. Next base: position 75,787 of record CANFUT010000017.1, read on the forward strand.
TGATGATTACGACCATATTTTGTTTTCTTATCACGGTTTACCTGAGCGACAAGTGGATAAAGTTTACGACAATGGTTTGTGTGAAGATCAACCTTGTGAATCAACGATTAACGAGGAAAATAAATTCTGCTACAAAGCAACTTCATACGCTACAACGCGCTTGATTGCTGCTAAATTAGGACTCAAAGAGTCAGATTACACTGTTTGCTTTCAATCCCGTTTAGACAAAAAATGGTTGACGCCTTTTTCTGATGTGATTGTGGAGGAACAAGGTAAAAAAGGTGCTAAAAAATTACTGGCATTCAGTCCAGCTTTTGTGGCAGATTGCCTTGAAACCATCATTGAAATAGGTGACGAATACCAAGAAATTTTCGAAGAACACGGAGGAGAAAAAGTACAATTAGTGCCAAGTTCTAATGACCATCCGAGATTTATTGATTGTTTGGAAGATTTGGTTAGAACTAGACTTTAAAATTAGTCGTTTAATCCTAATTTTTCAATTTTTGAATTGAAAAATCACTTATTTCCTTGATTTTGCGTCGTGATTTCCCCTGAAATTCAGTCAAAAATTCTAACTTTGTTGTGAAATTTTAAATTATCTTTTTATTCAATTTATTTTATTGAATAATAACACTTTATATTCATGACACTTCACGAAATACGCCAACATTTTTTCCGCTTTTTTGAAGAAAAAGGACACAAAATCGTTCCTTCAGCTCCAATGGTCGTAAAAAACGATCCAACTCTGATGTTTACCAATGCTGGAATGAACCAGTTTAAAGACTATTTTTTAGGAAATACTGTCCCTAGTATCAGACGAGTGGCAAATTCACAAAAATGCTTGCGCGTTTCAGGAAAACACAATGATTTAGAAGAAGTTGGTGTTGACACTTATCACCACACCATGTTCGAAATGTTGGGAAATTGGTCTTTTGGAGATTATTTCAAAGAAGAAGCAATTTCTTGGGCTTGGGAATTATTGACAGATGTATATAAAATCCCTGTAGATCAGTTATATGTAACCGTTTTTGAAGGTGATGAAAAAGATGGCGTTCCACAAGACACAGAAAGTTTTGACATTTGGAAACGTTTTATCGCAGAAGATAGAATTATTTTAGCTTCTAAGAAAGATAATTTCTGGGAAATGGGTGAAACTGGACCTTGTGGACCTTGCACTGAAATTCACGTGGATATTCGTCCGTTGGAAGACCGTCAAAAAGTGAATGGATTGACTTTGGTTAACAACGATCATCCGCAAGTAGTTGAGATTTGGAACAACGTTTTCATGCAATTCAACAGAAAAGCAGACGGAAGTCTTGAGCCTTTACCAGCAACGCACGTAGACACAGGAATGGGATTGGAGCGTTTGGCGATGGCATTGCAAGGAAAAACATCCAACTACGATACCGATTTGTTTCAAGCCTTGATTCGCCACATGGAGAAAATTTCCGGTGTTAAATACGGAGAAAAAGAAGAAACTGATATCGCATTGCGCGTCATTGCAGATCACGTTCGTGCGATTGCTTTTTCAATTGCTGATGGACAATTGCCTTCAAACACAGGCGCAGGATATGTAATTCGTCGAATTTTGAGAAGAGCAGTTCGTTACGGCTACCAGACATTGAATTTGAAAGAACCATTTTTATCAGGACTTTCTGTCGTTTTAGGCAAAGAAATGGGAGATCCTTTTCAAGAATTATTGATGCAAAAAGACATCATTGAAAAAGTGATTTTTGAAGAAGAATTGAGTTTTTTTAGAACCTTAGAGCAAGGAATCAAAAGGATGGATGCATTGATGGTGCATGCAAGAGAAACAAAAAATCCAGTTTTAAATGGTGCTGCTGTTTTTGAATTGTATGATACTTTCGGTTTTCCAGTAGATTTGACTTCCTTGATTGCTCGAGAAAATAATCTATCCATCGATGAAGTTGAATTTGAAGCAAAATTAGAAGAACAAAGAAACCGTTCAAGAATTGCAACAGCCATCGAAACTGATGATTGGGTTATCTTGAAAACGGATTCTGAAGAGAAGTTTATTGGCTACGACAACTTGGTAGCAAGGGTTGAAATCGTGAAATACAGAAAAGTGAGCGAAAAGCAAAAAGCTTTTTATCAATTGGTTTTCAATCAAACGCCTTTCTATCCTGAAGGAGGTGGACAAGTGGGTGATACTGGATTTATTGAGCACAATGGAAATAAAACGTTCATTTTTGACACCAAAAAAGAGAACAATTTGATCATTCATTTGACTGAAAAATTACCAGTCGATCCAGCAACAGAATTTGATGCACATGTAAACATCGAAAAACGTGAGTTGGCAGCTTCAAATCACTCTGCGACACACTTGTTACAACATGCTTTGCGAACGGTTTTAGGAACACATGTAGAACAAAAAAGTTCATTTGTAAGTGCTGATTATTTGCGCTTTGATTTTTCTCATTTCTCGAAAGTAACTGATGAGGAATTAGTTGAAATCGAAACACTTGTGAACAATGCCATCCGTTCCAATATTGAATTAGATGAGCATAGAAATTTACCTATTGAAGAAGCAAAAAACATGGGTGCGATGGCACTTTTTGGAGAAAAATATGGTGACAACGTGCGCGTAATTCGATTCGGAAATTCAATTGAACTTTGTGGTGGTACACACGTTCCTTCCACAGGAAAAATTGGGATGTTCAAATTGACAACTGAAACCGCAGTTGCCGCAGGAATCAGAAGAATTGAAGCGATTACTAATAAAACAGCTGAAAATTTACTGCGCAAAAAAGCAGATTCATTGGATGAAATCAGCAGTATCTTGAAAAATCCCAAAGACCTAAAATCTGCAGTTGAAGAATTGATTCAGAAAAATAACCAACTTCAAAAACAAATTGAGGGATTCCAAAAAGAAAAAGCGATGTTGGTGAAAGCGGATTTAAAAGCCAAAATCACTAATAAAAACGGGGTTAATTTACTGGCTGAAAAAATCAATTTAGACGCTGGAAGTATCAAAGATATCGTTTACCAATTGAAAGGCGAAATTGAAAATTTCGCAGCTGTCATTGGTGGAATCGAAGGAGACAAATGTTCTCTTACAATCATTTTTGCTGATCAAATTGTGACAGATAAAAATGTCGATGCTGGAAAAATCATTCGTGAAGTTTCTAAACACATCCAAGGTGGCGGAGGAGGTCAAGCCTTTTTTGCAACTGCTGGAGGAAAAAATGCTGCTGGTTTAGACAAAGCCATTTCAGAAGTTGTTGGAATGATTTAATTCTAAACTTTCATGAAAGCACTCATCATTTCTTATTATTGGCCTCCAAGTGGTGGTTCGGGAGTTCAAAGATGGATGTATTTCGCGAAATATTTAGGTGAATTTGGTATAGAACCAAATGTGATAACTGTAAATGAAAAACAAGCTTCATACAGCAGTGTAGATGAAAGTTTGGTGCAAGAAATTGAACACATTCGTACGCTCAAAACAAGTACAATGGAACCAATTAGATTGTATTCATTCTTGAAAAGTGGTAGCGCCAAAAAAAGTATTCCGCAAGGAAATGTCGGTGGCAAAAAACCAGGAATGATGGATAAAATGGCCCGCTTTATTCGTGCAAATTATTTTATTCCTGATGCTCGAGTTGGCTGGAATCCTTACGCTTTCAAAAAAGCAAAACAATTGCTTCAAACAGAAAAATTTGATTTTGTAATCACGACTGGTCCGCCACAATCAACGCATTTAGTTGGTCTCAAATTAAAGAGATTGATGCCAAATATTTGCTGGATTGCAGATTTTCGTGATCCATGGACGGAAGTGTATTACAACGATTTGTTCAAACGCACAAAATCCAACGAAGCGAAGGATAAAAAAATGGAATTGGATGTTTTACAAGAATCCAATTTGGTTTTAACCATTGGTCCATCCATGCAAAAATTGTTGCAATCAAAAATTGAGCGCGAGAAAGACAAAGTCAAATTTATTTTTAACGGATTTGATGAGACAAAAATTTCAAATGCAAAAGTGATTGAGAACAATATCTTTACAATCGCTTATGTAGGAACTTTGAGTGCAAATTATCCTTACAAATCAATAGTTTCAGCATTAAAAAGAGTCAAAGAAACGGATGAAAATAGAAAGTTTCAAATAAATCTTGCTGGTAAAATTGAAACTGATGTTTTGGCAGACTTCAAGGCTTTAGAAAGTGAAAATATTTTGATTCATTACCATGGAATCATTGCTCATTCAGATGCATTATCCATGATGAAAAGTGCAAATTTACTCTTGCTTTGTTTGCCTGTTTATGAAGGCTCTTCCATTTTTGTTTCAGGAAAATTATTGGAATATGCAGCTTGCAACAAACCAATTTTAGGCGTTTTTAATCCTAAAAGCGACGCTGGATTTTTGGTCGAAAAATACACGCAAGGAAAAGTATTTTTACCTGAAAATCAAATGGAAATTTTCAATTTTATTCAAGATGCTTTGAATGGAAATTTAACAATCAAAACTGATTTGAAAAGCCCAAGTGAATTTGAAAGAAAAGCCACGACGCAACAATTAGCTGAATTGCTGAAGAGTATCTAGTTACGCTTTCGGATTAGCAAACATTTTCACATCATCGCCACTAATTTCCTGTCCACAAAGTATCACCAAACGTTCGATGATATTGCGCAATTCACGTATATTTCCTGTCCAATCAGTCACTTTTAGTTGATTCAAGGCAGAATCTAAAAACGATTTTCTACCAACACCGTGCTCAGCGCAAACCATGGTTAAAAAATGTTCTGCCAACAAAGGAATGTCGTCTTTACGGTCATTCAACGAAGGAACATGAATCAAAATTACAGCCAAACGGTGGAATAAATCTTCTCTAAATCTTCCTTCTTCAATTTCTTTGCGCAAATCTTTGTTTGTTGCTGCAACAACGCGACAATCCACTTTAATGTCTCTTTCACCTCCAACTCTTTGAATGACATTTTCTTGTAATGCACGCAATACTTTCGCTTGTGCAGAAGCGCTCATATCGCCAATTTCGTCTAAAAATAAAGTACCACCGCTTGCCAATTCAAATTTGCCTTTTTTGTCTTTAATTGCGGATGTAAAGGCTCCTTTTTCATGTCCGAAAAGTTCACTTTCGATCAGTTCAGAAGGAATAGCAGCACAGTTTACCTCCACAAAAGCCATTTTTCTTCTGTTTGAATTGTCGTGCAAAGAACGAGCAACCAATTCTTTTCCTGTTCCGTTTCCGCCTGTGATTAAAACGCGCGCATCAGAAGGAGCAACTTTTTCAATCATTTCCTTGATTTTCACAATGCCTTCTGTTTCGCCGATGATCGAAGATCCTTTGAATTTTTTAACTGTTGATTTCAACGATTTTGTTTCTTCAACCAAAAACAAACGGTCTTTTGCATTGCGAATCGTTACTAAAATTCGATTCAAATCCAGCGGTTTTTCGATAAAGTCAAAAGCTCCTTTTTTGATTGCATCAACTGCTGTTTCAATATTTCCATGACCTGAAATCATAATGACAGGAACGTCAATTTTGGCTTTTTGAATTTCATCCAAGACCTCCATTCCATCCATCAAAGGCATTTTAATATCGCAAAAAATGATGTCGTACGTTGTGGATTGAATTTTCTCCCAACCTTCTTTGCCATTTTCAGCTTCGTGCACTTCGAAGTTTTCAAATTCTAAAATTTCACGCAAAGCGCGGCGAATACTTCTCTCGTCATCGATGATTAAAATCTTGCTCATGGAATTTATTTTGGGTTAAAGATAATCAAGTAAAAATTGATTTGTATTTTTTATTGTCAGTATAATATAAAAAATAGCAATAAACCAGCTAGTAATATTCCTCCAATAATTTTTGCTAAAGCGAGCGGCAGCGTCGAAAGAATCAAAACTACAATTAATGCTACAACGATTACTATCGCCATCACAATTAAAGCTCCTACAAGGATTGACCCCAAAAGCCCCCACATGTCATTGTCTGGTCTAACTTCTGATTTTTTGGACTTCAAATTGAATTTCTTTTTCAAAAATTTACTTTCTGAAACTTTGTTTTTGATGGTATTCAATTTTTCAACCTTTTGATCGAAGTTAGATTTCTCGATAAAATTATCTGATTTTTCTTGAATTAAATTCGTTTTGGATGACTGACTTTCTTGTTCGTAAATTGCTTGATTTAAATCTATTGAATTTATATTTTCCTCATCAGATTTAGTTGAATTTGTTTCAGCCAAAACTTCCGATACTTGCTCTTTTTCAGAGTGATTAACTTTATTTGCATGATTCCATCTAACTGTATGTCCTGAAAAGTGTAATCTCTTTTCAACAGTACAACTTGAGATAGAAACTATCAATGTCAAGAGCAATACATGTATCAAGCGAATTTGGATATTCATTATTGTTTTTTCGTGTGGATACCAATTTTTATTCCAAAAAAAAATCAAGTACCCAAATGAATGAATACTTGATTTACAAAAGTATTATTTTTTACTACTTAATAATCATCAATTTCTTAGAAATAACTGATTCACCATTAGCTATTTTAACAATGTATTCTCCATTATAAAGTTTACTTGTATCAAAGTAAGCAATTGTACTTCCTTGTAAAATAGTAGAACTTTGAATTTTTCTACCTGTCAAATCCAACAATTCAATTTGAATGTCTGAATTGGCCAATCCAAGAAGTTGAATCGCGACTAAATCACTCGCAGGGTTTGGAATAATATTAAATTGATTGTTTTCCAACACTTCATTGATACCCGAAGCTGCACCAGTGTATTCTGTCACTTGTTCTGAAATCGTTGTAACTTTTGAAGCAGTTACATTTCCGTAAAATGTTGGTCCAACTGCATAAGGATAAAATGAATTCCAGTTAGCGTCAACAGTAGTGTAATAGCAATAGATTCCAGCTGGATATTCTGGTGTTACACAGAATCTCCCATTGTGTTCATCCAAATAATCTTCTTGACCTGCATGCGTTACAAATTCATAATCTTCTCTAAAATATCCCAAAGGATAAGTTGTGCTTACTGCAGGTCCGTCTGCTACGTCTGTCCCATCAGCATGAATAATTCTCGTTGTAATATTTCTAAGTTGATATCCAGACTTAATTCTTACTAAACCACCAGTACCATCAGCGTTTTTATATCCGTAAGCGCCATAAATAGGAAATCCATCATATGCAAATCCAATTAAAGGCGAATGTTGCATGCTGTCAATAGTATACAAACCTTCAGCAGCATACAAGTTACAAACTGTTGAAATTACATTCAAATCCAAATTGAATGCACTTGGATTTTGGTGATGGTGGTAATTCCCCATCGCAGGATGACCTTTTGCACAATCGAAACCTAGCTTTTCAGCAGGAATAGCATCTCTGCTCCACGGCTGTGAAGCTGCAGGTCCTCCTGGACATGGCGACATACCTGGTAAACCACCACACAATGCACTTGTTGTTGTATTCCAAGCAACGCCATCACGATAATCAAATAAAGCAACACCGTTGATAAAAAGTCCAATATTTCCACCAGTTGTAGCAGTTGGGGTTCCTGTATTCTGAGCTGGAGTTAAGGGGAATTTAAAAATGGCATTTTGTGTCGTTGCCAAAGAAGGATTTCCGTCTAGAAATGGACCTGTTACATACGAAGGAATTCCATTCGTTTTTACATAAGCACTTGTAGTTGAATACAAAACATGTTTCACATTCACTGAGTCAGCATCATTAATCGCTGTAGAATTTCCTGAAACGTAATGTCTTCCTAAAGTTCCTGTTGTATTTCTCAACCAAGATAATATAACTGGATTTGTTTGCGAATTTGCATAAAATCCTACAAAAAGAAGCGAAGTAATTAAAATATTTTTTTTCATAAGCGAATTTTGTTTTCCAAGCTTAAATTGCTTGATTTCTTAGTTAGATGTTTTATTTCAAATTATCCTTCAAAATTATTTTGCTCTAGGAAATCCAAGCTTTGGATTAAAAAGGAATTCCTTGTCAGTTAATGTCAATAAAAAAGCAATGATATCTACTTTTTCGTTGGATGTCAAAGCAATAGGTTTGCGAAGATTTTCGGCCAACGTTGAACTGTGTTGAATCTCATTGGTGTAATGATTCATTACTTGGTTCAGTTTTTTAAATCGCCCATCATGCATATATGGATAAGAAAATTCAATATTTCGCAATGTTGGTACTTTAAATTTTAATGAATCTTTGGCATTTTGCGTAATTTTCATTCTTCCGATATCATTAAGTTTTGAATCTACTTTCAATCCGTTATTCTCAAATTTAAGGTTTGTAAAAAGTGGCTCTTGGTGACAACTTGCACAATGTTTTTGGAACAATTTATAACCGTTTTTTTCTTGAAGTGTAAACTTTGCTTTGTGTTGTTTTACCAAATCATATTTTGAATTGGCACTAACCAAAGTCAACATGAATTGTGAAATGGCTTTCAATGTTCTCTCGCCTGTGGCGATACTATCTCCAAACGCATTAAAATACAAGGATTTATATTTTTTGGTTCGATTGAGTTTTAAAATTACATTTTCGATTTTTTCATCCATCTCAGCTGGATGGCTAATTGGCGCCAACGCTTGCATGTCTAAATGATTGATAGCTCCGTCCCACATAAATGACTGATGCCAAGCCAAATTCATTAAAGTGGGAGAATTTCTCGTACCAATCCGATCTTCAATACCATGACTCAAATTATGATCAACATGCGCGAAAGCATTGAAAGGAGAATGACAACTTGCACAAGAAATTGTATTGTCCCGTGACAATAATGGGTCATAAAAGAGATTTCTTCCTAAAAGAACTTTCTGTTCAGTTAATAGGTTATTTTTAAAATTATAAACAGGTTTCGGCCAATTTCTAGGCACATAAAATAAATTGTTTTCTTTCTCAAAAAATGAAAAAAGCATCCAAAAACCAAGACAAAAGAGCAAGTATCTCATTTCAAAACAAACATTTTAGTTGCTTTTACAGCCATCTCAATCGCTTCTTTTCGAGGCGACATGATTGATTTTGCTTGATGAAAATCAACTTCTGAAATCCAGTTATTTAATTCAATTCCAATTTGATAAGTTGATTGTTTTTTTGTTTGTAATGATATTTTTTGAATGGCATTAAAGGGACTTTGATAACCTCCGAGATGAAAAATAAATTCATTGTTTGATTGTAAAGATTGATTACAATTTCCTTCTAGTTTCAAGTTGATATATCCACTTTGCCAAGTCCAATACATTCCTTGAGTAGGATCAAGTGCTCCGCCTAATGCGCCTGAAACATTTGTCAAACTATCAATTCCCAAATCAAAAGTAATTTGATTGTAAATCATATTTTCAGGAATGACACTTTTGATTTTAAAAGAATTAGAGTCTTCCAAGTCAATTAAATAAAATCCTGGATTTAATTTCCAAACAACTTCATTTTCATTCACTAACGCAAGATTTGAAATATAAAACTTAAATGAAGTAAATTGAATGCTATCGTCTTGATTAGTCTTATAATATTGATTAAGGTGTAGTTGAGTTGAAAGAAAAGTAGGTTCAAAGTCAATTTCAAAATTCTCAGCTTTTTGTGACAATAATTTGGCATTTGTCATCAAAAAAAAGAAAAAAACAATCAATAATTTCATATGACTTCAGTATCAACTTTGTTTTTAGATGTTATTTTCTGTGTTTTCCTTTAAAAATAAAAACCGCTTGACATTACAATGAAAAGCGGTTTTTAAATATTCGTTTATTCTTTGACTAATTCGCCATTTCGCTCATGAACTTAATACGCATCAATCTCAATTCTTCTTCAGTATAATCTCCGTCAAATTCCTTGTAAGCTTCAATGATATCATCAGTTTCAGCTTCTTTGAAATAGTCATAAATTTCTTCTTGGTTATCAGCGTCTAGAATATCATCTATGTAATAATTGATATTCACTCTAGTACCGGAAGAAACAATTCCTTCGATTTCTTCTATAACTTCATCAATATTTTTTCCTTGCGCTTTACCAATATCTTCAAGTGGCAATTTACGATCAATATTTTGAATCAGTTGAACTTTAAGTACAGATTTGTTTATCAAAGATTTAACAACCATGTCTTGTGGTCTCTCAATGTCGTTTTCTTCAACATAAGATTGAATTAACGCCAAGAAAGGTTCTCCGTAACGTGCTGCTTTTCCAGTTCCAACTCCTTGGATATTTGTCAATTCATCAATAGTTATTGGATATTGCAAACACATGTCTTTCAAAGATGGCTCTTGGAAAATCACAAATGGTGGAATGTTCTTCAACTTTGAAATTGATTTTCTCAAATCAACCAACAATTGGTATAAATCTTCGTCAAAAGCACCACCTTTACCAGGAGTAACGATATCATTATCCTCACCATCAGTTCCAGTGAAAATTCTTTCTTTAATAAGCAGGAACGACGTTGGATTTTGAATAAAATCTTTCCCTTTTTGAGTTAATTTAATTGTCCCGTAAGTTTCAATGTCTTTGGTGATAAAGCCACCTACTAAACTTTGACGAATCACAGCATTCCAGAAATGTTCATCTCTTTCATTTCCTTTCCCAAAAAGAGGTAATTGATCGTGTCTGTAGCTTTTTATATCAGCGGTAATATTTCCAGCAATAAAAGCACACAAATGTTTCGCTTTTTGTTGTTCTTCAAGTTCAGTTACAGCACCCAAAAGTAAGGAGACAAATTCTTTACCTTCTGAGCGTTCACGAGGGAATTTGCAATTATCACACATGCAATTACATTCTGCTTCGTCAAATTGTTCACCAAAATAGTGAAGAATATATTTTCGTCTACAAACAGAAGTTTCTGTATATGAAACCATTTCATGCAATAATTGCTTCCCAATTTCTTGTTCAGCAACTGGTTTTCCTTGCAGAAACTTTTCTAATTTTTCGATGTCTTTGTAGCTGTAAAAAACAACACATTCACCTTCACCTCCATCACGTCCTGCCCTACCTGTTTCTTGGTAATAACTTTCGAGCGATTTTGGAATATCGTGGTGAATTACAAAACGAACATCTGGCTTATCAATTCCCATTCCAAATGCAATGGTCGCAACAATGATACTGGTGTCTTCCATCAAGAACATGTCTTGGTGTTTCCCTCTTGTAGCAGCATCTAGGCCAGCATGATAAGGCAAAGCATTGATTCCATTCAATTGCAATAATTCAGAAAGTTCTTCAACTTTTTTTCTACTCAAGCAATAAATGATTCCAGATTTTCCTTCCTTAGAACGGATGTATCGAATGATTTCCTTTTCAACGTCTTTCTTTGGTCTAATCTCATAATACAAATTATCACGATTGAAAGAAGATTTAAAAAGGATCGCATCCAACATATTCAAGTTTTTCTGAATGTCGAATTGAACTTTTGGTGTTGCTGTTGCAGTCAGAGCAATGATTGGAACATTTGAAATTTTTTCAAAAATCTCTCTCAATCTTCGATATTCTGGTCGAAAATCATGTCCCCATTCTGATATACAATGTGCCTCGTCAATTGCAAAAAAAGAAATGTTTACCGACGTTAAAAAGTCAATATATTCTTGCTTTGTCAATGATTCAGGAGCAACATACAATAATTTTGTTTTCCCAGCTTGAATGTCTGTTTTCACTCTGGTTATTTCTGCTTTGGATAATGACGAATTCAGAAAATGCGCCACTGATTCACTGTCACTCACATTTCGAATAGCATCAACTTGATTTTTCATCAAGGCAATCAGTGGAGATACAACAATCGCTGTTCCTTCTGATAATAATGCTGGTAATTGATAGCAAAGCGATTTACCGCCACCAGTGGGCATAATAACGAACGTGTTTTTTCCATTCAAAACGTTGTTTATTATGTCCTCTTGTTTTCCTTTAAAGCTATCGAATCCGAAATATGTGCGAAGTGCACCTTTAAGATCTGTTTGAACCATGGATTTGTTAATTGAACTTTACCTGAAAGTTACAAAATTTTTAAGCGAAGTTACACAATTTGAAAGGTTATTTTGTCATAATTTTATTAAAAATTCTTCATTTCGCGCTTTTTTATGCTTTATTCTGATTTGAACTATATGATTTGTTTATTATAATCTACAGTTATTGTACATTTGCACCCGAAATGAAAGAAAAAGAAGGTAAAGAAATGTCATTCTTAGATCATCTTGAGGAATTAAGATGGAGACTTGTAAGAAGCGCAGCTGTTGTGGTTGTTATAGCGATCGCAATCTGGATTTTCCAAGAATGGATTATCGATAACGTTTTCCTTTCAATGAAAGACCCATCTTTTATTAGTTTCAGATTGATGTGTGATTACATGGGGATTTGCATTGAAGAAATTCCAGTAAAAATGCAAAGTACAACCATGGGTGGTCAATTTGGTTATGCAATGATGATGAGTATGGTAGGAGGTGTCGTTTTAGCTTTCCCTTTTATCTTTTATCAATTATGGTCTTTTGTTAAACCAGGTTTGAAATCCAACGAAAGAACAGTCGTAAAAGGAATCGTTTTTTATGTAAGTATTCTCTTTTTTCTAGGTATTTTATTTGGTTATTTTGTAGTTTCGCCAATGTGTGTTCAGTTTTTTGGAACTTATCAAATTTCGAAAAATATCGACAACATCTTTACAATCAACTCTTATATGAGTACGATTATATCAACCGTTTTCTATTCTGGATTGCTTTTTTTATTACCTGTTGTTGCCTATTTAATGGCAAAATTAGGAATCATCACTGCCACTTTTTTGAAGAAATACAGAAAACACTCAATCGTTGGTGTACTTATTCTTTCAGCCGTAATTACTCCTCCAGATATGATTAGTCAAATCATTGTATCCATTCCTATTTTATTACTTTATGAAATAAGTATTTGGGTAACAGCCGGCGTGGAAAAAAAACGCGCCAAAGAAAGTATCGTTTAAATTTTAAATAAAACTCTAATTGGCTTGATTTTTGTAACTTTGGGTTGAGAATTATGAAAAATTATTTGCTCATTTTTACTTTTTTAGGATTCATTTTCACCTCATTTTCCCAGCAAACAAAAGTTTTTGGAAAAGTGACCGATGAAGTGACTGGCGAAACGCTACCTTTTGTTAAAGTAAAATTCTACCTTTCTAAAATGGGCACTTCTACTGACACGTCAGGAAATTACTCAATAGAAACTTATTATGCCACTGACAGTTTACAATTTGTTTTTTTAGGATACAAAACCAAAACCGTCGCCGTAAAGCTGGATCAATCTCAAGAAATAAATATTTCACTCAAACCTGACGTCGAAGAACTTGAAACGTTCTTTGTTCGACCACCCGATGAGTTGCCTTCCATTACCTTGCACAAGAAAATTATTGCAAATAAACAAATCAACAACAAAGAAAAATTGACTTCTTATGATTACGAAGTTTATAATAAAATGCAACTTGACCTGAATAATATTGGAGAAAAATTTACCGAAAGAGGCCTAATCCAAAGATTAGATGTTGTGATGGACTACCTTGACTCAACTGACGACGGATCAACTTATTTACCTGTGCTTTTGAGTGAATCCATTTCAGATTTTCACTTTAGAAACAATCCGAAAAAGAAAATTGAAATCATTAAAGCTTCAAAAGTTTCTGGAATTGAAAACATTCAAATCAATCAGCTTTTAGGCGACATGTATTTGGATATGAACATTTATGACAATTACATAAATCTTTTCCAACGTTCTTTTGTAAGTCCAATTGCAAACATTGCAAGGTCATATTACAAGTTTGTATTGACCGATTCAACTTTCATTGACAATAAATGGTGCTACAAATTGACTTTTCAACCAAAAAGAACTGGTGACATGACTTTTTCAGGAGAAATGTGGATTCATGACACAACTTATGCGGTAAAAAGTATCAAAGCAAGTTTATCTCCTTGGGCAAACATCAATTATGTCCAAGACATGTATTTCGAACAAGATTTTGAACAAGTTGAAAAAGAAGTTTGGATGCAGGTTCGGGAAAAAATGATTGTAGATTTTAAATTTACTGACAAATCAAAACTTTACGGATTTTTTGCTCGAAAATTATCGTCTAGAAAAGACTTTGTCATCAATCAACCTCGAGACGATGCGTTTTATAATGCTGACAACACGGTGGAATACTTGGACAGTGCCATGATTAGATCCAAAGATTATTGGGTTAAAAATCGCCATGAAATCCTATCTGCACAAGAAGCAGGAATCGACAAAATGGTTGATTCGTTGAATAATACTACTTTTTTTAAAACGCTAAAGAAACTTTCGTACATGGGCGCCACTGGTTATTTCCCATTGGGCAAGATTGAAATCGGAAGTGCATTTAGTTTATTTAGCATCAATCCAATTGAATCGTATAGAGTTGGACTTGCACTGCGAACATCCAATGATTTTTCCCGAAGAATTGAACTCGGAGGAAGAATCGCTTACGGTTTTGGTGATGAAAGATTTAAATACGGAGCTTCTATTCGTTACAATCTAACGCCTAAAAAACGAGGAATGCTGACAACATTTTACAACTATGACATCGAGCAAATCGGTGTTTCTCCTACTGCAGCGTCTGTTGGCTCAACATTTAATACACTTTTCAGAACTGGACCTCTAAATAAATTAACTTTTGTAGAAAAAGCAGGTATTAACCTAGAAAAAGACATCAAAAAAGATTTGATTATCTACGGTGGATTTGAATGGAAAGAATACACAGCACTTGGTTTAGCTAACTATCAAAAGAGAAACATCGATGGAACATTAGTTAATATTCCGAAAATTCAAACATCTGAATTTACTTTGCGAATGAGATGGACAAAAGATGAGGAATTTATTTCTGGTGCTTTTGACCGTTCATCTATTGGCTCAAAATATCCGATTTTTTCAATTCAAGGAATTTTTGGGGTCAAAGGAATTTTTGGTAGCGATTACAATTATCAGAAATTTGAATTTCAAATGGAGCACACCAGAAATGTGGGTGTTTTAGGTCGATTGAGATATGGTTTTACTGCAGGATATATTTCTGGAACCGCTGCTTATCCATTCTTAAAGGTCCATGAAGGAAACCAATCTTATTGGCTACTAACCAGTACTTTTAATAAATTAAACTATTTTGAATTCATTTCTGATAAATATGTCGCAGGATTGTTAGAACAACATTGGCAAGGATTGCTTTTTGATAGAATTCCATTGGTGAAAAAATTAAAATGGAGATTGGTAACAACGGGAAGAATCGTCTATGGTTCAATAGATTCTAAACATTCAGGCGAGATGATTTTACCAACATTTACAAAACAATTTGGAAATGTTCCTTATACTGAATTGGCTGCCGGCATTGAAAACATCTTTAAATTCGGAAGAATTGATTTGGTTTATCGTGTAACTCATTTAGATCCGGGCATGAACCCGATTGGAATTCGTGCAAGAATGACCTTCAGCTTCTAATTCATTGTTTCTTCTTATTTTTGAGCATTCTAAATTATCCAACAAGTGAAATTATACACACAGGAAATTAAAAAAACATACAAAGGAAGAGGTGTTGTTAAAGGCGTTACTGTCGAAGTAAATCAAGGCGAAATTGTCGGTTTACTTGGTCCAAATGGCGCAGGAAAAACTACTTCTTTCTATATGATCGTCGGCTTGGTAAAACCCGATGAAGGCTCTGTGTTTTTGGACGATATTGACATCACCAATTACCCGATGTACAAAAGAGCGCAATTGGGAATTGGATATTTACCTCAAGAAGTTTCCGTTTTTCGTAAATTAAGTGTGGAAGATAATATTTTGGCTATTTTAGAAATGACTGATTTAACCAAACCACAAAGAACTGAACGATTAGAGCAATTACTTGAGGAATTTAGTTTGACTCACGTTCGCAAGAATTTAGGAAATAGACTTTCTGGTGGAGAAAAACGAAGAACTGAAATTGCACGTGCATTGGCTACAAATCCAAAGTTTGTGCTGTTAGATGAACCATTTGCTGGTGTTGACCCAATTGCAGTAGAAGACATCCAAAGTATCGTTGCTGATTTGCGCAAGAAAAATATTGGTATTTTGATAACAGATCACAATGTACAAGAAACACTTTCGATTACCGACCGCGCTTATTTGCTTTTTGAAGGATCAATTTTGAAATCTGGAACAGCTGAAGAATTAGCTTCTGATGAGCAAGTTAGAAAAGTATATTTGGGACAAAATTTTGAATTAAGGAGAAAAAATATTTGAATCTTTTAGTCAAATAACCTCATATTCAAATTACTGAAAGAGTGAATGCGTTTAAAATACTTCGCCCACAAAATACTTCCTTTATAGAGACCTGTTCTATTAAATTCTGCTTGAATTTTCTTTAATTCTTTGCGCTTTTTAAGCATATTTTTAATGTGCTTGTAGAAATCAATATGCGCTTTAAATACTGCCCAAAAATGACTAGGTTTTCCTGAAAATAAAAACATCATCGCTGCTATTCCATCAAGCAACATTCTATAAAACAATTTGGGGAACAGCCAACCTGCATGATTTTTAGTAATCATATATAAGCTATTTCTGAAATTTAAGTATGTTTTTTTGGGAGAAAAATAATTTAAAGTTCCGCCTCCTACATGATAAACTTCTGATGAAGGTATAATTTTGAAAGCAAATCCAAGTTTTTTAATTCTCCAACATAGGTCAATTTCTTCCATGTGTGCAAAAAACAATTCATCGAATCCACCAACTTGGTGATACAGTTCAGAACGAATTAACATGCAAGCACCAGAAGTCCAAAAAACCTCCGCTTCACCGTCGTATTGCTGTGTATCTTTTTCCGTTTCATTGAATATTCTTCCGCGACAAAAAGGATAGTAATTATGATCTAAATAACCACCTGCAGCTCCAGCATGTTCAAATTTTGACTTGTCGCCAAAAGCCAACACTTTCGGTTGACATCCTGCGATTTTATCATCTTCCATCGTTTTCAAAAGAGGCTCCAACCAATTCTCACTCACTTCAACATCGCTATTGAGTAATAAATAGAACTTGCTGTCCACTTTTTTTAACGCATCGTTGTATCCTTTTGCAAAACCACCATTGTTATCATTTTGGATGATTTCAATGTTTGGAAATTCCTGACGTAAAAATGAGATTGAATCATCAGTTGATGCATTATCAGCCACAATTATCCTAGCATCTCCAGAATGTTTTATAACACTTGGCAGAAAATCTTTTAAAAAATGCTTTCCATTCCAATTAAGGATAACAATGGCAATTTGATTCAACGGAGCTTTATTTTTGTTGGTATAATTCTAAACTTTCGCCTCCATAATGACTGTTGTTCCCATCATTGGGGTCATCAATATTTCTATTAGGAGAATTTCTTTTTGCCAGTGCCTGTTGCCAACGATAATTTTGAAGTTCCCCAATCATATCACAATGCAATAATCTGTAATTATTGTTAACTAAATCGGGATTATAGAAAATAAATCGCTTGTTTGAATATTGTTTGATTTTATCATATTGCCAAATTTCATATGGATAATCAGAAGGTGAACTTTCTCTAGCAATGATATAACTTGGTGCGCCATATTGAAGATAGACCCGACCCCTATCGGTTTCAAATCCTTCTAAGAAATTATTGGAGAATAATCTCTCGACCAATTGAACTTGTCCTTTGTATTTCATCCAAGCGTCGTAAGCCTTTGCACCATTTGCGCTCAAAACCCAGTATGCTTGAATATACTTTCTTGATTGCTCGCTGTCCTTTTTCTTCAAAATGCTGATGATATTTTTGATTTCAGCAGGCTTAGAAATAGGAATCAAACTTTCCATGTAGTAAAAAACACTGTCATTTGCAATTGATGATTGAAATGCCGGATCTAAAACAATGTTTTCAGCTGCAATAGCTTCCGTAATTTCATTTGATCTTTCAAAAAAGTAATCTACATTGGCAATTTCCTTATTCTCTTTGGAAATCAATGTGTACTTCAATGTATATTCACCTGAAGGTAATTTGGCTATATCAATGACTCTTAAAACAGGTTGAATTTGATTGACTTCATGTTTTGAAAAACGAGTAAAATCTTCCATCTCTAAATTGCTTTTAGTTTGAAAGATTGTTTGTTTTAATCCAAAAGCCTGAGCTGATTTTTCAGGTGAATAAATCTCAAAATAAACAGGCAAAGTATTCGCTTCAGTTGTAAAATAATTTGAAATCCTTGGAATCATCTCGTAGCCAGATTTAGTGAAAACACTTACTGAATCAGTTTTAGTCATTGTTTCAGAAACTTGAATATCAGAAAATGAAGGTTGTGAACCTAAATCTTTAATTTCAATCTGTTGTTTTCCTGACATAGGCTCATTGTTCGCATTCAAATCTTGCAATGAAACTTCTAACTCATAACTACCTGGTTGCAGAGCGAACCTTTTTAAATCAAAAACGTCTTCGACAATGCTGTCTTTCATTAATGGAGTTTGAAGTCTATATGCATCAGAAGCTACTATTTTGTCATTTGACTTAATAGATAACTGAATCGCAACTTCTCCCTGTAATCCACCCTCAACACCTTTGTATTTCAAAGAAAGCCCTAAAAACTGCAATTGAACCTCTACGTAATTTCCAATCGAACTTTCATAAAAAACTTTGTGATCTAAATAAGCTTTTAATTGCTTGTTCTTTTGCGCATTAAGCACAACAGAACAACAAAGAAAAATGAATAAAAATAAAAATCGTTTCATTTCAGAATTATTTTAAAAGTCAATTAAAACCATGACAATATTTTTAAAATCTCAATATTTCAGTTTTGACCAATGAATTAGAGTTGAAAGGTATAAAATTACTAAGAATTTATGGAATGTTTGCGCTACTATTGAGCTAAATGCACAATTCAGGCTGCAAACGGTTAAACTAACTATACATTAACCACTTGTTTTTCAGTCATTAATTATTTTTTTCAATCTTTTTTTAATTTTATGCTTGTCAGTATTCAAAGTATTACTAATTTTGCCCCCGGAGAATTGGCAGAGTGGTCGATTGCGGCAGTCTTGAAAACTGTTGTACCGAGAGGTACCGTAGGTTCGAATCCTACATTCTCCGCACAAAAAGAGTCTTAAATTTTAAGACTCTTTTTTTTGTCCTAAAAATTCATATTATTTTGGGATCATGGAGGATCATGTCAAAATTCTGTGGACTTCACAGAAAATCAAGCATAAATTTGGGTTAATCTAAATAAAAAGAATCCAACATTTCTGACTCCTCTAAATTGAGCTCTGAA